>NZ_JBKOUC010000012.1:0-113701 GCF_046764815.1 Aphanothece stagnina RSMan2012
TGTCATCGCCAACAACTACATCGACTACGCCATCGCCGCCCTCGTCTGAAATCCCTCCTCAAGGGTTCTTACCTCGGCTCCTCTGGCCCCCGCTCGGGGGCCTTTTTCATGACCTGTCATCATCCAATCCTCAGCCTGTCCGCACCGCCCCAGCCCCCATTCCCGCGCTGGCGGTGATCCTTCATGGCTGCATCTGACCCCTATGGCGGCTTCTGATCCAAGAACTTCGGCGGCCTCGACGGCAGGGGCCCCACGGATGGACTCAGCCGCGGGCCCAACCACGGGCTCGCCCATCAGTGAGACGGAGGCGCTCGAGCGACTCCGCCAGAGCGAGGATCCCTCCCAGCAGTACTACGCCGCCTGGTGGCTCGGGCGCATGCGCAGCCAGCACCCCGACACCATCCCGCTGCTGCGCATGGCCCTGCGACAACGGCGCCCACGGGACCCGGGAGCCGGGGTGGAGGAGAACGCCGTGGCCCGGAACGCCGCCAGGGCCATGGGCAAGCTGGGGCCGGCGGCCGAGACGGCCATTCCGGACCTCCTCGACACCCTGGAGGACCCGGATGACGGGCTGCGGGAGGCGGCGGGCCGGGCCCTGGGAGAACTCCGCGCCGCAGAGGCGGTGGAGGCCCTCTGCCGCCGGCTGGCGAGTGGTCCGGCCGGCGCCGGCGCCCTGCAGCCGAACAGCCCGCGGCTGGTCGAACCCTGCGAAGCCCTGATCGAGGCCATCGGCGAGATCGGTACCGCCAGCCCCGAGGTGATCGGCGTGATCCAGCCCTTCATCGAGCACCCCCGCCCCCTGATCCGCAGCGCCACGGCCCGGGCCCTGCTCCAGCTCACCGGGGAGGAACGCTGGGGCCACATCCTGGTGGAGCTGCTGGGCCATCCCCAGCTGCAGGTGCGCCGCGCCGCCCTCATGGACCTCGGAGCGGCGGGATGGCGCCGGGCCCATCAGGCCATCAGCGCAACCCTGGCGGAGAACAGCCTCAAGCTGATCGCCCTGCGGGGTCTGGTGGAGCGGGGCCACGGTGACCCCGGGGAGGAGGAGCTGCTGGCCTGCATGGACGCCCTCCTGTGACCTCCTCTTGATGACCCTGCAGCTGTGAGCATGAACCTTCGCCAGAACCGCGCCCCCATGGAAGAAGAGGCCGTCGAAGGAGAGGCCATGGAAGGAGAGGTCTTGGACAGCCAGGAGAGGAACGGCCCAGCCCCTGCCGTGGATCTGGGGAGCTTGATCGCCGCCGTCCGGGACGCCGACGACAGCCTCGCCCTGGTGGTGGCCACCCGGGAGCTGGCAGCCAGCCGTCAGCTGGGGGCCGCCCCCACCCTGGTGGAGGTGCTTGGGTTCAACAACCCCGGCGCCGCCGTGACGGCGGTGGAGGGCCTGATTGCCCTCGGCCCTGGAGCCGTCGAAGCGCTGCTCCAGCTGGATGCCCAGAACTACGGCGCCAGGGCCTGGGCCGTGCGGGCCCTGGCCGGCATCGGGGATGTGCGCGGCCTGGACCTGTTGGTGGAGGCCCTGGGCACCGACGTGGCGGCGAGTGTGCGGCGGGCGGCGGCCCGGGGGCTGGGCCAGCTGCGGCTGGAACCCCTGGAGCAGCAGGAGCGCCTCCAGGTGCGGCAGCGCTGCCTGGACGCCCTGCTGGCGGCCACCCACGACGGCGAATGGGTGGTGCGCTACGCCGTGGCCGTCGGTCTGGAATCCCTGGGGCACGGCCAGGTCAGGGACTCCCCGGCCTGGCAACGCGGCCTCGAGGGCCTGCAGGCGCTCTGCAGAGCGGCTGAGGAGAATCCCCCCGTGGTCTGCCTGCGGGCAGAGTTGGCCCTTGCACGCCTGCGCCGCCCTTGACGGAACCGACCCGCGTCCTGTTTGTCTGCCTCGGCAACATCTGCCGCTCTCCCGCAGCGGAAGGGGTGTTTCGCCATCTGCTGGCCCGGGAGGGTCTCGAGGAGCACTTCGAGGTGGATTCGGCCGGCACCGGCGGCTGGCACAGCGGCAAGCCGGCCGATGCCCGCATGCGCGCGGCGGCCCGGCAACGGGGCATCGATCTGACCAGCCGGGCCCGCCAGATCACCCTGGGGGATCTGACCGGCTTCGATCACATCCTCACGATGGACCAGGACAACCTGGCGAGCGTGCGTGCCCTCGCCCAGGAGTTGGGCGGCCGCCCCGGGCTTGCCAGGATCGAGCCCCTCACAGCCTATGGCCGACGACTGCGGGCCGAGGAGGTGCCGGATCCCTACTACGGCGGGCCGGAGGGTTTCGAGCATGTGCTCGACCTGCTCGCGGACGCCTGCGTGGGACTGCTGGAGCACCACCGCCCGGGGTGACGGCGCCCCAAGGCCCGTGTCAGGGCTGCGGGTCCGGATCCGGCCAGGCATCGTGGGGCACCCGGTCACGGAACAGATCCACCAGGGCCTGGATCACCGCCTCGATGGCCATGCCGTCGGTGACCAGCTCCACCGCATCGTCGGCCATCCGCAGGGGGGCCACGGCCCGGGTGGCATCACGGTGGTCCCGCTCGGCGATCTCGGCCTCGAGGACCGGCTGGGATGGGACGGCAAAGCCACGGGCCTCGAGGTCCTGCGCCCGGCGCCGGGCCCGCTCGGCCACCGTGGCGGTGAGAAACACCTTGAGGTCGGCGTCCGGGAAGACAGCCGTGCCGATGTCCCGTCCCTCGGCCACCAGTCCGCCGCGGGAGCCCATGGCCTGCTGCTGAGCCGTGAGGGCGTCGCGCACGCAGCCGTGGGCGGCCACGGCGGAGACCTGCGCCGTCACCTCAGGGCTGCGGATCGCCTCGGTGACGTCGTGGCCATTGATGCAGACCTGCTGGGCCCCCTCCGCGGCCGCGGAGATCTGCAGATCGAGGCCGGCCAATGCCGCCGCCACGGCCTCCGGCAGGGCGGGATCCGCCCCCAGGTGCTGCACCCACCAGGTGACGGCGCGGTACATCGCCCCGGTGTCGAGGTAGATCAGGCCGAGACGTCGGGCGAAGGCGCGGGTCACCGTGCTCTTCCCCGCCCCGGCAGGGCCATCAATGGCAACGATCGGCGAACGGCTCATCAGAAAGGTGTGATCGATCAGGCGACCCGGGCCGCATCGGACGGCGCTCGCCAGCAGACACAACCCTGCCACCCGGTCGACGGGCTCCAGACTATGGGCCATCACCAGTTCGGCGTACTCCACCTCCAGCCCGGCGGCCTCGAGACGCTGCCGCAAGCCCCCGGTGATCGCACCGCCAGGCAGGCCGGACTGGCTGGACGCGATCTTCAGCGCCCTTGGCAGGGCCCCGGCCTGGGTCCGCTGGTCGGCGGAGAGGTAGCGGTTGCGGGAGCTGCAGGCCAGCCCATCGGCCTCCCGCACCGTGGCACAGCCCTGCACCTGCACGGGCAGCCCCAGATCGCGCACCACCCGGCGGAGGATCACGAGCTGCTGCCAGTCCTTCTCCCCCAGCAGCAGGCGCTCGGGGCGGATCAGGGCCAGGAGGCGGACCACCACGGTGGCCACCCCCTCGAAGTGGCCCGGCCGCAGGGGGGCGCAGAGAGACCGCCGCAGTGAGGACGGCGGCTGGACCCGGGTCAGGCCCGCCTCCCCCGCCGGATAGAGCTCAGCCGCCTCCGGCGCGAACAACGCCGCAGCGCCCGCTGCGGCAGCCACCCCTGCATCGGCATCGAGGTTGCGGGGGTAGCGCCCGAAGTCCTCCTGGGGACCGAACTGGAGCGGATTCACGAAGACGCTCACCAGCACCACGGGCTCCCGGCCCGCCACCGGTCGGGCTGCGGCATGGATCAACGCTTCATGCCCTTGATGCAGGGCACCCATCGTGGGAACGAAGTGGATCGGAGCCTCCTGCCGCTGCCGCCAGGCAGCGAGGTCGTGGCAGGTCAGGAGCAGGTGCACGGACGATCCCTGGGGACATGAAAAAACCCACCCGCCAGATTGGCGGATGGGCGGTTCAGCCAGACAGCCAGCCGTGCTGGGCTGCGGATCAGCGCAGGACTTCGAGCTTCACCTGGGCGACGCCACTGGCAGTGAGGCCAACCTCGGAAGCGGCGCCATGGGCCAGGTCGATCACCCGGTTGCCGTGGAAGGGCCCCCGGTCGTTGATCCGAACCACGGTGGTGCGGCCGTTGCGGAGGTTGGTGACCCGCACCTTGGTGCCGAACGGGAGGGTGCGATGGGCCGCGGTGAGGGTGCCGCGTCGGAAGACCTCACCGTTGGCCGTGCGGTTGCCATAGAAGCCGGGGCCATACCAGCTGGCCTGACCCTGGATCACCTTGACGACCCGAGGAGAGGGTGCCGGTGCTGGGGTGGGGGCGATCCGCACCGGAGGAGCCACGGGCTGGGGGGCGTCCTCGACGGTGGGGACCAGCTCGGTGTCGCGGATGGCGACCCGGGTCCCGGTGGGAGTCCCGGCGGGCTCGAGACCTGCAGCGGGGAGAGCGAGCTCCCGGGTGGTCGCGAGGGCGGAATCGGCGATGGCGGGAACCAAGGCGCTGCCGGAGAGAAGCAGGGCAAGAGCCCCTAGCGAGAAGGTTCGGCGCATAACGGGCGAAACTCGCTGGAGACCAGCAACCACCCCTTTGGGGATGGCTCACCGGCGTTGGATTCGCTTGGGCTCTTATCCGGGCTCCAGAAACTCCAGAAGATCTGGTGTTCCGGAGCCGGTGGAATGGGGCCACTCAGGAAGCGAATTCGCCTGCGGAGTTCCTGACGGGAATAACGACGGCGCAAACCTAACTGGATCAGACAGGCAATTTGGTGAGCAACGCAACAGGCAGCACCGATCAGAAATGGTCATCACACCAGACTCACAAGGCCCCAGCAGGGCTCGAGGCGCTGGAGCCGGCGCCGATCAATCAGGCAACCCAATGGCCTCCATAAGGCACACTGATTGCCGCATGTGCCGATCGACGGATTGACCACTTGCGCGGCGCCTGTCTGGTGGGGCAGCGGCCGGCCCGTGGCGTTGGAGGATCGTTGCCAGCCTGGATCGGGACTCGAGCGATGGATTACCGCACTGCCGGCGTCGACGTGGTCGCAGGCCGCGCCTTCGTGGAGCGCATCCGCAGCAGCGTCGAGGCCACCCGGCGCCCTGAGGTGGTGGGCGGCCTTGGGGGCTTCGGGGGCCTCTGCCGCCTGCCGTCAGGCCTGCGGGAGCCCCTGCTGGTGTCCGGGACCGACGGGGTGGGGACCAAGCTGGAGCTGGCCCAGGCCCATGGCCGGCACCACGCGGTGGGAATCGATCTGGTCGCCATGTGCGTCAACGACGTCATCACCAGCGGCGCCGAGCCCCTGTTCTTTCTCGACTACATCGCCACCGGCAAGCTCAGCCCCGAAGCGATGGCCGAGGTGGTGGAGGGCATCGCCGACGGTTGTCGCCAGAGCGGATGCGCACTCCTGGGGGGCGAAACCGCCGAAATGCCGGGGTTCTACGGACCCGGTCGCTACGACCTGGCGGGATTCTGCGTGGCCGTGGTCGAGGCGAGCGCCCTGATCGACGGCCGCTCCATTGCGGCAGGGGACAGGATCATCGGCGTGGCCAGCAGCGGTGTGCACAGCAACGGGTTCAGCCTGGTGCGCCGGATCCTCGAGGCCCGGGGTGTCGGCACCGCGACCCCACTGCCCGGAGGGGACGCCCCCCTCATCGACACCCTGCTGACTCCGACCCGGCTCTACGGAGCCCTGGTCAGGTCCCTGCTCCAGGCGGCCGTGCCCATCCGGGGCATGGCCCACATCACCGGAGGGGGATTGCCGGAGAATCTGCCCCGCTGCCTGCCGGACGGGGTCCAGGCCCTGCTGAATCCGGCCAGCTGGGAGCGTCCCCCGGTGTTCCGCTGGCTGCAGGAGGCCGGGGATGTCCCCGAACCCGACCTCTGGAACACCTTCAATCTCGGGGTGGGTTTCTGCCTGGTGGTGCCTGCCGATGCCCTGACCCTGGCGCTGGCGACCTGCAGGGAGGCCGGCTACGAGGCCTGGCCCCTGGGCGAGGTGGTGACCCGGCAGCCAGGCGATCCGGTTCTGGTGGGTCTGCCCAGCTGACGGAGGGCTGCGTCAGATTGGATGTCCCAAGGCCCGGCGGGTTGGCTGGCAGCCGTTCCCACGGCATCACGGCATACAGTCCGCAGTCGAGAGACGAGGCCTTGACGGGAGGAGGTGGCGTGCAATGAGGTGTGCAACCGCTTTTCGAACCCGATCACCGTCCTTGGCCGTCGCCCTCCTCCGGCACCGCCCCCAGCACCGTCGTCAGCCTCGCCACCCGCCTCGCTGACAGCCCAGGGCCCGAGCCAGCGCCGTTGATGCCCAGCTCTGAACGTGGTTTTCGCCTGAGTAGTCCCGCATGAATAGTCCCCAGACCTCCCTGACCTCCGGCCAACGCATCACCCGGCGCCGCAGTTCGGCCGGCCCGGTTCCGCCCGCCCGGCCAAACCGTCCGCGGGATCCCGTCCCCGCCGCCCTGCGGGGCGGCATGCGGCCCACGTTCCTCACCCTCCGGGACCATGGCAAGGTCTACGTCGCTGACCTGCCGCGACTCTCCGACGGGCAGCTCGCCCATATCGCCAAGGAAGTGCACGAGGTGCTCGACAGCCTGCGCAGGCGCCTGGCCGAGCTGGAGGCCCGGACCGCGCTGACCCCGGCGGAGCAGGACACCCGCATCCGCGCCAACACCAAGCGCGAGGTGACGGAGCGCTTCATCCGTGCGATCGAAGAGGAGCAGGAGCTGCGCAGCAACAATCCGGCTCTGCGCGCAGCGGCCGGCGAATCCCTCGCCCGGGTCTTCATGGAACTGGCCCGCCACCGTCTGCAGGGGGCCACGTTCGATTCGCTCCTGCAGGAGGCCCTCCAGGCCTGTGGCCCTGAGGCCGCGCCGTCGCTGGCGGCGATGGAGGAGCTGGGGGATCCAGGCAGCCTGGCGGTCAGCCCCCTGGTGCGGCCCCAGGCGATGCCGGTGGTGCTCACGCCCGAGCCCGCCGCCTCCTGAGGCCGGCCGGCGGCCGCTCGGCCCAGCTCAGGCCTCCGGCCCAGGAGAGCGCTCAGGCGCTGGTGAAGGGATTTCCGGGCATGCGCCGGCGCAGCTGCCGGGCCTGACGGTCCAGGGCGTCCCGTGCCGCAGGCTCGAGCTGCCAGCAGAGGGCTTCCGCCACCCCCTCGACCTGCTCGGGGCTCCGCAGACCCGGGATCGGCATGGCGCCGTGGGAGCGGCACCAGTTCAGCGCCACGGCGGCCAGTGGGGCCCCATGGGGAGCCGCCACCGCCGCCATGGTCGCCAGCAGCGGCGCCACCTCCGGCGCCAGCCGACGGAACAGGGCTCCCCGGGGACCACGGGGGACGGACTCACCAGGGCCGCGGCCGAGCAACCCCAGGGCCAGGGGGCTGTAGGCAATCAGCTCAATCCCCAGCTCGCGGCAGACCTCCACGACCCCACCCGGCTCGATCCCTCCCGGACAGAGCAGCGAGAACTGCACCTGCAGGCTGGTCAGGGGCACGCCCCGCCGAGCCAGCTGGCCATGGATCCGGCGGAGGCGCTGCGGCCCCATGTTCGAGACCCCCAGGGAGGACACCTCACCCCGGAGCACCAGATCCGCCAGGCCATCGAGCAGGGGCCCTTCCTGCCAGGGGGCGTAGCGGGAGGTGCTCCAGTGCAGCTGCACCCGATCCAGCTGGCCCTGCAGGCGCTTCCGGGAGGCCGCGAACGCTCGCGCGAAGCCCTGCCGGCCCAGGCGCCAGGGGAAGGGCGCCAACTTGGTCGCCAGGCACAGCCGGGACCGCTGGGCAGGGTCGAGGCCGGCACAGAACCGGCCCAGCAAGGTTTCACTGCGGCCGTTGAGGCGGCCCGTGCCGTAGGAGTCCGCCGTGTCGAAGAACCGCAGCCCGAGCTCCACGGCGCGGCGGAACGTGGCCTCCAGCTGCCCATCCTGGCTGGGGTCATACCCCCAGAGGAACTGGTTGCCCCACGCCCAGGTGCCCACGCCGATGCCCGGCAAGCCTGCAGAGGCGGGCAAGACGGGCGACGACGGGGGTGAATGCGCCATGGTGAAACGGTCTGCCTGCTCCGATGCGGCCACTATGAGCACCCTGCCCCCACAGGCCCCGACCACCCCGTTCGTCCACCCCCCGTGCTCCTCCCCTTCCCAGCCGCAGCCCGGCAGCGATCCGGTGCTCTGCGGCCACTGCGGCCGCACGGCCAGCAATGGCATCAGCTGCCAGGGCCACTGCGTCGCCGACTCGGGTTACTGACGCTGCCCTGGTTCGTGCTGGGCCTCCTCGGGGTGCTGGCGCCGGCCTCGGCCGAGGGCTACGGACGCTGGGAGGCCGAGACCAACACCTGCACCTTGCGGACCGAAGCCCAGGCCCCGGACAGCGGCGCGAGACCCCAGACCTGCCGGGCGATCAGGCTGGAGCAGAACCTGGAGGGCATGCTCACCGTGCGGTTCCTCTCCACGGGGGTGGCAGAGGATGTGGCGGTGGAACAACTGATCTTCGTGGGCCAGCTGGCCACGGGCCAGGAACCGATGCGCTGCAACCGCGAAGCCCGCTGTGATCCCCAGTGGCCCACCAGCCTCACCGTGACCACGGTCGCCGCGAGCCGCTACAGCCCCCGGGGCCTGCTGATCAGCCTGCCGCGAACGCACCTGGCCCGGGGTTCATGCCGGCTGGAGGAACGGCAGCTGCGCTGCGAGGCCAGGAGCACCAGCGGTGGTGCCAGCTGGGAGGCGGAAGCGAGGCGCTAGCCCTTCAGCGCCCCCCCATCACCTCGGACTGGGTCTGGGACCCGCTCTGGTGGCCGTCGAGATGGCGCTCACACGCCCCTGCCGGGGAAGCCGAGAGGGCGCCAGCGCCCGCCATGGCCACGACGATCAGACCGGCGAGCACACGGCCCCGGCGGACGGCTGGGAAGCCGGGATGGGCTGGACGCATGGCTGGAGAAGCCGACATGGCCCTGAAGCTAGACATCCGACCGGCCATGGTCAGCCTGGTGTGCGGCAATGTCGGCGTTGAAGGACCGTTGAGGGGAGAAATGAGGCAGGAAAGAAGAGAGGCGGCACCCAGATTCGAACTGGGGGTAAAGGATTTGCAATCCTCTGCCTTACCACTTGGCCATGCCGCCGGCCAGGGATCAAACTCCCGTGAGCGGATCGTATCAGCCATGGCATGCCCCCCCCGCTGCTGGTCCTGAGCAACGGCCACGGGGAGGATGCCATCGCCCTGCGGCTCGTGGAGGCGCTGCACCGCCGGCTGGCCGGACTCGAGATCGCCGTGCTGCCCCTGGTCGGCGAAGGGCAGAGCTTCGCGTCCGCGGAGGAGGGCGGCCTGGTGCGCCGGGTCGGTCCGCGGCGCTCCCTGCCCAGCGGCGGATTCAGCAACCAGAGCCTCAGCGGGCTGAGGCGTGATCTGGCGGCCGGACTCCCCCAGCTGAGCTGGCGGCAGTGGCAGTGGGTGCGGGCATGGGGCCGCAGCGGCGCCCCCGTGCTCGCGGTGGGAGACCTGCTTCCCCTCCTGCTGGCCTGGGCCAGCGGCGCGCCGTTCGGGTTCATCGGCACACCGAAGAGCGACTTCACTTGGGCGTCGCCGCCTCCGCCGGGCTGGGGAGCCACTCCCCTGGCGGACGGCTATCACGCCTGCAAGGGCAGCGAGTGGGATCCCTGGGAGTGGCGGCTGATGGGCCACAGGCGCTGCCGCCTGGTCGCGGTGCGCGATCGGCTCACGGCCCGGGGGCTGCGGCGTCGCGGGGTGGCGGCCCTGGCTCCCGGCAACCCCATGACCGACGGTTTCGAGGCGGCCGATGCTCCTCCGGCCTGGCTCGCCCGCCAGCAGCGGCTGCTGCTGCTGGCGGGAAGTCGGATGCCGGAGGCCCTGGAGAATGCGGCCCGGATGCTGACAGCCCTGGAGCAGTGGCGGCCCCAGGGACCGACGGCCCTGCTGGTGGCCAGCACCTCCCGGCCAACCGCCACCGAGTGGCACACCCTGCTGACCGCAAGGGGTTGGCGTCCCCTGCCCCCGGACCCCGAGCGGGCCGGCACGGGTGCCGACAGCCGCTGGGGCCGTGGGCCCCTCACCCTGCTGCTGGGTTCGGGCTGCTTCGGCCGCTGGGCCCGCTGGGCGGAGCTGGGCCTGGCCACCGCGGGCACGGCGACCGAACAGCTCACCGGGCTGGGGGTGCCGGCGCTGTCGCTGCCTGGCCCGGGGCCCCAGTTCAAGGCGGGCTTCGCCCGCCGCCAGAGTCGCCTGCTGGGGGGCGCGGTGCAGCCCTGCCATGGCTCGGCCGAACTGGTCGAACAGCTCAGCCGCTGGCTGGCAGATCCAGGCCTGCGCGCACGGCTCGGCCGGATCGGCCGGCACCGCATGGGCCCGCCGGGAGGCAGTGATCGCCTGGCCGAGCTGATCGAGCAGCGGCTGCTGCGAACCGACCGACTGGGATGATGCCCCTCATTCCCGAGGGTCTCCACCGATGGCCGGCATCCAGGATCGGGCTTACACCATCGCCTGCAGCCGCCTCGCCAGCGTCCTGGGGGTGAGTCTGGCCTCCGCTCGCCGCAAGGTCGACGTCCAGGCCGCCGCCGCCGGAATACGGGACGGGGCGGACAAACTGGCCCTGGCCGAGGAGATGCTGGCAGCGGCCAGCAGCGGCAGTGCCTCCACCCACGAACTGCTCTCCTCCCTGCTGGAGGCCGTCGGCAACGACGAACACTTCATGCTGGAGGACTGAAGCCTGCCCCGCTCAGCGGTTGCCGCCGCTGGAATGCTCGAACAGCAGCGGGAAGCGTTGCCGGTCCAGATCGGCCAACACCGGCAGGCAGCGGAAGCAGCGCTGCGCCAGCTCCCAGCGCTCCTCGCGGCGCAGCATCGTCTCCAGCCGGTCGCGGGCCGGGAGCAGGTAGCGCACATCCCCGGCGGCGTAGGCCAGCTGTGCCTCGCTGAGGTCCTCCACCTGCCCCCAGTCGGAACTCTGGGCCCGCTTGTCCAGTTCAACCCCCACCAGCTCCTGCACCACGTCCTTGAGGCCATGGCGGGGGCTGTAGGTGCGGCCCAGCCGGCTGCCGATCTTGGTGCAGAAGATGGGATCCACCGCCATCCCGAGGTTCTCGGCCAGGGCTGCCACGTCGAAGCGGGCGAAGTGGAACACCTTCTCGATGGCGGGGTTCTCCATCAAGGCCTGGAGGAGGGGAGCCCGCTGCTGACCACGGGCCAGCCGGATGCAGCAGACGTTGTCGGCGTCATCGCAGATCTGCACCAGGCAGAGCCGATCGCGGCCATGGATCAGGCCCATCGCCTCGGTGTCCACGGCCAGGGCCCGCGCTCCGGCATAGAGGGCGGCCCATTCCGCATCGAGATCACCGTCGAAGACGGCGAACCGGGCCGGCTCGGGCAGGTTGCTGGGGGGGGCGGCAGTCATGGCGAGGGAAGGGCACAGGGGTGGAACCGGGTCCATGTTGGACGCCGCCCACCGGAGCCTCCCCGCAGAATGGGTTGAGTTCTGCAGCTCCATGAATCCCACCGGCTCCACCCTGGTCCTGACCCTGCTGCTCGCGGTGGGGCTGGTCTTCTTTCTGCGGGCCGCCAGCAAGGACCGCACCACCACGGTGGAGGTCCGCTCCTCCCGTCCTCCCCTGGAGGTGCTCGAAAGCCTGAGCAGCTGGCTTCAGCAACGGGGCTGGACGGCAGAGGAGACCAACCCCGAGCACCGCAGCCTGCGCTTCCGCGGCCAGGTCCGCTCGAGCGCGCTACTGGCCGGTCTCCTGTCGCTGCTGGGGGGCGTGGGAGCCGGCTGCCTCGGCCTGGTGGTGCGGCAGATCGAGCCCGCCCTGGGCTGGTGGCCCCTGATCCTGGTGGCCCTGGGCCCCCTGGCAGGGGTGCTCTACCGGCGCCGGGCCGCACGGGCCGAAACCGTCGAACTGCGCCTGATCAGCCATGACCAGGCCACCGGCAGCGCCCTGCGGCTGCGCGCCCACCGGGACGAGCTGATCGCCCTGGAACTGGAGCTCGGGCCGAAGCTGGGGCTGTTCAGTGATGCCAATCTGCTCAGCTCACCCATCTAGCGGATCGCCATGGCCCACCCCAGAGCCCTGCTGCTGATCGGCCTGGCCGCCCTGCTGAGCGTGCCTGGAGCGATCGCCCGCGCGCCGATGCTGCTGGATCCCGATCCGCTCACCGGCCCCCGCAGTCGCCTCAGCCGCAACAAGGACTGGGTCGGCCTGCGGCCCCTTGCCGCGGGCACCGAGATCCTGGTGATGGCCGGCCATGCCGACTCCCAGGGCATCGCCGGGGCCGGCACGGCCGGCGAGGCGGTGGATCGGCTGGGGGCACGCCCGATGCAGCCGGGGATCCGCGACGAGCTGTACTGGAATCTCGTCACCGCCCGGGCCGTGGTGGCCCTGGGGCGGCAACGCGGCCTGGCGATCCGGCTCTATGAGCCCCCCGTGCGCACCATCGCCGACGGCGACGACCCCCGCACCAACTGGAGCGTGGGCAAGGCCCATGCCGCGGCGGGAGGTTATGCCCTCGAGATCCATTACGACGCCTACGGCCCCGATGGGGTCGGCTCGGGGTTGATCCCGCCCCTGCATCGCCAGCCCAGCCGGCTCGATGAGAGCCTTGCCCTCGCCTTCGGCTCCTATCCGCTGCACTACCGCGAGGGTCTCGGGGCTCCCCGCCGCGGGATCGCCATCCTGGAGATCGGCAAGCTGGAGGGAGCCCTCGAGCGCACCCTCCGGGACCCCTCCCGCCGCGACGCCGCCGTGGAGGCGATCGCCCGCCGGGTGGTGGAGGCCCTGGAGCAGGGCCTGGATCGCGGGCCGGGGAGATTTCCGGCCCAGCCCGTGGGAGCGGGATCGATCCCCACCGCTGCTGCAGGGCTCAGGCCGCTCGTCAGTGCACCGCCTGGTGCGGAGCGCAGCGCCCCTCGAGTGCCGGGTCCTCCAGCCAGTCCTGAGGCCGAGTGAACAGATCGGTGAGCAGGGCTTCGCGGCTGCCGGCCTCGGGCTGGTAGCCGTACTCCCAGCGCACCAGGGGAGGAAGGGACATCAGGATCGATTCGGTGCGGCCATTGGTCTGGAGGCCGAAGATCGTGCCGCGATCGAACACCAGATTGAACTCCACGTAGCGCCCGCGGCGGTACAACTGAAACTCCCGTTCCCGATCGCCGTAGGCGAGACCCTGGCGCCTTTCGGCGATCGGCACATAGCTGGGCAGGAACCCATTTCCACAGGCACTGGCCAGCTGGAACAGCTGCTCCCACCCCTGGGCGATCGGGCCGAGCCTCCGACTCACCGCCGCGGCTGGCCCCTCCGGATCCTGGCCCTTGTAGAGCACACCACGGGGATCCTGGTAGTCGTAGAAGATCCCCCCCACCCCGCGGGTTTCCTGGCGGTGTTTGAGGAAGAAGTATTCGTCGCACCAGGGTTTGAACACCTGGTAGTACGCCGGATTGACGCTGTCGCAGGCGGCCTTGAGGGTGCGGTGGAAGTGGCGGGCATCCTCGAGGAACGGGTAGTACGGGGTGAGATCGGCGCCACCGCCGAACCACCACACCGGACCGGCCTCGAAGTAGCGGTAGTTGAGATGGACGGTGGGGATGTAGGGATTGCGGGGGTGGAGCACCATCGAGGTGCCGGTGGCAAACCAGTTGTGACCGCGGGCCTCGGGTCGCTGACTGAGGATCGACGGGGGCAGCTCCGATCCCTCCACTTCCGAGAAGTTGACGCCCCCCTGCTCGAAGACGCGGCCCTCCTTCATCACCCGCGAGCGGCCACCGCCACCCTCGGGCCTCACCCAGCTCTCCTCAGCGAAGCGACCCTCGCCATCGACCGTCTCGAGACCCGCGCAGATGGAATCCTGCAGCCCCATCAACAGGGCCCTGGCCCTGGCGCGGGAGTCTGCCGGGGGAGCCTCCAGCGGCGACGCCTCGGCTTTGCCGCCGGCGAGACTGCTGTCCCCTCGCGTCAACAGGTCCTTCTGCATCGCACCGCGCCCGAACGGCGCCTCCAATCAGGTTCACCATTTCAGCCTGACGGACCGCTTCACAAGTGTTCGAGAGGCTCTGTCACGGCAGTCACCCCGGTGAGGACACCTAGGATCGGCCTCCCTGAACCCTGGTTGGATGGCCACTGCTGAGCAGGCCCAAGCCGCCCTCACCGCCGTGAAGGACGCCGGCAGCGGCCGCAACCTGCTCGAGCTGGGCTGGATCCAGGAGCCGCGCCTGCAGGGGCAGCGGGCCGTGATCCGCCTCGCCTTGCCCAGCTTTGCCCAGAGCCAGCGCGACCGCATCGTGGCCGAGGCCCGCGAGGCCCTGCTCAGCCTCGAGGGGATCGATGACGTGCAGATCGAGCTGGCCCAGCCCGCCGCCGCGGCCTCGGCTGGAGCCCCGATCGGGGCGGCCGGTCATGGTCCTGGAGGCCACGGCCAGCTGCCGGAACGCCAGCCGATCCCGGGGGTGCGGCAGGTGATTGCCGTGAGCAGCGGCAAGGGTGGCGTGGGCAAGAGCACGGTGGCCGTGAACCTGGCCTGCGCCCTGGCCCGCACCGGACTGCGGGTGGGCCTGCTGGACGCCGACATCTACGGCCCCAACGCCCCCACCATGCTCGGCGTGGCCGACCGCACCCCGGAGGTGCGCGGCGAAGGCGCCGGCCAGGTGCTGGTCCCCATCCCCAGCTGCGGCATCGCCGTGGTCTCCATGGGCCTGCTGATCGACGCGAACCAGCCCGTGATCTGGCGGGGGCCGATGCTCAACGGCATCATCCGCCAGTTCCTCTATCAGGTCGACTGGGGCGAGCGCGATGTCGTGGTGGTGGACCTTCCACCCGGTACGGGCGATGCCCAGCTCACCCTGGCCCAGGCCGTGCCGATGGCCGGCGTGATCGTGGTGACCACCCCGCAGGAGGTCTCCCTCGCCGACGCCCGCCGCGGCCTGGCGATGTTCCTCCAGATGGGCGTGAACGTGCTCGGGGTGGTGGAGAACATGAGCGGGTTCATTCCTCCCGATGCCCCGGAGAAGCGCTACCCGATCTTCGGCAGTGGCGGCGGCGCCCGGCTGGCTGAGGAGGCCGGGGTTGCCCTGCTCGCCGAGCTGCCCCTCGAGATGCCCGTGCGGGAAGCCGGGGACAGCGGCCGCCCGGTGGTCATCGCCGAGCCCGACTCAGTCACGGCCAGGGCCTTCCTCGATCTGGCCGCCAGGATCGCCACGCTCGCTCCGGTGGCCGCCTGAGCGGATGCTGAGCCTGCCGCGGCGCGGCCGGGGACTGTTCTCCGGCGGCCCTGGGGTCCGACGCCGCCCCCTCGCCGACGTGGACTGGCTCCTCTGGGGCATTCCCCTGGCCATGGTGCTCGTGGCCGGCATCCTGATCGCCAGCACCCAGCGCCAGGCCGACTACGCCGACTGGTACCAGCACTGGGTGACCGGAGCAGTGGGGATGGGGCTGGCCCTGCTGCTGGCCCGGATGCCCCTGGAGCGGCTGCTGCCCTTCAAATGGGTCATCTACGGGGCCCTGGTGGCCAGCCTCGTGGCGGTTCGGATCGTCGGGGTGAGCGCCCTGGGGGCCCAGAGCTGGATCAACATCGGCGGCTTCTATGTGCAGCCCTCCGAATTCGCCAAGCTTGGAGCGATCCTCCTGCTGGCCCAGGTGCTGGCCCGCCATCCGATCGAGCGCCCGGTCGACCTGGTCCGTCCGGTGAGCCTGATCGGTCTGCCCTGGCTGCTCGTGTTCATCCAGCCTGACCTCGGCAGCTCCCTGGTGTTCGGGGCCGTGCTGCTGGTGACGCTGTTCTGGGCCGGCATGCCCGGAGCCTGGGTGGTGCTGCTCCTGTCGCCGCTCGTGAGCGCCATCGCCGCGGGAACCCTGCCCTGGCTGCTGATCGGCTGGATCCCCCTGGTGGGATGGCTGGCCTGGAGCTCTCTGCCCTGGAAACGGGTGGTGCTGGCTGTCAGCGTGGCGGTGCAGGGGCTGTTCGCCGTGCTCACCCCGTGGCTCTGGGAGCACGGCCTGCGGCCGCACCAGCGCGACCGCCTCACCCTCTTCCTCGACCCCGGCCAGGACCCGCTGGGGGGTGGGTATCACCTGTTGCAGAGCACCGTGGGCATCGGCAGTGGCCAGCTGTGGGGCACCGGACTGATGCAGGGCTCCCTCACCAAACTGCGCTTCATTCCGGAACAGCACACCGATTTCATCTTCAGCGCCCTCGGCGAGGAGACCGGCTTCATCGGCTCGGTCCTGGTCGTGGTGGGCTTCGTGCTGCTGATGTGGCGGCTGCTGCAGATCGCCGGCCGTGCCCGCACCGATTACGAGTCGCTGGTGGTGGTGGGCATCGGGGCGATGCTGATGTTCCAGGTGGTGGTGAACATCAACATGACGATCGGCCTCGGTCCCATCACCGGCATTCCGCTGCCGTTCCTGAGCTATGGCCGTTCGGCCATGCTGATGAATTTCATGGCCCTGGGGCTCTGCGCCTCAGTGGCCCGGCGCGGCCGTTCGTCCCAGAGCCGCTGGTAGGGAGCTGAATGTCTTGGTGAGCCTCGCCCAGCTGAAGCGTTGCCTGGCCGAGGGAGTGCCCGCGGGATCCAGCAACGAGGACGGGGTCCGTCGCCAGTGGTGGGCGGCCCTGGCCACGCTCCAGGAAGACTTTCTCCTCCCCCGTGGAAACGTTTCGGGCCTCTGGCTGGCGGCGCCTCTGCCGGCGCTCTACGAACCCGCGCTGCTCCAGCGCCTGCAGGGCTGGGTGTGGAGCCCGGCCCCGCTCGACGAACTGCTGCCCTCCACCGCCCCCCTGTTGCCGGGTTCGGCACCCGAGCCGCTGAGCGGCGGGGGGTTTCAGCGTCTTCCCCTGGAGCCGGAGGATGGCAGCGATCCCCTGCTGCTGCTGATCACCCCGGGGCTCCAGGTGGCGCTCTGCCTGGACGGCCCCCCCAACGCCCGCCGGCTGGTGGTGCGCTTCGATCCCGAGGTGCTCTCCACGGCCCTGTCGCTGATCCACCAACGGCTGGAACGCACCGACAGCGCCGCCGCCCAGGGCCTGCGCGACGCTGTGCAACGCCTCGGCCCCCTCCACAGCGACCCATCCCTCGGCACGCAGTTCTGGCCCCGCCTGGCGGACCGTCTGGCGACCATGGCGCCGAGCCTGACCCTGCAGCCCCTGGTGCATGGGCCCCGGCGGGAGACGCCCCAGGCGGTCAGCAGTGAGCTGGCCCTGCTCGAAGCCCTCACCCACGAGGTGCGCACCCCGCTGGCGACGATCCGCACCCTGATCCGCTCGCTGCTGCGACGGTCCGATCTGCCCGCCGTGGTGCGTCAGCGCCTCGAGCAGATCGACGGGGAATGCAGCGAACAGATCGACCGCTTCGGCCTGATCTTCCTGGCCGCCGAGCTGCAGCGCGAGCCCGGGCAGCAGCCGGGCCAGGCGGGTCCGCCGCTGGCCCGCACCGACCTGAGCCAGCTGCTGCGGGCCCTCGAAGAGCTCTGGGGGCGCCAGCTGGCGCGGCGTGAACTGGTGCTGCGCCTCACCATCGCCGAGGGCCTGCCGCCGGTGCTGAGCGATCCGGCCAGGCTCGAAACCATGCTCGGCGGGCTGATCGACCGCTTCAGCCGCAGCCTGCCGGCCGGCAGCACCGTGCATCTCTCCCTGCAGCCAGCGGGGGCGCGGCTCAAGCTGCAGCTGAGCAGCGAGGGGACGGCGGCGGGATTCGCGGGCACCGACCACGAGGCCCAGCGGCGTCACCTGGTGGGCCCGGTGCTGAGCTGGAATCCCGCCACCGGGAGCCTCCAGCTCAGCCGCCAGGCCACCCAGCAGCTGTTCGAACGCCTCGGGGGGCGGCTCACCGAACGCAGCGGCAGCGGCCTGACGGTGTTCTTCCCAGCCTGCTGAACCGGCCCGGCACGCTCAGCCCGGCCGGTTTGTTGACGGGTGTGAAGAGTGGGGGACTCGGGCCGAGGGGGCCAAAAACGCGGTGCTAGTTTCCCGCTGAACCAGTCTGCCGACACCTGAATTAGCCATGACAGCAACGGCGCTGAGCGGTCAACTTCCCAAGTACATCGGCAGCACGGGCGGGCTGCTCAACGCCGCTGAAACCGAAGAGAAATACGCCATCACCTGGACGAGCTCCAAGGCTCAGGCCTTCGAGCTCCCCACGGGCGGCGCTGCCGAGATGAACGAGGGCGAGAACCTCATGTATTTCGCCCGCAAGGAGCAGTGCCTGGCCCTGGGCACCCAGCTGCGCACCAAGTTCAAGCCTCGGATCGAGGACTACAAGATCTACCGGATCTACCCCGGCGGCGACACCGAGTACCTGCATCCCAAGGACGGTGTCTTCCCCGAGAAAGTCAACGAGGGACGTCCGATCGTGGGACACAACCCCCGCAGCATCGGTGCCAATGTGAACCCCTCGACCCTCAAGTTCACCGGTAAGAACACCTTCGACGCCTGAGCCCCACCTGAGCCCTCCCGGTTGTCGTCCAACCAACTCCTATAAAGGCGGGGCCCGGCGCCCCGTTTTTTTTGCCTGCCGGTCCTCCGATGTTGCAGTCCGATCGCCCTGCTTCCATGGCCCCTGGCTCCATGGACCAGGCCTTCCGCGATCAGGTGGCGGCAGGCAAGACCTTCATCCCGCTCTGGAAGCGCTGGCCTGCGGATCTCGAAACGCCGCTGACCACCTGGCTCAAGGTCGGCGCCGCCAGTGCCCATGGGGTGCTGCTGGAATCGGTCGAGGGGGGCGAGCGCATCGGCCGCTGGAGCTTTGTGGTCAGTGAGCCGCTCTGGACCCTCACCAGCCGGGGGGAGCAGTCTGTGCGGGAGTGGCGCGATGGCCGGCAGGAGGCCCTCAGCGGCAATCCCTTCGACCTGCTGCGCCGCTGCCTCGAGCCCCTGAGCAGCAGCCCGATCCCCGGACTGCCCCCGGTGGGCCACCTGTTCGGCTTCTGGGGCTACGAACTCATCCGCTGGATCGAGCCGAGCGTGCCCGTCCACCCCCGCGCCGATGGAGCCCCGCCGGATGGCTGCTGGATGCTGGCCGACAGCCTGCTGGTCTTCGACCAGGTGAAGCGCCAGATCACCGCCATCGCCTACGCCGATCTCAGCGGCGGCGAGGACCCGGCCACGGCCCACGCGGCCGCGGCCAACCGCATCGCCGCCCTGGAAACCCGCATGCACGAGCCCCTGCCCGCGGGGGTCACGCCCCTGCAGTGGCATGACAGCCAGTCCACCGAGATCAAGGCCACCAGCAACCGCAGCCGGGCCGATTTCGAGTCGGCCGTGGAGCGGGCCCGGGACCATATCGCCGCCGGGGACGTCTTCCAGCTCGTGCTCAGCCAGCGGCTGGAGAGCCGGTTCAGCCGGGATCCCTTCGAGCTGTACCGCAGCCTGCGGATGGTGAACCCCTCCCCCTACATGGCCTTCTTCAATTTCGGCGACTGGCACCTGATCGGCTCCAGCCCTGAGGTCATGGTCAAGGCGGAACCGGTGGCCGGAGGGAGCATCCAGGCCTCCCTGCGGCCGATCGCGGGCACCCGACCGCGCGGCGCCGACGAGGCGGAGGACCGGGCCCTGGAGGCCGAGCTGCTGGCGGATCCGAAGGAACGGGCCGAGCACGTGATGCTGGTGGACCTGGGCCGCAATGACCTGGGCCGGGTGTGCCGGCCGGGGACCGTCCGGGTCACCGATCTGATGGTGATCGAGCGCTATTCCCATGTGATGCACATCGTCAGCCAGGTCGAGGGTCTGCTGGCCCCGGACAAATCGGTGTGGGATCTGCTGATGGCGGCCTTCCCGGCCGGCACCGTGAGTGGCGCCCCGAAGATCCGGGCCATGCAGCTGATCCATGACCTCGAGCCCGATGCACGCGGGCCCTACTCGGGGGTCTACGGGGCCGTGGACCTGGGCGGCGCGCTCAACACCGCCATCACCATTCGCACCATGGTGGTCCAACCGACCGCCGATGGCTCCTGGCGGGTCCAGGTGCAGGCAGGAGCCGGCCTGGTGGCCGATTCCCGCCCAGCGGCGGAGTATCAGGAGACCCTCAACAAGGCCCGAGGCATGCTCAAGGCCCTGGCCTGCCTGGAGTGAACCAACCCGACGCGCCACAGACGACCACGGTCGCCCCCCTGCTGCTCAAGGGCTTCGAAGTGGAGCTCTACACCGGCCGCCGTGATGGCACGGTGGTGGGCTGCTCAGCAGAGGCCGCGGCAGCCCTGCAGGGGTTCGTCACCGAGCCGGACCACCGCAACCTGGAATACATCACACCCCCGGAGGCGAGTTACGCCCGCCAGCTCAGCCTGCTGCTCGAGCCGCGGCGACGCCTGCGGCGCTGGCTGCAGCAGCGGGACCTCACCCTGCTGCCCGGCAGCACCCTCAGCCTGGGGGACAGTGGCCACTTCGAGCGGTCCGACCCCGCCAACCCCTACCACGACTACATCGAGCAGACCTACGGCACCCGTGTGGTGACGGCCAGCGTCCACATCAATCTCGGACTCACCGCCATGGAGCCGCTGTTTGCCGGCCTGCGGCTGCTGCGCTGTGAGGCCTCCCTGCTGCTGGCCCTCAGCGCCAGCTCCCCCTTTCTCGACGGCGCCGTCACCGGTGCCCACTCCCAGCGCTGGCTCCAGTTCCCCCTCACACCCGCCGAGGTGCCCCTGTTCCTCAGCCACGGGCACTACGTCGACTGGATGGAGCAGCAGCTGCAGCGCGGCACCATGCAGAACGTGCGGCATTTCTGGACCTCCGTGCGCCCCAACGGGGAAGACCGCCCCTACGGCCTCAACCGGCTGGAGATCCGCATCTGCGACCTGGTCAGTGACCCGGTTCTGCTGCTGGCGATCACGGCCCTGGCGGAGCTCCGTGTGCGGCTGGCCCAGAACGACCCCGAGCAGTGGGACCCTCTGCGGGCCAGCCGGCTGGACACCGATGAGCTGGCCCGCCTGGCCGACGCCAACGACCGCGCCGCGGCCCGGTCCAGCCTGGACGCCACGCTGCGCCACTGGCGCGACGGCACGCCGATCCAGGCGCGCGCCTGGCTGCGGCAGCTGCTCGAGGAGGTTGCCCCCCTGGCCGCGGCCTTCGGCCTCACGCCGGTGATCGAACCGCTGGAGGCGGTGCTGGAGCAGGGCAACCAGGCCATGCGCTGGCTGGGCCGTCACCGGAACGGTGAAACGATCCGTGCGATCGTGGCCGACGAGGTCAGGGTCATGGTGGAGCAGGAGGATGAACTCGCCGCCATGACGGGCACAGACGCAGCACTGGGCCTTTTGGGATGATCCTCACCACCAGCGACGACCGACCAGCCTCCATGCGGCAGTTCGTGCCTCCCGTCGTCGAACCCTCGCAGCGGGCGACCCGGCTGCTGGGGGAGCGGCTGGAGCTGGTCGAGGACCTTTGGGAAACGGTGCTGCGCAGCGAGTGCCCGCCGAGCCACGCCGAGCGGCTGCTGCGCCTCAAGCAGCTCAGCGATCCCAGCGAATCCGGCACCGCGGTCGCCGACACGGCCGACGCCATCGTCCAGTTGATCCGGGAGATGGACCTGGCCGAGGCCATCGCCGCGGCGCGGGCCTTCTCGCTTTACTTTCAGCTGGTCAACATCCTCGAACAGCACATCGAGGAAGACAGCTACCTCGACAGCCTCAAGACGCTGCCGGAGGCGGCCTCCAGCGATCCCTTCCTGCCACCCCTCGCCAGCCAGACCGAACCGGCCACATTCCGGCAGCTGTTCGAACGCCTGCGCAACCTGAATGTTCCGCCGGCCCAGATCGAGAACCTGCTGCGCAATCTGGACCTGCGCCTGGTGTTCACGGCCCACCCCACCGAAATCGTGCGGCACACCGTGCGCCACAAGCAACGGCGCGTGGCCACCCTGATCCAGACGCTCGAACAGGGCAGCGGACTCAACCGGGTGGAGCGGCAGAGCCTGCGGCTCCAGCTGGAGGAGGAGATCCGGCTGTGGTGGCGCACCGACGAACTGCACCAGTTCAAGCCCACCGTGCTCGATGAGGTCGACTACGCCCTCCACTACTTCCAGCAGGTGCTCTTCGAAGCCATGCCGCTGCTGCGCCAGCGGATCCGCTCGGCGCTGCTCGACACCTACCCCGACGTGGAGGCCCCCCGCGACTCCTTCTGCACCTTCGGCTCCTGGGTGGGGGCCGACCGGGACGGCAACCCGTCGGTGACCCCGGAGATCACCTGGCGCACGGCCTGCTTCCAGCGCCAGCTGATGCTGGAGCGCTACATCAAGGCCGTCGGTGAACTGCGGGACCAGCTCAGCATCTCGATGCAGTGGAGTCAGGTCAGTCCGGCGCTGCTGGAATCCCTGGAGATGGACCGGCTCCGCTTCCCGGAGATCTACGAGGAACGGGCTGCCCGCTACCGCCTCGAGCCCTACCGCCTCAAGCTGAGCTACGTGCTCGAGCGGCTCCGGCTCACCCATGGGCGCAACCAGCTCCTGGCCGATGGGGGCTGGGAATCGCCCTGTGACGGCCTCGCCACCCTGCCCGCCTCGATCGGCAACCTCAGCGGCTCACCGGTGCAGGAGCTCCACTACGGAGCAGTGGATGAGTTCCGCACCGACCTCGAACTGGTGCTCCAGAGCCTGGAGAGCACCGGCCTGAGCTGCGAATCGCTGCAGCACCTGATCAGCCAGGTGCAGATCTTCGCCTTCTGCCTGGCCAGCCTCGACATCCGCCAGGAGAGCACCCGCCACAGCGACGCCCTCGACGAGCTCAGTCGCTACCTGCAGCTGCCCGTGCCCTACGGGGAGATGGACGAGGAACAGCGGGTGGCCTGGCTGCTGGGCGAGCTGCAGACCCGGCGGCCCCTGCTCCCACCGGCAGCCAGCTGGACCCCCACGACGGCCGAGACCTTCGCGGTGCTGCGCATGGTGCAGCGCCTCCAGCAGGAGTTCGGCACACGGATCTGCAGCACCTACGTGATCTCCATGAGTCACACGGTCTCGGATCTGCTGGAAGTTCTGCTGCTGGCCAAGGAGGCGGGTCTGGTGGACCCCGTGGCCCAGCGCTCGAGCCTGCTGGTGGTGCCGCTGTTCGAGACCGTCGAGGACCTCCAGCGCGCTCCGGAGGTGATGGCCCAGCTGTTCAGCCAGCCCTTCTACCGCCACCTGCTGGCCAGCGGGGAGACCGGCCAGCCCCTTCAGGAGGTGATGCTCGGCTACTCGGACAGCAACAAGGATTCCGGCTTTCTCTCCAGCAACTGGGAGATCCACAAGGCCCAGATCGCCCTGCAACAGCTCGCAACCGAGCACGATGTGGCCCTGCGGATCTTTCACGGCCGGGGTGGATCCGTGAGCCGCGGTGGTGGGCCGGCCTACCAGGCGATCCTCGCCCAGCCCAACGGCACCCTGAGCGGAAGGATCAAGATCACCGAGCAGGGGGAGGTGCTGGCGTCCAAATACTCCCTGCCCGAGCTGGCTCTCTACAACCTCGAGACCCTCACCACCGCGGTGCTGCAGAACAGCCTGGTGAGCACACCGGTGGACAACACCCCCAGCTGGAACGAGCTGATGGGGCGGCTGGCGGCCCGCTCCCGCGACTTCTACCGGACCCTGGTGCATGACAACCCCGACCTGGTGGCCTTCTTCCAGCAGTGCACCCCGATCGAGGAGATCAGCAAACTCCAGATCTCCAGCCGTCCGGCCCGTCGCAAGAGCGGCGCCAAGGATCTCTCCAGTCTGCGGGCCATTCCGTGGGTGTTCGGCTGGACCCAGAGCCGCTTCCTGCTCCCGAGCTGGTTCGGGGTGGGGGCCGCCCTGCGGGATGAGCTGGATCAGGATCCCGAGCAGCTGGAATTGCTGCGCCTGCTCTACCAGCGCTGGCCGTTCTTCCGGATGCTGATCTCGAAGGTGGAGATGACCCTCTCGAAGGTCGACATCGACCTGGCCCACCATTACGTGCAGGCCCTGGGCCGGCCCGAGCGCCGTGAGGCCTTCGAGCAGATCTTCGCCACGATTGCCGCGGAGTTCGATCTGACGCGCGATCTGGTGCTGGCCATCACCGGCCATCAGCGCCTGCTGGACAGCGATCCCGCCCTGCAACTGTCGGTGGATCTGCGCAACCGCACCATCGTGCCCCTGGGGTTCCTCCAGGTCGCCCTGCTGCGGCGGTTGCGCGACCAGAACCGACAGCCCCCGATGAGCGAGGCTGCCACCGGCAGCGGCGATGGCCGCACCTACAGCCGGAGTGAACTGCTCAGGGGCGCCCTGCTCACCATCAACGGCATTGCCGCCGGCATGCGCAACACCGGCTGACCCCTCGCAAGCGATCACCCTGGGCTCCCTGTTGATCCCCTTCCGTCCGCCAACCCCGCCCCCCCGTCTGCAGGAGGGCTACCGGCTCCTGCTCGATCCCTGGCCGGATCCGCGGGCCCTGAACCACCTGCTTGCGGCGGCCGGTGATGCCCCCCGGACTCCCGAGCGCTGGCAACGGGCCCTGGAGCGCAGCCTCTGGCACCTGGGCGTGGAGGATCCCCAGGGCCATCTGGTGGGCTTCGTGCGCGCCACCAGCGACCTGGCGCTCAACGCCAACCTCTGGGACCTGAGCACCGATCCGGCCGAGCCCACCCGGGACCAGGTGATGCTGGCGCTGGTGCAGGCCTCCCTGGCCCGGCTGCGGCGGGAACTCTCCGGCTGCAGCGTGTCCCTGTCGGCACCGCCGGGGTCGCTCAAGGCCCTCGAGCGCCAGGGGTTCATCGTGGATCCGGGCGGGATCCGGGCCATGGGGCTGTGGCTCTGACCGCGGGCCGTGGGCGGCCCAGCAACAAAAAAGCCTTCCGGTTCCGGCCGGAAGGTGAAAGTCCCGCAGCAGCGGGGAATGGGCGTCGAGGCCAGGGCGTGGGCTCAACGAGCATGGAGGGACTCGAACCCCCGACCCTCAGAACCGGAATCTGATGCTCTATCCAACTGAGCTACATGCCCACCACCGGGATTCGTTCCCGGAGGCCCTACCTTAGCCGCTCACCGCCTCGGGACCCATCCGGCTGCAACGCCTCGAGCTGCTGCAGTTCCGCAACATCGCGCGGCTCGACCTCAGCCTGGAGGCCCCCAGGTTGCTGGTGCTCGGGCCGAACGGCGAGGGAAAATCCAACCTGCTCGAATCCGTCGAGCTGCTGGGGTCCCTGCGCTCCCATCGCACGGGCTCCGATCGGGATCTGATCCAGCAGGGATGTCCGGCCGCCGTCGTGCGCGGCCGGACGGCGGCGGGGGACGAGCTGCAGCTCGAGCTGCGGCGCTCCGGCGGCCGCCAGGCCCGCCGCAACGGCAAGATCCTCGAACGCCAGCTGGATCTGCTGGGTTCCCTGCGCTGCGTCAGCTTCAGCGCCCTGGACCTGGACCTGGTGCGGGGGGAACCTGCCGGCCGTCGCCAGTGGCTGGACCGGGTGGTGCTCCAGCTCGAGCCGCTCTACGGCGACCTGCTGAGTCGTTACGGCAGGCTGCTGCGGCAGCGCAGCCAGCTGCTGCGACGCGGCCTGGGCGGCATGGAGCAGTCCGCCCTGCTCGACGCCTTCGACCTGCAGATGGCCACGGTGGGCACCCGGCTGCATCGCCGCCGCCACCGGGCCCTGCTGCGGCTGGAGCCGCTGGCGGCCGGCTGGCAGCGGCGTCTCAGCGGCGGCCGGGATGTGCTGGGGATCCGCTACCGCAGCGGAACCGTTCTCGAGGGCGAGGAGGCGGAGGCGCCCTGGCGTGAGGCCCTGGCGAGCCAACTCGCCGCCCAGAGACCGGAGGAACTCCGGCTGGGGCAGTGCACGGTGGGCCCCCACCGCGACGAGGTGATCCTGTCCCTGGGCCACCAGGAGGCCCGGCGCTACGGCTCGGCAGGCCAGCAGCGCACCCTGGTGCTCGCCCTCAAGCTGGCGGAGCTGGACCTGGTGAGGACCGTGGTGGGCGAGCCGCCCCTGCTGCTGCTCGACGACGTGCTCGCCGAGCTGGATCCGCACCGTCAGCAGCTCCTGCTCGAAGCGGTGGGAGAAGATCACCAATGCCTGGTGAGCGCGACCCATGTGGAGGCGTTCAGCGCCGGCTGGCGGGCGCGCTGTCAGATCGCACAGCTGCGGGCGGGGGGCCTGGTCACGGTCGAGGGTCCCACCTGATGCCGGAAGGGATCCGGGCGCGTATGGTGGGCTGCCTGTTCAGCTCACCCTTGATGACCCAAGGCCTGCCCTGCCTCCACCCCCACCCTGGATGGAGCGCCGACACACCCCCCCAGACCACGGACCACACCCCCACCCGCCCGATCATCGACACGCTGGCCACAGCTGAGACGCTGGCCACAGTCGACACGCTGGCCAAAGCCGAGACGCTGGCCAAAACCAGCAGCTCTGCCAACATCTCCGCCACGGTCGGCAAGCACTGCATCCTCGAGCTCTACGGCTGTGATCAGGCCAGGCTCGACGACGAAGCCTTCCTCCGGGACACCATCACCTCGGCAGCCCGACGGGCTGGTGCCACCCTCCTCAATCTGATCACCCACCGTTTCGAGCCCCAGGGCGTCACCGGCCTGGCCCTGCTGGCCGAATCCCACATCTCCATCCACACCTGGCCCGAGTCCGGCTACGCCGCCGTGGATGTGTTCACCTGTGGGGACCACACCATGCCCGAGCGCGCCTGCGCCGTGCTCGCCGACGAACTCGCCGCTGCCCACCACAAGCTCACCAGCTTCCGGCGCGAAACCCCCGCCGCGATCGCAGAAGTCGAGCGACAGCCGAGTCACGAGGCCCCACCCAGCCCACCGGCCGCGGCCGCCCTGGTGGCCTGAGGCGAAGCCCCGAAGGCTGCTCAGCCGCTGGCCGTTCCGGAGGCGCCTGGCTGGAGATCACGGTTGAGCTTGCCGCTCACCAGACCCTCCAGATCCAGGCTGACCGCCGTGAAGCCAAGCTGCCGGAAGGCTTCCACCAGCTCCCCTCGGGTGCCGGGATCCCTCCACAGCTCCAGGGCGGCGGACAGCTGCTCGGCAGGCAGTTCGATGCGGGCGGTCTGTCCCTGACAGCGCACCCGCAGTCGAGGCCAGCCCTCGGCATGCAGCCGGGCTTCCGCGGCGGCGACCCGCTCCAGCCGCTCCGCGGTGATCGGTTCTCCGTAGGGAAAACGGGAAGCCAGGCAGGGCTGGGCAGGCTTGTCCCACCAGGGCAGGCCAAGTGCCCGCGACAACCGGCGCACACCGGCCTTGTCGATTCCCAGCTCCGCCAGCGGTGAGCGCACGCCCTGCTCCTGGGCCGCGCGGATTCCGGGGCGATGGTCGCCCAGGTCGTCGCGGTTCACCCCATCGAGCACCACCGCGCCGCCGGCGGCTGCCGCGACGGGGGCCAGCAGCCGATGCAACTCCCGCTTGCAGGCGTAGCAGCGTTCGGAAGGATTGCTGGCATAGGCGGGATCGGCGAGCTCCGCGGTGGGCAACTCGCGATGCTCGATGCCCAGCCAGCGCGCCTGCACCGCCGCCTCCCGCCGCAGATGCGGGGCCAGCGCGGGGGAGATCCCGGTGATCGCCATGGCCCCCTCGCCGAGCTGTTCCACGGCAATGGCCGCCACCAGGGCACTGTCCACGCCTCCCGAATAGGCGACCGCGATGCGTGGCAGCGCAGCGAGGCTGGCGCGCAGATCCTCCAGACTCCGCTCGAGTTCGGGGGGCAGGCTCTCAAGCAGGGTGAAGGCCACGGGCGGGGTTCGGGGCAGGCCAGGGCGATGATCCTGGCAAGCAGGGGGGCCGGCCGGCGGGTCGGCACCCGGCCACACCCAGCCCCCTGGCACCGGGGGAGGCTGGGTAGCATCCCCTCGAACCCACCCAGCGCATGAGCCCGAGCCGCACGCAGACGCCGCATCGGGAGACGGGACGCAGCAGCGGGTCAGGCAGCACGACGGGCCGGGGTTCGGGCATCGGCATCCGGACGGCCGCCGGCAGCGATGAGCGGGCCCACGGCCAGCTGCACGTCTACGACGGGGATGGCAAGGGCAAGAGCCAGGCCGCCCTGGGGGTGGTGCTGCGCACGATCGGCCTGGGGATCTGCGAGCAGAAGCGCACCCGCGTGCTGCTGCTGCGGTTCCTCAAGGGCCCGGGCCGCGCCTACGACGAAGACGCCGCCATCGAAGCGCTCCAGCAGGGTTTCCCCCATCTGATCGACCAGGTGCGCACCGGCCGGGGCGACTTCTTCGGGGCAGACGAGGCCACCCGGTTCGATCGGCTGGAGGCCGAGCGGGGCTGGGACATCGCCAAGGGAGCCATCGCCAGCAACCTCTACTCCGTGGTGGTGCTCGACGAACTCAATCCCGTGCTGGACCTGGGGCTGCTGGATGCCGAACGGGTCTGCCAGACCCTGGCGGCCAAACCCGAGGGCATGGAGGTGATCTGCACCGGCCGGGGGGCGCCGCGCCAGCTGGTGCAGCTCGCCGATCTCCACTCGGAGATGCGGGCCCACCGGCGCCACGACGACTCCTCGGAGCTGGGCCAGGGCCTCGACGGGATCGAGATCTACACCGGGGAAGGCAAGGGCAAGTCGACCAGTGCCCTGGGCAAGGCGCTGCAGGCGATCGGGCGGGGCATCAGCCAGGACAAGAGCCACCGGGTGCTGATCCTGCAGTGGCTGAAGGGGGGAGCCGGCTACACCGAGGATGCCGCCATCGCCGCCCTCCGGGAGAGCTACCCCCACCTGGTGGACCATCTGCGGTCCGGGCGGGATGCCATCGTCTGGCGCGGACAGCAGCAGCCGATCGACTACGTGGAGGCCGAACGTGCCTGGGAGATCGCCCGGGCGGCGATCTCCAGCGGCCTCTACAAGACCGTGATCCTCGATGAGATCAACCCCACGGTCGACCTGGAGCTCCTGCCCCAGGAGCCCATCGTGCAGACCCTGCTGCGCAAGCCGGCGGAGACCGAGGTGATCCTCACCGGTCGCTGCAAGAACCGTCCGGCCTACTTCGATCTGGCCTCGGTGCACTCCGAGATGGTGTGCCACAAGCACTATGCCGAGCGGGGGATCGACCTCAAGCGCGGCGTGGATTACTGAGCCGATCGCCCGCCGACGGGCCGGCACCGCGGCAGGCGAACTGCGTCAGGCGATCAGTCAGTAGCGCTGGACTGAGGGGTCAGTAACGCTGGACCGTGGGGTCAGTAGCGCTGCACCGAGGGGTCGATCTCCTGGCTCCAGGCATCGATGCCGCCACTCACGTTGATCCCCTCGATGCCATGGCGCCCCAGGGCCAGCAGAGCCTTGGCACTGCGGCCCCCCAGCTTGCAGTGCACGAAGAGCTTCTTGCCTTCGGCCAGCCGGCGCACATCCTCGATCGCCTCGCCGCTCTCGATCCGATCGAGGGGCATCAGCACCGATCCGGGAATCACCGCGATGTCAGCCTCCGGAGGATTGCGGACATCGAGCAGCAGGATGTCCTCCAGCTGACCGTCGATCACGGTCTTGAGTTCCGCCACCGTGATGCTGGGCACACTGCCGGCCTCCTCCTGGCCGGGAGCGGTGCCGCCCACGCCGCAGAACTCCTGGTAGTCGATCAGCTCCTCGATCACGGGCCGCTCCGGATTGGGCCGCAGCTTGAGCTCGCGGAACTTCATGCCGAGCGCATCGAACAGCAGCAGCCGGCCACTGAGGGTGGTGCCGATGCCCGTGATGATCTTGACGGCCTCGGTGGCCTGGATCACGCCGATGATGCCGGGCAGCACCCCCACCACACCGCCTTCGGCGCAGGAGGGCACCATGCCCGGCGGCGGAGGCTCGGGGAAGAGGTCGCGGTAGTTCGGGCTCTCCGCATCGAGGTTGAAGACCGTCGCCTGTCCCTCGAAGCGGAAGATCGAGCCGTAGACGTTCGGCTTGCCCAGCAGCACGCAGGCGTCGTTGACCAGATAGCGGGTGGGGAAGTTGTCGGTGCCGTCGCACACGAGGTCGTAGGGCTCGATGATGCCCAGGGCGTTCTCGCTGGTCAGGGCCGTCTCGTAGAGGTCGACCTGGCAATGGGGGTTGATCTCCAGGATCCGGGCCTTGGCCGATTCGATCTTGGGCTTGCCCACCCAGCTGGTGCCGTGGATCACCTGACGCTGCAGGTTGGAGTGATCCACCACGTCGAAATCGACGATGCCGATCCGACCGACGCCGGCGGCGGCCAGGTAGAGCAGCAGGGGCGAGCCGAGGCCGCCGGTGCCGACGCAGAGCACGGAGGCGGCCTTGAGGCGCTTCTGTCCCTCCATGCCCACCTCGGGAAGGATCAGGTGACGGGAAAAGCGGGCCACCTCATCGGGGCTCAGCTGAACGTCGGTGGTGTCGGGGGGGAGCATCGGCAACGGCGAGGCTGCGGCAGCCCAGGCCACAGACCAGATCAAGCATCCATTCTCCATGGCAACGGCTGGGGCTGACGATCCGTGTCGTCCAGCCACCAGGCGGCGAGGTCGCCGTCCGCCGCGAGAATCAGCATCAGGGCTGGGGCCAGGGTCAGGGCGCAGTCGGTGGGGGAGGGAACCGCCTGTCCGCTGGGGTGGCTGTGGGCGGCGCCGAGCACGGCCAGCCCCCGCTGCCGGGCCCACTTCTGGGCCAGCAGCTGCTCCCTGGGATCGATGGCGAAGCGGCGACGGCGCTCGGCGGGCTCCGGCCAGGTGTTGAGACAGGGCCAGATGCGCTGCCCATGCCAGGGCACCGCGGCGCCGTGGGGCGAGCCGCGACGACCCAGCAGCAGGGCACAGCCCTCCTCCGGTGCCGCGCAGGTCAACACCCGGCGCAGAACGATGAGCGGCCCATGATCAAGGCGTAGCTCGGTTGGCGCGGCGAAGGGCACCCCGATACCTTATGAAGCGTTGCGATCCGGAGCCCAGCGCAGGTCCATGAACGACACCACCACCGAAGCGGTTCAGACCGGCGAAGCGGACCACAGCGGGGAAGCACCCACCACGGGCGTGTTCACCCAGGACACCGCCAGCGGTGAGGCCGACGGGGGCGTCAACTTCACCGAGCGCTACAGCGAGATTCTGGGCAAGGTGAACCAGACCCTGGACCAGGTCGACTGGAGCCAGATGGGCCGGATCGGCAAGGCCAGCGGCATCATCCTGGCCGTGATCATTGCCCAGATCCTGATCAAAGGGGTCCTGGACACCATCAACCTGCTGCCGATCGTGCCCGGCCTGCTGGAACTGCTGGGCCTGGTGGTCGTCGGCCAGTGGAGCTGGACCAACCTCACCACCAGCGAGAAGCGCAGCGCCGTGGTGGCGCGGCTGCAGGGCCTCCGCAAGGAGTACCTGGGCTGAGTCTCCGAGAGTCCAGCAGGGGGCAGGCGCCTGGGACCGGGTCCCCGGCGGTTCAGCGGAAGGGCAAGGCCGGGGTGGGCCAACCGTTCGCTCCAACCGTTCCTCAGGCGCGGCCCACCAGCCTGTCGACCACGGCCTGGGCCTGGCGGAGGTAGCCCCCGCCGAACAGGTTCGCGTGGTTGAGCAGGTGGTACAGGTTGTAGATCTCACAGCGCCGCTCCGCCCCCGGCGGGAGCGGCCACTCCCGGCTGTAGCCCTCGAAGAAGGCCTGGGGAAACCCTCCGAACAGGCCGGCCATCGCCAGATCCACCTCCCGATCCCCCCAGTAGCAGGCCGGATCGAAGATCGCCCCACCGCCGCCCGCCACCAGGCCGGCGTTGCCGCACCAGAGATCCCCGTGCACCAGCACCGGCTCACAACCGTGGGCCTCCACCCAGTCCGGCAGATGCTCCAGGAGTTCTGCGGCGCCATGCAGGGCCAGGCCAGCCGCCGCCGCCCACTCCAGCTGGGGCCTCAGGCGGCATTCCGCGAAGAAACTGGCCCAGCCGCTGCGCCAGCCATTGCGCTGGGGTGCTGAGCCGATGAAGTTGTCGGTCTCCAGGCCGAAGCCACGGCCGCCGTGGTCGGCACCGCTGGCTCTGTGCAGCCGGGCCAGGCCGCGTCCCAGCTGACTCCAGTCGCCGTTCCGGCCCGTCAGCTCCAGCCAGGGCAGCACCAGCACGGCCCGCTCCCCCGCCACCCCGAGGGCCAGGGGGCGGGGCACCAGCAGATCCGCCGGGGCCCAGCGGGCGAGGGCCTCCAGACCATGGGCCTCGGCCTCGAGCAGGGCCAGCGCCTCCGCGCGGTTGGTCTTGGCGAACAGGCGGCTCCCATCCGCACAGACCAGCTGCCAGGCCTGGTGGATGCAGCCACCTCCCACCGGCCGCAGATCCCTCAGCTGGCGGCCCAGCCTCGGCTCCAGCCAGGCCGCCAGGGGTTGGAGGGGCAGGCCGGTCACGGCACCGGGGGCGTCATCTGCCTGCCAGCATGCCGCGATGGATCAGGGGGTGGACGCGGTTGTGGTGGGGGCCGGCATCGCCGGCCTCACGGCCGCCGCCCTGCTGGCGCACGAAGGCCTGCAGGTCGAACTGCTGGAGGCCCATGGCCAGAGTGGCGGCTGTGCCGGCACCTTTCGCCGCGGCCCCTACGTGTTCGATGTGGGCGCGACCCAGGTGGCTGGCCTCGAACCCGGTGGCAGCCACGCGCGGATCTTCCGCCATCTCGGCCTCGACCTCCCCGCCGCCACCCCCCTCGACCCCGGCTGCGTGGTGCACCTCGGGGATGGCAGCCGTCCCGTGAGCCTGTGGCGGAACCCCCAGCGCTGGCGGGAGGAGCGCTCCAGGCAGTTCCCGGGGAGTGAGGCCTTCTGGCAGCTGTGCAGCCGGATCCACGCGGCCAATTGGTCGTTCGCGGGTCGGGATCCGGTGCTGCCGCCCCGCAGCCCGTGGGACCTGGCCCGCCTGCTGGGCGCTCTCGGCCCCGGCAACCTGGCCACCAGCCTGCTGCTGGGGGCCACCGTGGCCGACCTGCTGAGGCTCTGCGGCTGCAGTGGGGATCTCCGCCTGCGGCGCTTCCTGGATCTGCAGCTGCGGCTCTATTCCCAGGAACCCGCCGATCGCACGGCGGCGCTCTATGGCGCCACGGTGCTGGCGATGGCCCAGGAACCCCACGGCCTCTGGCATCTGCACGGCTCGATGCAGAACCTGAGCACCGCGCTGGAACAGGCCCTCAGCGCCGCAGGGGGGAGGATCAGGCTCCGCCACCGGGTGGAGCACCTCCAGCGGCACGGCGGGCGCTGGCGGGTGCAGGGCCACCGGCAGGGCGATGGACGCGGGCCGGTGCCGTTCCACTGCGAGGCCGCCGATGTGGTGCTGGCGATTCCGCCCCAGGGCCTGCCTGCCCTGCTCGGCGCGGAGGCGCTGCCGGGCTCCTACCGCGCTCGTCTGACAGGCTTGCCCGATCCCTCGGGAGCCCTGGTGCTGTACGCCGCCGTCGATCGCCGGGCGCTGCCGCAGGACTGTCCAGGCCATCTGCAGACGGACTGGCCCGATCCCGGCCCTCTCTTCCTCTCGGTGAGCCAGCCGGGTGATGGCCGCGCTCCGGAGGGCCAGGCCACGGTGATCGCCAGCGTGTTCACCCCAGCCCGTCCCTGGTTCGGCCTGGAACCCGGGGCCTACCGCGCCGCCAAGCGTGAGGCCCTGGACGGCATCCAGCGGGGGGTCGCCCAGCTGCTGGGGCTCGCCCCGGCGGATTGGCGGCACGTGGAGCTGGCCACCCCACGGGGATTCGCCCGCTGGACAGGCCGACCCTTCGGCTTCGTGGGAGGACTGGGCCAGCGCCCCGGCAGCTTCGGCCCCTTCGGCCTGGCGAGTCGCACCCCTCTGGAGGGCCTCTGGCTCTGCGGGGATGCGATTCATCCGGGCGAGGGCACCGCAGGCGTCAGCCTCTCGGCGCTGATGGCCTGCCGCCAGCTGCTGGCCCGCCGCGGCCGGAACCTGGTGCTCGGCGGCACGCCCGCGACGGCTGCCCCCCGGCGGGAGCGGGAACTGAGCGGCGCCTCAGAGGAAGCCGGGGCGTAACTGCTGGCAGTCGCTGAGCTCAATGTGGAGCTCCTCCCAGGCGGCCTGCTCCAGGTGGTCGTCCAACCGATCCAGGCTGAGGCGGTAGGCGGCCAGGGCGTCGCGCAGCGCCGATCGGTTGCAGCGGGCCATCAGCGTGCCGAGCTCCGGATTGCCCCCTCCCACCCGGGTGGTGTCGGCAAACCCACTGGAGGCCAGCGCCCTGACCAGCGCCGGCAGGTCACCCCCCTGCTGACACGCCGCGCGGTCGACGCCCTGGATCAGGGCCGCACCGACCAGCACGGGCAGATGGGAGATCAGGGCGACCGCCCGGTCGTGACTCTCCGCCGGACAGCACAGCCAGCGGGCCCCCAGCCGGCCAGCCAGAGCGGCCACCTGTGCCAGCGCCGCCGGATCGGTGTCCTGGCGAGGGGTCGCCACCCAGGGACGTCCAGCGAAGAGACCGCGCTCACCGGCCTCCACCCCCGCCGCCGCCGTTCCGGCCATGGGATGGCTGGCCACAAACCGGGGATGCAGCGCCCCCCAGCGATCCAGCACGGGCGCCTTGACCGACCCCACATCCGTCACCACCGCCGCGGGGGGCAGCGCCGCCTGCAGGGCCGGATCGGGATCGAGCAGCCGATCCAGCGGCAGGGCGAGGACCACCAGGGCGCATCCCTGCAGGATCTGCGGGTCGAGGCTGACCGCCGTGGCCAGTCCCCGTGCCAGCGCCCGCTCGGCGGTGGCCGCACGGTGCACCAGGGCCCGCACCTCCACCCCCTGGGCCAGGAGGTCGAGCCCCAGGGAGCCCCCGATCAGGCCAAGTCCCACGATGCCCACGGGCCCCTGGAGGGGCTCATGGGCCGGCTCCGCGTCTGAAACCAGCCGGGCTGTCATCGCTGCTGCAGTGCCGCTGAGCCAGCTTCCTACGATTCAGTCCCATCGGCTGACGGCGGATGCTTGAGGCCCACGCCCACCACCAGCTCAAGGCGCTGCTGCGGCGTGAAGGCAGGGAGCGCTGGCCTCACCACCTGAGTCTCTGCCGCCTGGTCGCCCGCAGCCTGCGCCGCGGGGATCAGACCCTGGTGCGGCTGGCCCCTGGGAGTGATCCGAGCTGGCTGGTCGGGCTGCTGGTGCCCCTGGCCCTGAGCGATGCCCCGGTGGCCCTGGTGCTGAGCGAAACCCTGCGCCAGCGGGTGCTGCAGGTGGAACTTCCCCGGCTGGTCGAGCCGGAGGCCGGACTGCTGCTGCCTTTCTACGAAGGTGAGCAGCCAGGGTCGGCACGGGTGTGGCTGCTGAGCCACCACCAGCTGGTTGAGGCCTGGCGCCGGGGGCAGCTGGGGCAGCGCCAGCTGGTGATCCCGGAAGCCGAACACCTCGATGCCCGCCTGCGGAAGGCCCTGGCGCTCAGCATCGGGCCGGCGGACTGGGAGCGCCTGACCCGCGCCCACCCCGCCGCCGCCTCGAGCCTGCTGGAGCTGCATGGCCGCATCGGCCGCCAGGTGATGGCCCATCCCCGCAGCCACCACCGCCCCGTCGGCCTGGCCCCGGAAGACGAGGCCCCGCTGCGCCAGATGCTGGCCCTGCTGCATCCCCTGCCCGAGCCGTGGAACACCTGGCTGGAAACCGGGAGAGAGAACTGGACCACCTGGGCCACCCGCACCCCTGAGCGCCTGGAGTGGTCCCTGCACCGCCAACCCCTGGAACCGCTCCAGGTGCTGCAGGGCCTGCTGGCGGATCGCGGGGCGGTGCTGCTGGGGGAGATGGTCGGCCCCCGGCTCCACGGCGGCCGCTCGAACGGTGCGCCGCTGGGCCTCTCCCCCACCGTGAGCGTCGATCTGGGCGATCCCCCCCTGGCCGACCCGCTCCCCCTGTACGCGCCCCTCCGCCAGCCCCTGCCCAACAGCCCCCACTTTCCCGACCACCTCTTGGAGCAGGGTCGCCGACTGGTGCTGGGGCAGGCCGGCCTGACGCTGGTGCTGCTGGATGACGAGGGACTGCGCCTTTCGCTCACCAGTGGCCTCGCGGCCGAGTTCGGCAGCCGCGTGGAGCACGAGAGCACCGCACCGGAGAGCAACGGGGTGGTCTGTGGCCGCTGGAGCTGGTGGCTCGACCACCAGTCCAGGCTGCCGCTGCCGGACCAGATCGTGGTCGGGCTGTTGCCCATCGCCAGCCTGGAGGACCCGCTCACCGCCGCCCAGGTGCAGGCCCTGCGCTGCCAGGGGCGGGACTGGTTCCGCGAACGGCTGCTGCCGGACGGACTCACGCGTCTGCAGCTCGGTGTGGCGGGACTGCGCCGGCAGGGCGGGCGCCTCGCCATCCTCGATGGCCGTCTGCGGGGCCGCAGCTGGGGCCAGGACGTCCTGAAGGCCCTCGAGCCCTGGGTCAACCTGAGCCGGCTGCTCCCCCACTGACTTCCACACGGGGCCGGACCAGGCAGGCGTGTCCTCCTAGCCTGAAGCCGCAACAGGCACGAACCGGGCATGGGGGAAGCGAGGCGCCGCAGCATCCAGGGGCTGCCACCGAAGGCACCGAAACGCACCAAACCGGACGACTCCCCCCGGGTCGCCCCGTGGCTGCCCCTCACCCGACTTCAGGCCGATCGCTTCGTCTCCCTCACCACCCGGGGGGCCTGGGTGGGCATCGCCGCCCTGGTGCTGTTCTGGGTGACCGTGCGCTTCATCGGCCCCGCAGCGGGATGGTGGACCCTCGCGGATGGGTGAGCCCAGCCCGGCCCTGATCGGCCCTCCTCAGCGTTGGTAGGCATTCATACCCACGAGAAACGGAAGAAAAGATTAGATTCGTCCGATATGCAGCTGGTTCCATGTTTCCCCGGCTCGCGGAGCAGTACCGCTCCGTCGTCCATGATCTGGTCATGAGCCTGCAGGCCCTGGCCCGCAGCCTCCAGGCCCGCGGCCTGCCGGCCAGCTGCTACGTGTGTGGCGATGGCCGTGATGGCCATGGGGCCTCCTTCGTTGCCAACCTGGGAGCCAACCACATGGTCCGGTTTCTGGTCTCCGATTTCGGGATCAGCTGGGTGGAGTCCCGCAACGGCCACGAGCTCGTCAAGCTGGAAGGGGCTGAAGCCATCCAGGAGCTCCAACGCGTTGCACAGGTGCTCCAGGAGCCCGGGGACCTTCCCGAGAGCCTGGAGGTGACCACAGCCCCGGGCCCCTTGAGCACGGGCGGGAGCTGACGACCGGCCGGCACGCCTTCAACGACGAGGACGGCCTGGCAACGGGGACAAGCTGCCCCGCTTCAGCCTGCGGCCGGGAGAGGCTCCTCCAGATCGGAGGTCGCGGTGACGCCCGTGGCCGCGGCGGCCTTGGCGGCAGCCGCCAACGGCTTCATCGAGTTGGCCGTCACCTCGGAGCCCTCGGTGAGCTTCTGGCGGGTGAGCTGCTCGATGCGCTCTTTGGCTTCCGGATTCTGCTCCAGCCAGGTGATCGTGTTGTCGCGACCCTGGCCGATGTTGTCCCCGTCGTAGCTGTACCAGGCCCCCTTGCGGGTCACCACAGCGGTTTCCTCGGCGAGGTCGAGCAGGCAGCCCAGGGTGCTGATGCCCCGCCCGAACAGGATGTCGAATTCCGCAATCCGAAAGGGTGGAGCCACCTTGTTCTTGGCCACCTTGACCTTGGCCCGGATGCCGTACTCCTCGGTGCCGCGCTTGAGGGTCTGGATGCGGCGGATGTCCAGCCGCACCGAGGCATAGAACTTCAGGGCATTGCCGCCCGTGGTGGTTTCGGGATTGCCGTAGGTGACGCCGATCTTCTGACGCAGCTGGTTGAGGAAGATCACCGTGCAGCCCGACTTGCCGATGTTGCCCGTGATCTTGCGCATCGCCTGGCTCATCAGACGGGCCTGGCTGCCCACGGCCAGATCGCCCATCTCACCTTCGATCTCCGCCCGCGGCGTCAGGGCCGCGACCGAATCGACCACGACGATGTCGACCGCGGCGGAACGGACCAGTTGGTCCACGATCTCGAGGGCCATTTCACCGGTGTCCGGCTGAGACACCAGCAGGTTTTCGATGTCGACCCCCAGCGAGGCGGCATAGACCGGATCGAGGGCATGCTCGGCGTCCACGAAGGCCGCGACGCCGCCACGCTTCTGCACCTCCGCGATGGCATGGAGCGTGAGGGTGGTCTTACCGGAGCTCTCCGGTCCGTAGACCTCCACCACCCGACCCTTGGGATAGCCGCCGCCGAGGGCCAGGTCGAGGGTGAGCGCCCCGGTGGAGATCGTTTCCACCCGCATCCGCGAGGCATCCCCGAGCCGCATGATCGACCCCTTGCCGAAGTTCCGCTCGATCTGATTCAGCACCAGACCCAGCGCCTTGTCCCGCTCGGCGGCAGCCCGGGCATCGGCGGCGTTGGAGGCCGGTGCACCGGACGAGGTGAACGCAGCGGCCTTGGATTCAGCAGGCATGGGGAATCAGGGGAATGTATGGAACGGGCCGCGGAGCCATCCTGCGACCTCCAGGAAGCAAGTGCCACCAAAGGGAGCCGGCGTCTCAATCGCGCTTAGTACAGGCGTACTCTAGCGGTTCAGATCCAGTCCGCCAGGGGGGCGGCGAACCGAGCCGGCTCCAGCCAGCCGATGCCGGCCGGCAGATCCCGCTGGTCATCGGGGCCGAGATAGCCCCAGCTGACCAGGAAACAGCGCACCGGTGCCAGCTCCGGATCGGCCCGCACGACCTCCAGGGTGGGGCGACGATCCTCGACGAACCACACCGGGTCGCGACGCTTCAGCAGCTGGCGCAGCACCGCGGGCTTGCTGCCGTGCTCGTGGCCGTAGAGGGCCCAGGGTTCGAGCCCGGCGGCGGCGAGGATCTGGCCGGCGAACACGCCCCCCTTGGTGGTGAGCACCGCCCAGTCGACCCCCTCATGGGCCAGCCCCCGCAGGCGCTCCACCACACCCGGGTAGAAGCGGTGGAGGCCCAGCCAGGCCGGCAGATCGGCCGCGATCGCCTCGGCGCGCACCTGTTCGAGGCACTCCTGGAGGAGGGTCGCGTCCCAGCCCCAGCGCTGCAGGGCTTCCGCCACGGCCGAGCCGTAATCACCGAGGAGCCGCGCGAGCTGGAGGTCAGGCCGCGCGAGCTCGGCGGCCATGAGCACCATCTCCCAGCCCTGATGGATCAGGGGCCGCAGCCGGGCGAAGGCGGGCGGAGCGACGGTCGGCAGATCGAGGCCCGGAGCCAGCCGGAGGGCGGCGCTGCGGGCGGCCCACCAGTACTCGGCCATGCCGTCCACCAGCACCCCGTCAAAGTCGAAGACCAGCAGGGGGGAGGCTCCGGAAGGGAACGGTTGCGGCAAGGAGTCGATGCCGGAAACGCTTCCGGGGCAGGGGCTTTGAAAAAACTGGGCCGCTAGGATTCGAACCTAGGAATGGCGGGACCAAAACCCGCTGCCTTACCACTTGGCGACGGCCCAATGCAGCTCCCGGGGAGCGTGCTGCCTCGGCACTCGCCGATGCCTAGCTAGTTACCCACAGCGGCCGGTCCTTCGTCAACGCCCCGATGGCCCCTCAGGCCGGGAAGACCCGCAGCCGCTGGTCGCCTCCCCGGCCGAACACGGCCGTGCGCACCCGGTAGCGGCTGGCGAGCTCGCTCTGGAGCTGGCGCACCCGCTCGTTGCGGGGCAGCAGTTCCACCGGCTGCCCCTGGGCCAGCACCACCTGCTCCACCGCCAGACGGCACTCCTCGAGCGCCGCCAGGGCATCGTCACCGTCGCCGCCGGGAGCCTCCGGCCGCGGGGGGCGGTGGCGCTCCACCAGCCGCTCCAGAGCCCGCTGCAGCTGGGGCAGGGCCGCACTCTTGATCACCAGGATCGGCAAGCCCAGCTCCTGGGCCTGACGCCTCACGTGGGGATCCCGGCCGAGCTGCTGACGGGCACTGAGCACCACGTCAGCCACTTCGACACTGCCCACCACCTCCACCGGCAGCTGGCGCGCCCGCACCACCTGCTCCAGCGCCGCCCGACCGATCCCAGCCGGATAGACCCGCAGCGCCGGGGCCGGTTCGACTGCGGGAGGGGGTAAGGGCCGTTCAACCGTCCCGACCGGCCGGGGCGGGGGTGACGGCGCGTCCGGGGCGGGCAGGGGCCGCTCCACCGGGCGCCGCGGGGCAGGCCCGGGCAGGGACTGGGCCGGCGGCGGGGTCTGGAGCTGCAGCCGGCCCTCGGCATCCAGCTCGCGGACCTGGGGGCGGGCCGCCTGGCCCCGCAGCAGCAGATCCACCGTCTGGGCCACATCGGCATGGACCAGCCAGCGGTTGCGGCTGTGCATCTCCACCGCCAGGGGGAAGGTGGGTTCGGCCGCCCGCTCGAGCACCGTCTTCTGGGTGCGCCGGCGGCGGGCCTCCTCATCGCCGAGGGTCACCGACTGGATACCGCCCACCAGATCGCTGAGCGTGGGGTTCTTGATCAGATTGGCCAGCTCGTTGCCATGGGCTGTCGCCACCAGCATCACGCCGCGCTCGGCAATGGTGCGGGCGGCCTGGGCTTCGAGCTCGGTGCCGATCTCATCGATCACGATGACTTCCGGCATGTGGTTCTCCACCGCTTCGATCATCACCTGATGCTGAAGTTCCGGTCGGGCCACCTGCATGCGACGCGCCCGGCCGATGGCGGGGTGGGGAATGTCGCCATCCCCGGCGATCTCGTTGCTGGTGTCGATCACCACAACCCGCTTGCCCAGCTCATCGGCGAGCACCCGGGCGATCTCGCGCAGGGCGGTGGTCTTGCCGACGCCCGGCCGGCCCATCAGCAGCAGCGAGCGGCCGGAATCGAGCAGATCGCGCACCATGGCCACCGTGCCGAACACGGCCCGACCCACCCGACAGGTGAGGCCCACGATCTCGCCGGTGCGGTTGCGGATGGCACTGATGCGGTGCAGGGTGCACTCGATGCCGGCCCGGTTGTCACCCCCGAAGGTGCCGAGCTGCTGAACCACGGCCGCCAGGTCACTGCGCCCGACCACATCCTCCCCCAGGGCCACCGCACGCCCCGGGTAGCGGGCCTCGGGAACCCGGCCCAGGTCCAGCACCACCTCGAGCAGCTGCTGGCGACTGGCGTCGCCGGCCAGGGCCTGCTGCACCGCCTCAGGCAACACCTCCAGCAGACGATCGAGATCGTCGGTGATCCGCTGGGGCGGGGCGACCACCAGGGGCGTGGTCGCAGCTGGTGAGGGGGGGATCAGCGGCTCGGAACTGGGCACCGCAGAAGCGCGTTCAGGGCCGTTCTAGCCAGGGATCCACCAGCGACCGCGCCAGCCGCAGGGCCTCCGGCCAGAGATCGGCAGCCGCCAGCAGCCGCAGCCCGCGGTGCGCTGCCTCCTGCAGCAGGGGCTGGAGGCAGCGCCGGGCCACGCCGCCGAAGGCCACACCCGCACAGGATCGGGCCAGGTCCGGCTGGCGCTGCAGCAGCGGCAGGGTGCGGCCATTGGTGCCGCCGGCCAGCTGCAGGGGGCCGGGGGGGAGCTCCGTGCGGCGGGCCCTCAGCAGCTGGACGGCGGCCCGGGCGGTGCCGTCCCCCACATCCCCCGTCATCGGCCGGCCGTCCAGCTGCCAGAGGGGGAGGAAACCGTGGTGCCGCAGGGCAGCGAAACGTTGCCAGAGCTCCGCCGCCGAGACCTCCGCCGCGGCACTCACGGCGACGCGGCGCAAGGGGACCCCGCTGGCGACAAGCTGGGTCACCCGCTGCTGAAAAGCCTCCAGCCGGCCTGGCTGGGTGTGGATCTCCACCGCATCGGGGGCCAGGTCGCGGAGCAGGGGAGGCAGGTCCTCGGGCGTCAGCAGCTGGTGGCGCTCCTCGATCAGTCCGAGGGGGCAGGCGGGAAGGCAGCGTCCACAGCCGTAGCACCGCTCCTGCAGCACCCCAGGAGCTCCGGTGGCCTCCATGCCGATCGCCAGCGCCGGGCAGACCCGTTCGCAGGGACGCGGGCAGGAGGGAGGACAGGCCAGGGGGTCAAACCAGGCCTTGCGGAAATGGGGATCGACCCCATCGCTCAGGCTGACCATCAGCCACGGCCGCGATGCGCCCTGGGCCATGGCCCAGGTGATGCCCCGGCGAGCCGCCGCGACCACCGCGGCGTCGGCGGCGACATCGACGCAGTGAACCCCCGCCAGCACATAGAGACCGGTGAGATCCTCGATGGCCGCCAGGTCGTTGTTGCTGGCGCCGCCGATCCACTTGACCCAGCGACCCTGGGCCAGGGCCAAAGCAGGGGTGCGGGCCGGGAGATCAGGCCGCGACAAGCTGCTCGAGGGGCATCCAGCGCAGCTCCCGGGCACCGCCCATCTCCACCACGAGCCGGAGCCGGGGCATGCGCCGGGTGAGGGCCACCAGGGAGCTGCGCTCGGCCGCCGACAGCACCTGCCCCTCCAGCAGCCACAGCACGATCGGCTGGTCGCCTTCCAGCAGGCTGCCCAGCTGGGGCATCACCCGGTGGACCTCGCCAACGGCGGCGCCACGACCCACGCTCTGGTGACCCAGGTGGGGCGGGCGGACCCCATGGAGCTGCAACAGGAACGCCTCGGGATCCCCCAGGCCGCGCGCCGAGGTGATCTGGGCGCGGTAGCCGGCAGCACGCAGCCGCCGGAGCAGTCGGGTTTCCGCCCCGCCCTCCAGTGGGGCGTAGAGCGCGAGGGCCCCGGCCCGCTCGAGGTCTTGCCGGAATCCACGACCGGACAGCAGCAGGGGCATCGCAGGCAGACGCGGAGCTGCCGGCGAGTCTGACAGCCCTTGTCCTTGAGAGGGTGTTGCCGAGAGAGAGGGGAAGGGTCAGGCCGTGGGGTATAGTTGATCGCTGTGCTTTGAATCTGTGCCCGACCGCTAGCCGGGCCTCCAGATCGCCGCACAAGGTCATCAGTGGTGATGACCTCCCACGGCCAGTGCGGGACAACCGGTCGCATCGCCTCGAGACCTCTGGTCCTGCGGCGATCCATCCGGAACTCGCCGGGAAACTATCCGAACGCGCTGCCTGCTCCCCGGAGCTGGCCAGTCCGGTTCAGACAAGTCCCAGCCGCGCTGATTCAGATCCTGAATCGGTCTTGCTAGCGGCCTGGATTTCGATCCTGGGATCTCTGCACTGCCCCACCGCTGGCCCCAGGGCTCAGCCACTGAGGAACGTCAAGCTCCCAAGGCCAACCAAGCCAAAGGCCAACCAAGCCCAAGGCCAAGCCAGACCGTTCACACCTCTGCATCGGCTTCACCGGAGTGATCCGGTGGTCCAGCTGGCGTTGTTTCCCCTCCTATGTCCATCGGCATTCTTGGGAAGAAACTGGGGATGTCCCAGTTCTTCGACGACGAGGGCAAGTCCATCCCGGTCACCGTGATCGAGGCGGGCCCCTGCCGCATCACCCAACTCAAATCCACCAGCACCGACGGCTACAACGCCGTCCAGCTCGGCTTCGGCGAGATTCGCGAGAAGCTCGTCAACAAGCCCGCCAAGGGCCACCTCGCCAAGTCCGGTGAGGACGTCCTGCGTCACCTCAAGGAATACCGGGTCGACAGCATCGACGGTCTCGAGCTGGGCAGCTCCATCACCGTGGAGGCTTTCGAAGCCGGCCAGAAGGTGGATGTGAGCGGCGACACGATGGGACGGGGTTTCGCCGGTTACCAGAAACGCCATGGCTTCAGCCGGGGGCCGATGACCCACGGTTCGAAGAATCACCGTGAACCCGGCTCCACGGGCGCCGGCACCACCCCGGGCCGCGTCTACCCCGGGAAGCGCATGGCTGGTCGCTACGGCGGCAAACAGACCACCACCCGCGGTCTGGTGATCCTCAAAGTGGACACCGAGCGCAACCTGCTGGTGGTCAAGGGTTCGGTGCCCGGCAAGCCCGGCGCCCTGCTCAACATCCGCCCGGCCAACCGGGTGGGCGCTAAGGCCGGGAACTGAGGAGGACCGACGACATGGCTGACTGTGTGATTCGCGACTGGCAGGGCAAGGAGGCCGGCAAGGCTTCCCTGGACCTGAAGGTCGCCAAGGAGAGTTCCGCCACCGACCTGGTGCATCGCGCCGTGGTGCGGCAGCTGGCCCACGCCCGCCAGGGCACGGCCAGCACCCTCACCCGCGCCGAGGTGGCCGGTGGTGGTCGCAAGCCCTACAAGCAGAAAGGAACCGGACGGGCCCGCCAGGGATCGATCCGGACTCCGCTGCGGCCGGGCGGTGGTGTGGTGTTCGGGCCCAAGCCCCGCAGCTACAACCTGGCGATGAACCGCAAGGAGCGGCGCCTCGCCCTCCGGACGGCCCTGATGAGCCGGGTGGCGGACATCACGGTGGTGAAGGGATTCGGCGAGAGCCTCGAAACCCCCCGCACCAAGGAGATCACCGCAGCACTCGGACGCCTCGGCATCGCTGCCGGAGCCAAGGTGCTCGTGATTCTCGACAACGCTTCCGAAGCCGTGCGCCGGTCCGTGCGGAACCTCGAGAAGGTCAAGCTGATCGCTGCGGATCAGCTGAACGTGTTCGACCTGCTGCACGCCAACAACCTGGTGGTCAGCGAGGAGGCCCTAGCGAAGATTCAGGAGGTCTACGGCGATGGCTGAGCGTTTTGCAGAACGGCTGGCGGATGTGATCCGCAGGCCGCTGATCACCGAGAAGGCCACCCGGGCCCTCGAGCTGAACCAGTACACCTTCGAGGTGGACCACCGGGCAGCCAAGCCCGACATCAAGGCAGCGGTCGAAACCCTGTTCGATGTGAAGGTGGTGGGCGTCAGCACCATGAACCCGCCGCGCCGCACCCGCCGTGTCGGGCGCTTCGCCGGCAAGCGTGCCCAGGTGAAGAAGGCCGTGGTACGCCTGGCGGAAGGCAACGCCATCCAGCTGTTCCCTGAGTCCTGAGGGGTCTGAAGACACATGGCAATCCGCAACTACCGCCCCACCACACCCGGCACCCGCACCCGTGTCGCCAGTGATTTCTCCGAAGTCACCGGCCGCGGACGGCAGCGGGGTCTGGTGGTGGCCAAGCACCGCCACAAGGGCCGCAACAACCGCGGCGTGATCACCTGCCGCCACCGCGGCGGTGGCCACAAGAAGCTCTACCGACTGGTGGATTTCCGTCGCGACAAGCACGGCGTGGTGGCCCGGGTGGCCGCCATCCACTACGACCCCCACCGCAATGCCCGCCTGGCGCTGCTCTTCTACGCCGATGGCGAGAAGCGCTACATCCTGGCGCCGGCGGGCATCGAACTCGGCCAGCAGGTCATCTCGGGACCTGACGCTCCGATCGAGACGGGCAACGCCCTTCCCCTGTCGGCCATTCCCCTGGGCTCCAGCGTCCACAACGTCGAGCTCTACGCCGGCCGCGGCGGCCAGATGGTCCGTACCGCCGGCGCCAGCGCCCAGGTGATGGCCAAGGAAGGCGACTACGTCGCCCTCAAGCTGCCCTCCACCGAGGTGCGTCTGGTCCGCCGCGAGTGCTACGCCACCCTCGGTGCCGTGGGCAACTCCGAAGTGCGCAACACCAGCCTGGGCAAGGCAGGCCGCAAGCGCTGGCTGGGCCGCCGCCCTGAGGTGCGTGGTTCGGTCATGAACCCCTGCGACCACCCCCACGGTGGTGGCGAAGGCCGCGCCCCGATCGGTCGCTCCGGCCCTGTCACCCCCTGGGGCAAGCCGGCTCTCGGTCTCAAGACTCGCAAGCGGAACAAGCCCAGCAACCGGTTTGTGCTCCGGAAACGTCGCCGCACCTCCAAGCGGAGCCGTGGCGGACGCGATTCCTGATGAACCACACCGCTCTGCTCGCTTCCTAAACCGCTATGGGACGTTCACTCAAAAAAGGTCCGTTCGTTGCCGACAGCCTGCTTCGCAAGGTTGAAAAGCAGAACGCCGCCGACGACAAGACCGTGATCAAGACCTGGTCACGCGCATCCACGATTCTGCCGATGATGATCGGCCACACCATTGCCGTGCACAACGGCAAATCCCATGTTCCGGTCTATGTGACCGAGCAGATGGTGGGCCACAAGCTCGGCGAATTCGCCCCAACCCGCACATTCCGGGGCCACATCAAGGACAAGAAGGGAGGCCGTTGATCCATGGCTAACACTGCTCCGAACCAGGCCCTCGCCCACGGTCGCTACATCCGCGGCTCCGTGTCCAAGGTGCGGCGGGTGCTCGATCAGATCCGCGGCCGCACCTACCGCGAGGCGCTGATCATGCTCGAGTTCATGCCTTACCGCTCCACCGGCCCGATCACCAAGGTGCTGCGCAGCGCGGTGGCCAACGCCGAGCACAACCTGGGTCTCGATCCCGCGACCCTGGTGATCGCCGTCGCCAGCGCTGACATGGGTCCATCCCTGAAGCGCTTCCGCCCCCGCGCCCAGGGTCGCGCCTACGCGATCAAGAAACAGACCTGCCACATCAGCATCGCTGTGGCTCCTTCCGCCTGACCCCCGAGGACACCGAACCGATGGGACACAAGATCCATCCAACCGGCCTGCGCCTGGGGATCACCCAGGACCACCGCTCCCGCTGGTACGCCCCAAGCAAGACCTATCCCACCCTCCTTCAGGAGGACGACAGGATCCGCAAGTTCATCCACAAGAAGTACGGCTCCGCCGGCATCTCCGACGTCCTGATCGCCCGCAAGGCCGACCAGCTCGAAGTGGAGCTGAAGACCGCCCGACCGGGCGTTCTCGTCGGCCGCCAGGGCAGTGGCATCGAAGATCTGCGCACCGGCATCCAGAAGACCGTCGGTGATGCGAACCGCCAGGTGCGCATCAACGTGGTGGAGGTGGAGCGGGTCGATGCCGACGCCTTCCTGCTGGCCGAATACATCGCCCAGCAGCTCGAGAAGCGCGTCGCCTTCCGCCGTGTCATCCGCATGGCCGTGCAGCGGGCCCAGCGGGCCGGGGTGCTCGGCCTCAAGATCCAGGTGAGCGGTCGTCTGAACGGCGCCGAAATCGCCCGGACCGAGTGGACCCGCGAAGGCCGTGTGCCGCTGCACACCCTCCGCGCCGACATTGACTACGCCACCAAGCTGGCCAGCACCACCTACGGGGTCCTGGGCATCAAGGTGTGGGTGTTCAAGGGCGAGGTGCTCCCGGGGCAGAAGGAGCAACTTCCCGTCGGGGCCGCTCCCCGCCGCCGGACCAGCCGGCAGCCCCAACAGTTCGAAGACCGCTCTAACCAGGAGTGATCAGGAGGCCTGAACCATGCTGAGTCCAAGACGCGTCAAATTCCGCAAGCAACAGCGAGGCCGCATGCGCGGCATCGCCACCCGCGGCAACACCATCGCCTTCGGCGATTTTGCCCTGCAGGCCCAGGAGTGCGGGTGGATCACCTCCCGCCAGATCGAGGCCAGCCGCCGGGCGATGACCCGCTATGTCAAGCGGGGCGGGAAGATCTGGATCCGGATCTTCCCGGACAAGCCCGTCACCATGCGCCCCGCCGAAACCCGCATGGGTTCGGGTAAGGGCAACCCGGAGTTCTGGGTGGCCGTGATCAAGCCCGGTCGCATCCTGTTCGAGATGGGAGGTGCCGACATCACCCCCGAGATCGCCAAGGAAGCCATGCGGCTGGCCCAGTACAAACTGCCGGTCAAGACCAAGTTCCTCACCCTGGCCGACCAGGAAGCCGCCGAAGCGGAGCTCGCGGCTGCGGCGCCGGCCCCATCCGCCGTTCCTGTGGAGTCCTGACCATGGCCCTTCCCCTCATCGCCGACGTTCGCCAACTCAGCGACGCCGACGTCATCGCGCAGATCAACGCCACCCGGCGTGAACTGTTTGACCTGCGCTTCCAGCAGGCCACCCGCCGTCTGGAGCACCCGCACCGCTTCAAGGAAGCCCGCATCAAGCTGGCCCACCTGCTGACGGTGCAGCAGGAGCGCAAGCGCTCCGCCGCCACAGCTGATTCAGCCTCCTGATACCCCCCTCGATCCCCATGGCACTCAAGGAAAGGGTCGGCACCGTCGTCAGCGACAAGATGGACAAAACGGTGGTGGTGGCGGTGGAAAACCGCTTCCCCCATCCCATCTATCAGAAGACGGTGAGCCGCACCAAGCGATACAAGGCCCACGACGAAGCCAACAACTGCAAGGTGGGCGACCGGGTCCGGATCACCGAGACCCGGCCCCTCAGCCGCACCAAGCGCTGGACCGTGGCCGAGGTGCTCACCACCTCCGCCACCACCTGAGAAGGACCGACCGATGATTCAACAGGAAACCTTCCTCAACGTCGCCGACAACAGCGGCGCCAAGCGCATCCAGTGCATCCGGGTGCTGGGCACCAACCGTCGCTATGCCCACGTGGGCGATGTGATCGTGGCGGCGGTGAAGGACGCCATGCCCAACATGGGCGTCAAGAAGTCCGACGTGGTCAAGGCCGTGGTGGTCCGGACCAAGGCCACCCTGCGCCGCGACACGGGCAATGCCATCCGCTTCGACGACAACGCCGCGGTGATCCTGGGGACCGACAACAACCCCAAGGGCACCCGCGTGTTCGGCCCGGTGGCCCGCGAGCTGCGCGAGCGGAACTTCACCAAGATCGTGTCCCTCGCTCCGGAGGTGATCTGACATGGCTACCGCAACACCCAAGGCCAAAGCCGCCGTGCGCACCAAGATGCGCCTCAAGAAGGGCGACACCGTGCAGGTGATCGCAGGGAAGGACAAGGGCAAGACCGGTGAGGTCCTGCGCACCCTGCCCTACGAGAACCGTGTGGTCGTGCAGGGCATCAACCTGCGCACCCGCCACGTCAAGCCCAGCCAGGAGGGCGAAAGCGGCCGCATCGTCACGGAGGAGGCCTCCCTGCACGCCTCCAACGTGATGCTGTACTCCACCAGCAAGCAGGTCGCCAGCCGCGTCGAGATCGTCGTGCAGAACGACGGCACCAAGAAGCGCCGCCTCAAGAAGACCGGCGAAATCCTCGATTGAGCCGGCACGCCACCCGGCATGCCGTCCCCATCCCGCGTTACACCCACCCTTCTTCCACCGATCCCCTGTCCGCCTTCTGACCACGCCCAGAAGCGCAACCTCCTCCCCCCTCATGTCACTCAAACAGCGCTACCGGGAGACGATTCAGCCCAAGCTCCTCAAGGACCTGAGTCTCTCCAACGTCCATGAAGTCCCCAAGGTGGTCAAGGTCACCGTCAACCGTGGACTCGGAGAAGCCGCCCAGAACGCCAAGGCCCTCGAGGCCTCGATCGCGGAGCTGGCCACGATCACCGGTCAGAAGGTGGTGGTGACCCGGGCCAAGAAGGCCATTGCCGGCTTCAAGATCCGTCAGGGCATGCCGATCGGCGTGGCCGTCACCCTGCGGGGCGATCGGATGTACGCCTTCCTGGAGCGCCTGATCAACCTGGCACTGCCGCGCATCCGCGACTTCCGCGGCGTCAGCCCCAAGAGTTTCGACGGCCGGGGGAACTACACCCTGGGGATCCGCGAACAGATCATCTTTCCTGAGATCTCGTTCGACAAGATCGATGCGATCCGTGGCATGGACGTCACGATCGTGACCAGCGCCCGTAACGACGAAGAGGGCCGGGCCCTCCTCCGCGAGATGGGAATGCCGTTCCGCAGCAACTGAGCCCTCTTCGGACCCGACCATGGCCAATCACGACCCGATTTCCGACATGCTCACCCGCATCCGCAATGCGAGTGAGAAGCGTCACGAATCCACCAGGATCCCTGCCTCACGCCTGATCCGCAGCATCGCCAATGTGCTGCAACAGGAAGGCTTCATCGCAGGCATCAGCGAAGAAGGCGAAGGCGTTCAGAGGCAGCTGGTGGTTGAACTCAAATACAGCGGCAAGCATCGCCAGCCCACCATCCGCTCGGTGCAGCGGGTGAGCAAGCCCGGTCTGCGCATCTACAAGAACAATCGTCAGCTGCCCAAAGTTCTGGGCGGCCTCGGTGTGGCCATCATCTCCACCTCGAAGGGAGTGATGAGCGACCGCGACGCCCGCAAGCAGGGCGTCGGTGGCGAAGTGCTCTGCTACGTCTACTGATCAGGGAGGTTGATTCATGTCACGTATCGGTAAAGCGCCCATCCCCGTGCCCGACAAGGTCACCGTTGCCCTCGACGGGCTCACGGTGACCATCAAGGGTCCCAAGGGGGAATTGAGCCGCACCCTCCCTGAGGGCGTCAGCATTGCCCAGGACGGCAACACCCTCGTGGTGAGCCCCTGCAGCGAAAGCCGCCGCTCCCGCGAGCGCCACGGCCTGTGCCGCACCCTGGTCGCCAACATGGTCGAGGGCGTCAGCCAGGGCTTCACCCGCCGCCTCGAGATCGTCGGGGTGGGTTATCGCGCCGCCGTTCAGGGCAAGAAGCTCGTGGTCTCGGCCGGCTACAGCCACCAGGTCGAGATGGATCCTCCGGACGGCGTTTCCTTCGCCGTCGAGGGGAACACCACCGTGCTCGTGTCCGGTGCCAGCAAGGAGCTGGTGGGGAACGAAGCCGCCAAGGTGCGGGCGATCCGTCCCCCTGAGCCCTACAAGGGCAAGGGGATCAAGTACCAGGGCGAACGGATCCTTCGCAAGGCCGGCAAGACCGGCAAGAAATGAGGTCTGCCTGAGCATCGTTACCCTGTATTGCCATGTCATCGCTCTCCCGCAAACAGCAGACCCAGAAGCGTCATCGCCGTCTGCGTCGCACCCTCACCGGCACCGCCGAGCGTCCGCGCCTGGCCGTGTTCCGCTCCAACAACCACATCTACGCCCAGGTCATCGACGACGCGGCCCAGAGCACCCTCTGCTCCGCCTCGACCGTCGACAAGGAACTGCGTCCCAGTGTGACGACCGGGGGCAGCTGCGACGCTTCGATGGCCGTGGGGCAACTCGTGGCCAAGCGCGCCCTCGCCAAGGGCATCTCCCAGGTGGTCTTCGATCGCGGCGGCAACCTGTACCACGGCCGGGTCAAGGCCCTGGCTGACGCCGCCCGGGAAGCGGGCCTTCAGTTCTGATCCCTGCTCTCACCATGACCGAAACCAACGATCAAGTTCAGACCAGTGCCGTGCCGGCGGCCTCCGACGTTCCCGCCGCTGCCGAAGGGCAGCAGGAGCGTCGCGGCGGTCGCGGCGAAGGCCGCGGTGACCGTGACCGACGCGGTGGCCGGGGGCGCGACAACCGCCGCGGCCAGGAGCGTGACTCCGAATGGCAGGAGCGGGTGGTGCAGATCCGCCGTGTTTCCAAGACCGTCAAGGGCGGCAAGAAGATGAGCTTCCGGGCCATCGTCGTCGTGGGGAACGAGAAGGGCCAGGTGGGCGTGGGCGTCGGCAAGGCCGGTGATGTCATCGGTGCCGTGCGCAAGGGCGTGGCCGACGGCAAGAAGCATCTGGTCAAGGTGCCCCTCACCCGGCACAACTCGATCCCCACCCTCAGCAACGGCCGCGATGGCGCGGCCAGCGTGCTGATCCGCCCCGCCGCCCCCGGTACGGGTGTGATCGCGGGCGGATCGATTCGCACGGTGCTTGAGCTGGCCGGGATCAAGAACGTGCTGGCCAAGCGGCTCGGCTCCAAGACCCCGCTGAACAACGCCCGCGCCGCGATGGAAGCCCTCGCCGGCCTTCGCACCCACAAGGAGACCGCCAAGGAGCGGGGCATCTCCCTCGAGCAGATCTACTCCTGAGCCCTCCCATGAGCCTCCATCTCCAGTCCCTCAAAGCCAATGCCGGCGCCCGTCGGCGCAAACTGCGCAAGGGTCGCGGCATCGCCGCCGGCCAGGGTGCCAGCTGCGGTTTCGGCATGCGTGGCCAGAAGTCCCGCTCGGGCCGGCCGACCCGGCCCGGATTCGAAGGCGGCCAGATGCCCCTCTACCGGCGCATCCCCAAGCTCAAGCATTTCGAGCTGGTCAACCGCCGCGAATTCACCGTGGTGAACATCGCCAAGCTGGGCGCCTGCGCCAGCGGCAGCACCGTGTCCCTCGACTCCCTCGTCAAGGACGGCATCGTGACCAGCCCGAAACACCCCCTGAAGGTTCTCGGCCAGGGCGATCTTGCGGTCAAGCTCACCGTTCAGGCGGCGGCCTTCACGGCCAGTGCCCGAGCCAAGATCGAAGCCGCAGGCGGCAGCTGCGAGATCATCTGATCGGCCGTGCGGGCTCCGCGGCCTAAGGTCTGAGCCGTCTGCCGGATGTTCCGGGAGACGGCTTTTTGATGCAGCTCCGGACGGCTCCCCCCAGCAGCTCCGCCGCTCCTGCCCCGAAGCCACGCTCTCTCTCCCCACCGAAAACCACCATGCTCGTCAGTCGGGGGCGCAACCCCAGCGCCGGGGAAATCCTCAGCCAGCTGATCCAGTCCAAAAGCCTGCGGGACCGGGTGCTCACCACCCTGGGGCTGCTCCTGCTGGTGCGTCTCGGGATCTACATCCCCGTGCCGGGCATCGACCGGGTCGCCTTCCAGGAGTTCCTCGCCCGGGGGGGACAGCTGATCGGCTTCCTCGACATCTTCACCGGTGGCGGCCTCTCGACGCTCGGGGTGTTCGCCCTGGGGATCCTGCCCTTCATCAACGCCTCGATCATCATCCAGCTGCTCACGGCGGCCCTGCCCCAGCTGGAGGATCTGCAGAAGAACGAAGGCGAGGCCGGACGGCGCAAGATCGCCCAGATCACCCGCTACGTGGCGCTGGGCTGGGGCATTCTCCAGAGCACGGTGTTCGCCCTGATCCTGAGGCAGTACGCCACGGAGGGCCTCTCGGAGCCGGTGTTCGTGATCCAGACCGCCATGGCGCTGGTCACGGGCTCGATGATCGTGATGTGGATCAGTGAGGTGATCACCGAGCGGGGCATCGGCCAGGGAGCTTCCCTGGTGATCTTCGTGAACATCGTGGCCACCCTGCCGCGGGCCCTCGGTTCCACCATCGAACTGGCCCAGAGCGGCGACCGCAGCACGGTGGGAGGGATCGTCGTGCTGGTGCTGGTCTTTCTGCTGACCATCGTCGGCATCATCTTCGTGCAGGAGGGCAACCGCCGCATCCCGATCGTCAGTGCCAAGCGCCAGGTGGGCGGCGCGAACCTGCTGGCGGCACGGCAGAGCTACCTGCCGCTCAAACTCAACGCCGGCGGGGTGATGCCGATCATCTTCGCCTCGGCCGTGGTCTTCCTGCCCCTCACCATCGCCAACCTCACCCGGAGCCCCTGGCTGATCCAGGTGGCGGGCTACCTCAACCCGAACAGCAGCACCCCCTGGCTCTACGCCCTGGTCTTCTTCGGCCTGATCGTGGGCTTCTCCTTCTTCTATGCCTCGCTCACGGTGAATCCCGTGGACATCGCCACGAACCTCAAGCGCGGCGGCGTGGCCGTCCCCGGAGTTCGGCCGGGTTCCGCCACCGCGACCTACCTGGGCGGCGTGCAGAACCGCCTCACCCTGCTGGGAGCCCTCTTCCTCGGCGCCGTGGCGATCATTCCATCGGCCGTGGAGGGGGCTACCCAGGTGAGGACCTTCCAGGGACTCGGTGCCACGTCCCTGCTGATCCTGGTCGGCGTGGCCATCGACACCGCCAAGCAGGTCCAGACCTACGTGATCTCCCAGCGCTACGAGGGCATGGTGCGCCAGTGACCGGCGCGTCCGGGCCGTGCCAGGGCCAGTCCCGCCCGAACCTGCCCATCCCTCGTTCAACCCACTCCCCGATCGCCAGCTCGACAGCCATGAAGCAGCGCCTCCTTTTTCTCGGCCCTCCAGGGGCCGGCAAGGGTACCCAGGCCCAGCAGCTCGCCGTCCACGGCGGACTGCTCCACCTCTCCACCGGTGATCTGCTCAGGGGCGAAGTGGCCGCCGGCACCGAGCTGGGTCAGGAAGCCGAGGCCGTGATGGCCCGGGGCGAACTGGTGAGCGACGCCCTCGTGCTGGCGATCGTGCGCAGCCGTCTGGAGCAGCAGGCGGCAGCAGGGGGCGGCGGATGGCTGCTGGACGGTTTTCCCCGCAACCTGGCCCAGGCCGGAGCCCTGGAGAGCCTGCTGGAGGAGCTCGACCAGCAGATCGAGCGCGTGGTGCTGATGGAGCTGGACGACGGGGTGCTGATCCAGCGCCTGCTGAGCCGGGGCCGCACGGACGACAACGAGGAGGTGATCCGCCACCGGCTCGACGTCTACCGGGAACAGACCGCCCCGCTGATCGACTTCTACCGCCAGAAGGGGTTGCTGCAGTCGGTGGAGGCTGACGGCCCGGTGGAGGCGATAGCCGAGCGGATCGTCGCCCTGCTGGAGGGCTGATCGAGCCGAAGGCGTTGACTGCTGTGATACGGTGGCGGTTTGCAAATTCGGAGAGCACAACGCCCATGAAGGTGCGTGCCTCAGTCAAGAAGATGTGCGACAAGTGCCGGGTGATCCGTCGCCATGGCCGGGTGATGGTGATCTGCACCAACCCCAAGCACAAGCAGCGCCAGGGCTGATCCGCCCCACCCGGCAGGTTCACACCTCCACCGGAGTGCTGCCCACCCGCTGACCGCGGGTCTCTTGCCGGGTCCCCAACGCTTGGGGCCCGACTCCCAGCCCCCCACCGCGCGGGGGCCCACCTGACCCCTGAATCGTTTTCCCACGTGGCTCGGATTGCCGGCGTCGATATCCCTCGCGACAAGCGGGTTGAGATCGCTCTCACCTACGTCTATGGCATCGGGCTCACCCGTGCCCAGAAAATCCTCGCCAAGACCGGGGTGAGCCCTGACATCCGGGTGAAGGACCTCAGCGACGCCGACGTGCAGAAACTGCGCGGCGCTGCCGAGAGCTTCACCCTCGAAGGTGACCTGCGCCGCCAGGAGGGCATGGCCCTCAAGCGCCTGCAGGACATCGGCTGCCTGCGGGGCCGTCGCCACCGCATGGGTCTGCCCGTGCGCGGCCAGCGCACCCGCACCAACGCCCGCACCCGGCGCGGTGCCCGCAAAACCGTGGCCGGCAAGAAGAAGTAATTCTTCCTGCGGCCCTATCCCGCGGCTCACGACCCTGCCGAAGGACGGCGTCCCGTCGCACGACGACGCCAGCCTCCCTCGTCACCAGGGTCCTCCCACGTCCCCCGATCACCTCCTGCACCCGCAGGCCTCCACACCATGGCGAAGCCAGCCAAGAAGACAGGCCCCAAGAAGGCCAAGCGCAACGTCCCCAACGGCGTGGCCCACATCCAGAGCACCTTCAACAACACCATCGTGTCGATCACCGACACGGCCGGTGAGGTGATTTCCTGGAGTTCTGCCGGTGCCAGCGGCTTCAAGGGGGCCCGCAAGGGAACCCCGTTCGCCGCCCAGACCGCCGCGGAAGCGGCGGCCCGCCGGGCTCTGGAGCAGGGAATGCGCCAGATCGAGGTGCTGGTGCGAGGTCCGGGTTCCGGCCGTGAAACGGCCATCCGTGCCCTCCAGGTGGCCGGACTGGAGATCACCCTGATCCGCGATGTGACTCCCCTGCCCCACAACGGCTGCCGGCGTTCCAAGCGTCGCCGCGTCTGATTCGACGTCCCGCCCCGACGTCCGGGCCCCTCGCCATCCTTCCCACCCTTCAGACCGTGCTGCATTACCAAATCGACCGGACCGAGCACCTGGTGGCTGAAGACCGCTCCCAGACGGCGGTCTTCGTGATCGGCCCCCTCGATCGGGGCCAGGCCACCACCCTGGGCAATGCCCTTCGTCGCGTGCTGATCGGCGGCCTCGAGGGCAGCGCCATCACTGCCGTCCGCATCTCCGGTGTCAATCACGAGTACGCCACCGTTCCCGGTGTGCGGGAAGACGTGCTCGACATCCTGCTGAACTGCAAGCAGATCGCCGTCAACAGCCGCAGCCGCGAGCTCGAGATCGGCCGGCTGGTGGTCAACGGTCCCGCCACCGTCACCGCCGCCGACCTGCAGTTCTCCTCCCAGGTGCAGGTGATCGATCCGGATCGCCTGATCGCCACGGTGGCCGAAGGGCACGGCCTCGAGATGGAAGTGCACGTGGAGCGGGGCATCGGCTACCGCCCGGTGGACCGCCACACCGAGGACACCAGCGCCATCGATCTCCTCCAGATCGACGCCGTGTTCAAGCCCGTCAAGCGGGTCAACTACACCGTCGACGAGACCGCGGTGGGCGAGGGTGGATCCGCCCGGGAGCGCCTCCGGCTCGAAATCGAGACCAACGGCAGCGTCACTCCGGACGACGCCATGGCCCAGGCGGCCAACCAGCTGATCGCCCTGTTCCAGCCCCTCGCCACCCTCAGCGTGGTTGAAGAACCCGGTCTGGAACCCGAGCCCTCGGCCGAAGCCCAGATTCCCCTTGAGGAACTGAATCTCTCGGTGCGGGCCTACAACTGTCTGAAGCGCGCCCAGGTCAACTCCGTGTCCGACCTGATGGGCTTCAGCTATGAAGATCTGCTGGAGATCAAGAACTTCGGCTCCAAGTCAGCCGATGAGGTGATCGAGGCGCTCGAGCGCATCGGCATCACCCTGCCCCAAAGCCGCACCAGCGCCTGATCGGCGGCTCACGTCATTCCCCTAGGAGCACCCGCACGATGCGTCACCAATGCCGAGTCCCGATGCTGGGACGCCCCGCCGACCAACGCAAGGCCATGCTGCGTGGACTGACCACCCAGCTGATTCGCGAAGGTCGCGTCACCACCACCAAGGCCCGCGCCAAGGCCCTGCGGGACGAGGCTGAGCGGATGATCAGCCTGGCCAAGGACGGCACCCTCGCCGCCCGTCGCCGCGCCATTGGCTACATCTACGACAAGCAGCTGGTGCACGCCCTGTTCGACAAGGCCCAGGAGCGCTACGGCGATCGCCAGGGTGGCTACACCCGCATCATCCGCACCGTCCCCCGTCGCGGCGACAACGCCGAAATGGCGATCATCGAGCTGGTCTGAGCCAACCCGCTCTGCACGTCCAGCCCCCGGCTGAACCGCCTGTCCCGACCGCGGTGGATCCTTCCACCGCGGTTTTCTGCTGAGGCCCCGATGGCGACGAGGTCCCGATGAGCGGTCCCCAGCAGGCCCCCCCGGGGGTGCCCGACGCTCCAGTGCCAGCCCGGCGGCGGATCGCCCTCTGCCTCCAGTACGACGGCTCGGGCTACAGGGGATGGCAGCGCCAGAGCCATGGGCCGAGTGTGCAGGCAACCCTGGAAGGGGCGATCGCCGAGCTGCTGCCGGCTGGGCAGGGCCTGCCCCCGCCGCGAACCGTGGCGGCAGGGCGCACCGACACCGGCGTGCATGCCGCAGCCCAGGTGGTGCATTTCGATGCCGGGGGGCCCATTCCCGCCGAGCGCTGGCCCAAGGCCCTGAACGGGCGCCTGCCGTCGACCATCCGGGTGTGTGCCGCCCGGGAGGTGCCTCCCACGTGGCATGCCTGCTTCTCGGCCACCTACAGGCGCTACCGCTACACCCTCTACAACGGCCGCGTCCCCAACCTGTTTCTGGGCCCCTGGAGCTGGCACCGCTACCGGTGCCGGCTCGATGAGCTGCTGATGCGGCAGGCCCTGGAAGGAATGCTCGGCGAGCATGACTTCTCGGCCTTCCAGCGCTCCGGCAGCCGGCGCCGCCACGCCCGCACCACCCTGCAGGAGGTGCTGGTGGAGCGCGAGGGCGACCTGCTGCGCTTCGAACTGCAGGCCAGTGGCTTCCTCTACGGGATGGTGCGTCTGGTGATGGGGCAGCTGGTGGCCGTGGGCGAGGGCCGCCTGGCTCCGGAGAGCTTCGCGCAGCGCTGGCGGCACCAGCGGCGCAGCGAGGTCAAGGAGGCCGCCCCTCCGCAGGGACTCTGCCTGCTGCGGGTGGGCTACCCAGAGCCGATCTTCCCCAGAGCCGCCTGGTATGATTGCCAACCGCGGTATCAGCTGGCGACCACCGACCCTCCGGGGCTCCCAGCTGGCCAATCCGTTGTTCCGCAGGGCCCCAACCGGCCAAGCGGTATGGTCACTTGAATGCGCGGATGCCCCTCCGCCATGACGACCACCAGCCCAGCCCTCTACGGCCTGCCGGTGCCTGACCAGGCGATATGAACAAGACTCCCCTGCCCTCGATTGATTCCCTCGACCGCCAGTGGTACGTGGTCGATGCCGAGAATCAGACCCTCGGTCGCCTGGCGAGCGAAGTGGCCTCCGTGCTCCGCGGCAAGAACAAGCCCTGTTACACCCCCCACCTCGATGCCGGTGACTTCGTCATCGTCATCAACGCCGACAAGGTGCGGGTGAGCGGCAACAAGGCCACCCAGAAGATCTACCGCCGCCACTCCGGTCGCCCCGGTGGCATGAAGACCGAGACCTTCGCCCATCTCCAGGCCCGGCTCCCCGAGCGGATCGTCGAAAAGGCCATCAAGGGGATGCTCCCCCACAACGCCCTGGGCCGTCAGCTGTTCCGCAAGCTCAAGGTCTACAAGGGCACGGAGCACCCGCACGCCGCCCAGAAACCCCAGCCCCTCGCCCTCGATCCCGCCGCCGCCGCCCAATGAGCACCTCCAAAGTCGTCTACTGGGGAACCGGTCGCCGCAAGACCGCCGTGGCCCGTGTCCGCGTTGTTCCCGGCAGTGGCACGGTCACGATCAACGGCCGTCCGGGCGACAACTACCTCAACTACAACCCCGTCTATCTGGCTGCCGTCAAGGCTCCCCTCAACACCCTGGGCCTGGCCACCGAGTACGACCTGCTCGTCAATGTTCGCGGGGGTGGTCTGACCGGTCAGGCCGACGCCATCAAGCAGGGTGCTGCGCGCGCCCTCTGTGAGCTGTCACCCGACAACCGCAAGCCGCTCAAGACCGAAGGGCACCTGAGCCGGGATCCCCGCGCCAAGGAGCGCCGCAAGTACGGCCTCAAGAAAGCCCGGAAGGCTCCCCAGTTCTCCAAGCGCTGATCGCGAAGCGCTCTTCCCTCTGTCCACCCGCCGACCGATCCCGCCATGCCGAAGGCCGACATCCATCCCACCTGGTATCCCGATGCCAAGGTGATCTGCAATGGAGAGGTGGTGATGACCACCGGATCCACCTCACCCGAAATCCACGTGGATGTGTGGAGTGGCAACCACCCCTTCTACACCGGTACCCAGAAGATCCTCGACACCGAGGGCCGCGTGGATCGTTTCATGCGCAAGTACGGCATGGGCGGCGCCGATTCCGCCTCCGGAGCCAAGACAGCGGCCAAGGCGGACGCTCCTGCCGAAGCCGAGGCCTCAGCCTGATTGGCTGCTCAGCCCTCCCAATCTGACGACCAGAGCCGGGTGCTGTTGGCATCCGGCTTTTTGTTGTCCGCTCTGACCCGTTCTGACGGCCCGGGGCCGTCCGGCTGATGGATCCCTCCCTGTTGCACGAGCGCCTGGAAGCGGCCCGGCGAACCTTTGAGACGCTGGAGCGGCAGCTGGCCGATCCCGCCGTGGCCGGCAACCCCAGCCAACTGCAGGCCATCGCCCGGGAGCGCGCCCGCCTCGAGCCCCTGGTGCTGGATCAGCAGCGCCTCCGCACGCTGCAGGATCAGGAGGCCGAAGCCCGCGAACTGCTGCGGGAGTCGCGGGGGGATGCGGCGATGGAGGAGCTGGCCAACGATGAACTGGCGCGCCTGGCCTCAGAGATCAGCGACCTGCGCCAGGCGCTCACCGTGGCCCTGCTGCCCCGCGATCCCCGCGACGAGCGGAGCGTGATGCTGGAGATCAGGGCCGGCGCCGGTGGGGATGAAGCGGCCATCTGGGCCGGTGACCTGGCCCGGATGTACGACCGCTACGCCCAGAGCGTCGGCTGGAAGGTCGAACCCGTCAGCGCCTCCGAGGCCGAACTGGGGGGCTACAAGGAACTGATCCTGGCGATCCGGGGCGAGGGGGTGTATAGCCAGCTCAAGTTCGAAGCCGGGGTGCACCGGGTGCAGCGGGTGCCGGCCACCGAGTCGCAGGGCCGGGTGCACACCTCCACCGCCACGGTGGCCGTGATGCCCGAAGCGGACCCGGTGGAGGTGCAGATCGATCCCGGCGATGTGGAGATCAGCACGGCCCGCTCCGGGGGAGCCGGGGGCCAGAACGTGAACAAGGTGGAGACCGCGGTGGATCTGGTGCACAGACCCACCGGAATACGGGTGTTCTGCACCCAGGAGCGCTCCCAGCTGCAGAACCGGGAGCGGGCGATGGAGATCCTGCGGGCCAAGCTCTATGAGCGGGAGCTGGCCGACGCCAATGCCAAGGAGCGCTCAGCCCGCCTGGCCCAGGTGGGCAGCGGCGACCGCAGTGAAAAGATCCGCACCTACAACTACAAGGACAACCGCGCCACGGATCACCGGCTGGGCCGGAACTTTTCGCTCGAGCCGGTGCTGAACGGCCAGCTGCAGGAGGTGATCGGCGCCTGCATCGCGGCCGATCAAAGCCGTCGACTCGACGAGCTCGCCGCGGAGGTGAGCGCCTGAAGACCACCCTCTGAAGACCACCCTCTGAAGAGCACGCCCCGCCCGGGAGACCTCGGCTCAGGCGACCATCTCCAGACCGATCAGGTACTTGGCCCATTCGTGGTGACGGCCGGCGCGGATGTGGCGGGTCGCCTCGTAGCGCAGGCCGCTGCTGGGGCGGTGGGGCTGGCGGAACAGCACCATGCCCGCCTCGCGTGGGGTGCGGTTGCCCTTGCGCACGTTGCAGGGCAGACAGGCCGTGGTGACGTTCTCCCAGGCATCGCTGCCGCCCCGGCTGCGGGGCACCACGTGATCGACGGAGAGCTTGTCGCCGCTGTAGCCGCAGTACTGGCAGCGGTGGCCATCCCGGTGGAACAGGTTGCGCCGGGTGAGTGGAAGCTGCCGGTAGGGCACCCGGACAAACTGGGTGAGGCGGATGACCGAGGGCAGGAGCAGATCCGGCCGGATTGAACGGTTTTCGTCGTGTTCCAGTCCCTCGGCCTTGCCCTTGAGCAGCATCACCATCGCCCGCTTCCAGGTGGTGATGTTCAGCGGTTCGTAGGACGCATTGAGGACAAGAACGAGCCCCATCGCGACAACCGGGAACGTCAGAATGCTAACGAGGCCGACCGATGGGGTCGGTGTCGTCCACGACCGGGCATGCCGCCGCGACGCCCCGCCCCATGAGCCTTCCCACCCCCCGAGAGCTGGTCGCCCTGCTGGACGGCGAGCTGCGGGGATCACCGGCCGAGCAGCCCCTGCGGGCAGTGGCGATCGACTCGCGGCGGGTGCTGCCGGGCGACCTGTTCGTTGCCCTGGGCGGCCGCCACTGCGACGGCCACGACTTCGTGGAGGCGGCCGAAGCCGCCGGGGCGTCGCTGGTGGTGCTGCGTCGTGACCGCAGCCCCGCCTCCGTTCCGAGCCGGCCGGGCTGTGCCCGCCTGCTGGTGGCCGATCCGCTGCTGGCCCTGCAGCAGCTCGCCGCCTGGTACCGCCGCACCCACATCCGCCGGGTGGTGGCGATCACCGGCAGCAACGGCAAGACCGTGGTCAAGACCGCCCTGACGGCTCTGTTGGCCGGCCGCTTCCGTGTGGCCGCCAGCCCAGGCAGCTGGAACAGCCAGGTGGGCGTGCCCCTGGCGGTGCTCACGGCTCCGCCGGGCACCGAACTGGGGGTGTTCGAGGCCGGCATCTCGGCACCGGGCGAGATGGAGCGGCTGGCGGCGATCCTGGCGCCCGACCATGGCGTGCTGGTGAATGTGGGCCTGGCTCATCTGGGCAGCTTCGGCAGTCGCGAGGTGACGGCCCGCGAGAAGATGCGGCTGTTCCAGACCATCGCGGAGCCGGGCTGGGTGATCGCCCCGGACGACCCGCTGGTGAACGCGCTGCCGCTGCCCTGCCCCCGCATCCATCCCGGTTCCGGGCCGCCGCGGCTGCTGGACCAACGCCCCCAGGGCAGCGGGATGCTGCTGCAGCTCGATCTGGGCGGCAGCCAGGCCCAGGTGGCGGTCCGCACCCGCTCCCAGCCCCTCATCGAGGACCTGGTGATTGCCATGACCGCCGCCCAGCGGCTGGGGGTCCCCGCCGAGGAGATGGTGGCAGTACTGCAGGACTACACCTTCGGACCCACCCGCATGGAGACCTGGCGGACTCCGGAGGGCATCACCATCGTCAACGACACCGCCAGCGACGACCCGCTCTCGGTGCAGACCGCCCTGGCCACGGTGGCCTCCTCCCCCGAGGGCGGCCGGCGCCTGTTTGTGTTCGGCGGGATGGCGGATCTGGGCTCCGGCGAACGGCGGGAACACGAGCTGATCGGGCGGATGGCGGCCGAGCGGGGCTTCGCGGAGCTGCTGCTGCTGCCCCACCCGGCCCGCAGCCACACCGCCGCGGCCTGGAATGCCCGCCATCCAGGCCGCGCAGCCCGGGAACTGGGCGGCACCGCCGCCCTGCGCGCCACGATCCGTCAGCTCGCCGAACCCGGCGACACCGTGCTGCTCAAGGGTGCCGCCCGCCAGGAGCTGAGCGGCGCGGCCCGGGCGATCTGGGAATCGATGGCGCCGCGCCGCCTGCTGGTGGATCTCGACGCCATCCGCGACAACGTCGCCCGCTTCCGCGCCCTCTGCGGCCCCGGGGTGGCGATGCTGGCGGTGCTGAAGGCCTGGGCCTACGGCACCGACCTGCCGCGGCTGGCGGCGGCGCTGCAGGACAGCGGCATCGACTGGATCGGTGTCTCCGCCGCCGACGAGGGTGCCGCCATCCGCCGGGCCGGCGTGCACCGACCGGTGCTGGTGATGCTGATGGACACCGACGAGGTGGACAAGGCGGTGCGCTGGCGGCTGACGCCGGTGGTCTATTCCCTGCCGTTCGCCCGCGCCCTGGTGGCGACGCTGCGGGCGATGGGGGCCTGCCTCGAGGTCCACCTCGAGATCGAGACGGGCATGGGCCGTCTCGGCGTGGCACCGGAGGAGGCCCTGGCCGCCGCCCGGCTGCTGCGTGATTCCGGCGTCGTGACCGTGAGCGGCGTGATGACCCATCTGGCCGGCGCCGATGATCCCGCCGCCGATGGCGACACCACCGCCCAGCTGCGGAGGTTCGAGGCGGTGGTGGACGGGCTGCGCCGAGAGCTGGGCACGCCCCTGCTGGTGCATGCGGCCGCCACCTCCGGCGCCGTGCGCTTCCCCGCGTCCCGATACGACATGGTGCGGCTGGGTCTGGGACTGTTCGGCCTGCATCCCTCGCCGGCCGTGGCCGCCGCGATCGAGCTGGAGCTGGCGGTGGCGTTCATCAGCCGCCTGGTGCAGGTGCGCCACTGCAGCAAGGGCCAGCGCATCGGTTACAACGGCACGTACCAGGTGAGCGCCGAACGTCAGCGCATCGGCATCGTGGCCGCCGGCTACAACGACGGCGTGCCCTGGCGGTTCAGCAACCGCGGCGAGGTGATGATGCAGGGCCGGCGCCTGGCGGTGCTGGGCCGGGTGTCGATGGACTCGATGGCGATCGATCTGGAGCCGCTGCCGGAGGCGGCGGTGGGCGATGAGGTGCTGATCTTCGGGGCGCACGAGGGCCAGGTGCTGCGTCCGGAGCAGGCGGCCATCCAGGCGGGCACGATCCCCTACGACCTGCTGGTGCAGGTCGACGGCCGGCGCGTGCAGCGCATCTTCCGGGGGGGCTGAAGCGGAAGCGCGTGCGCCGCCCCGAAGGGACCGGAGTGTTCAGGTAAGCTCCTGTTGCCGCTGGAGAGGTGGCTGAGTGGTTGAAAGCGGCTCCCTGCTAAGGAGTTACAGGAGGCAACTTCTGTCGAGGGTTCGAATCCCTCCCTCTCCGTTCCAGAGCCCAGGCTGACCGGCCTCCGCCAGTCCCTGGAGCGCTGCGGCCTTCGGGCCATGTGTCCGGGCTGTGTTTCGGGCTGTGTTTCCTGCCCCAGCCCACGTTGCGTGGCCGGGATCAGCGGTGGCAGGCCTCGCACAGCCGCGCGGCGATCTCCGGCAGCAGGCGCGTGTCCTGGGCCGGCTCCTTCCCCTCACTGAACACCACCAGCAGAAAGGGATCGTGGTCCGGCGCCTCGACGTAGGCGGCATCATGCCGGGCCTGGCTCATCCAGCCCGCCTTGCTCCACAGGCTGCTGCCCAGGGGCAGCCCCTCCCCCAGAAAGCCATCCACCTGGTTCTCCGGATCGGCCGCCCGCTCGGCCGGATCGAGGCTGCGCGCCAGCAGCTCGCGCATCCGGGCGGCGGCAGGCGGGGACACCAGGGCTGAAGCCATCACCGCCAGCAGAAGCCTCGCGGTGGCATCGGTGCTCAGCCGGTTGCGGTTCTCCAGGGCAGGGCCGTAGAAGACGCGCTCCCGCCCGTAGGGCCCGTCACCCCAGGTTTTCTGGCAGGCATTGCAGCCGTTGAGTTCCGGCCAGCCCAGCCGGTCGAGCCACTGGTTGACCAGCTGGCGCTGGGCGATCCAAGTCTCCATCCGCTGGGCGGGCAAGGCGGGACCAGCGGTGGTGCCGCTGAGCAGGTCGACCACCAGGGCCGTCGCGTCGTTGCTCGAATCGCGGATCATGTCCGCCAGAGCGCGGCGGAGTTCTGGATCCTCCTCCAGCAGTCCCTCCTGCAGCCAGGCCTCTGCGGCCATCAGGTACACCAGCTTCACCACGCTGGCCGGATAGCGCAGACGGTCCCCCCCCCAGCTGCCCCCGCTCCAGCGCCGCATCCAGAAGGCCGCGGCCTGGCCTTCGGCCGCCTGCGCGACCGGAGCGGCGTCGAACCGCAGCCAGGTGATCGACACCTGCTGGGCCAGTCCCGGACGATCCTCCAGCTCCAGCGCCCTGACCAGGTCCGCCAGCACCTGGTCCATGCCTGGTTCAGGGCTGTAGAACGCCATCACTGCCGGCACACGCTGTGGCGACCTTAGGAACCCCTCCCCAGCCGTTCCTGCCCCCTGGCCAGCCGGCCGCTCCGGAATGGCTGCGGCCGGGCTCGATCTGGCGCCTGGAGGGCGAACTGGACCTCTACAGCAGCCCGCGGGGGGCCGGTCTCGCCACCCAGGCCGCCGGGGGTCGCTGCCTGCAGCTCCTGGAGAGCCCCGGGCAGCCCCGCCTGCGGGTGCGTCTGCTGGAGGACGGCTATCCGGGCTGGATCGCCCCTGAGCAGCTGCTCGGCCGGGCCATCACCGCCAGCCGGCCATCACCACGGCTGCTGGACCGCAGCGCGATCCAGTCCCGCCTGGCGGCGGTGCTGGCGTTCGCCCTGGCGGCCAGCCGCCAGCCGAATGTCTACCTGTGGGGCGGCACCCTGGGGCCCGACTTCGACTGTTCGGGCCTGGTCCAGACCGCCTTCGCCAGCACGGGGATCTGGCTGCCCCGGGACGCCTATCTGCAGGAGCGCTTCTGCCAGCCGGTGGCGGTGCGGCCCGGGGAGACCGACCGCCTGGAACCGGGCGATCTGCTGTTCTTCGGGGCGCCCCGGCGCTGCACCCACGTGGGTCTGCATCTGGGCCAGGGCCGCTACCTGCACAGCTCGGGCCAGGAGCATGGCCGCAACGGCATCGGCGTCGACGACCTCAACCCCCGCAACCGCGACCCGGTGGCGGTGCACTACCGATCCGAACTGCGCGGCGCCGGCCGGGTGATGCGCTGCCATGACGGCAGTCCCCTGCCCGCCTAGGTTCGCCGGCACCGGTGAGGTGACGATGGATCTGTCGGTGGTGGTGCCGCTCTTCAACGAGGAGGAGAGCGTGGCCTTGCTGGTGGAGAAGGTCCTGGCTGCTGTGCGCCCCCTGGGTTTGAGCCATGAGCTGGTGATCGTCGACGACGGCTCCACCGACGGCACCGCCGCGGTGCTGGCCCCGCTGGTGCGGGAGATACCGGAACTGGTGCTGGTCCGGCTGCGGCGCAACTACGGCCAGACCGCCGCGATGGCGGCCGGCTTCGATGCCAGCTGCGGCAAGGTGATCGTGACCCTCGACGGCGACCTGCAGAACGATCCCGCCGACATCCCCCTGCTGCTCGAGCGGCTGAACGAGGGCTACGACCTGGTGAGCGGCTGGCGCCATCAGCGCCAGGATCACGCCCTGGTCCGCCTGCTGCCCAGCCGCATCGCCAACCGGCTGATCGCCCGGGTGACGGGCGTGCGCCTGCACGATTACGGCTGCTCCCTCAAGGCCTATCGCCGCGAGGTGGTGGAGGACCTCAACCTCTACGGCGAGCTGCACCGCTTCCTGCCGGCCCTCGCCTTCATCGAAGGGGCACGGATCAGCGAGGTGATCGTCAACCACCATGCCCGCCGCTACGGCACGAGCAAGTACGGGCTGGATCGCACCTTCCGGGTGCTGATGGACCTGCTGACGGTCTGGTTCATGAAGCGGTTCCTGACCCGCCCCATGCACGTGTTCGGCTTCGGGGGCCTGGCCGCGATCGGTTTCGGCCTGCTGGTCAGCCTGTGGCTGCTGGGCGAGAAGCTGGTGCTGGGAGCCAACATCGGCGACCGACCGCTGCTGCTGGTGGCCCTGATCAGCGTGCTGGCGGGGGTGCAGCTGTTCTGCTTCGGCCTGCTGGCCGAGTTGCAGATGCGCACCTACCACGAAAGCCAGGGCCGGCCGATCTACAGGGTGCGGGAGACGTTGCGGGGCAGGGGGGCGGTGACCGGCGTGGTCGGTTGAGCGTCAGCCAGGCCAGGGCAGCGCCCCCGGAAGCGCTCCAACCCCAGCGCGGCCTCCCGCACCACCGCCAGGTCGGGATCCCGCAGGCCCCGGTGCAGCAGGGGCAGCACCGCCGGATCGCCCCACCGCCGCGCCATGCGCATGGCCTCCAGCCGGGATGGCCCATCACCGGCCAGCTGCTGGCGCAGGCCGGCCAGAAGCACCGTCCGCTGCCGCTGACCCAGGCTGGCCGGCAGAGGACTGACGGCGGTCTCCGGAGCGGCCGGAGCCATCGCCCCCGCCGCCGGATCCGCCACGGGGTCGGGCCCCAGGGCTGCCGCCACGAGCTGGGAGCGGTTCAGGGCCGCCACCGCGCTGGCATCGGTGGAACTGAGCACCACCACGGGGCGACGGCGCCGCAGCCACCAGAGCAGAAGCGCCAGAACCGCCGCTGCGGCACCAAGGGTGGAAGGAGGCATGGATTGAACTTTTATGTCGCCACCAACAGCCCAAGAAAGCTGTCGCGGGAACGATCCTTACAGTACCGGCGGTTGCTACTGGCCTGGCCATGACTGGAGAATTCGCTGCCGCCTGGATGCCCTCGGTGTTCGTACCCCTCGTGGGGATCCTCGGCCCAGCCGTGGCGATGGCCCTGCTGTTCAACGTGATCGAAGCCCGCGACTGAGGCTCCACGGCCCGGAGCCCGGCCAGCCCATTCATCACCATCCCACCCCTACCCATGACCGTGACCCCCGTCGCCGACCCCTGTGTCGGCAATCTGGCCACCCCCGTCAACAGCAGCTACTTCACCAAGGCGTTCCTGAATGCCCTGCCGGCCTACCGGCCGGCCCTGTCCCCGAACCGGCGGGGGCTGGAGGTGGGCATGGCCCATGGCTTCTTCCTGTACGGCCCGTTTGCGATCACCGGTCCCCTGCGCACCACCGACTACGCCACCACCGCCGGCCTTCTGGCCACCATCGGGCTGGTCTCGATCCTGACGGTGTGCCTGTCGATCTACGGCACGGCCGGCAACGGACCGAACGTTCAGCCTGCCGACGCCACGATCGACAACCCCCCCGCCGACCTGTTCACCAAGGCGGGCTGGGCCGAATTCGCCAGCGGCTTCTGGCTGGGCGGCTGCGGCGGTGCCGCCTTCGCCTGGTTCCTGGCGGGAACGGCCGTGGTGGCCCCTCTGGTGAACATTGCCGGTGGTGTGTGGAGCGTCGGCTGAATCCTGCCGATCCATCACCCCGCTCAACCACCGCGTTCAACCCGATCCACCCCGCCTGGCGCGGGGTTTTTTCATGCGCGGCGGTGGGGCAACCTCGCGCCACCGCCATTTCAGCCGCGAGGATCCCGGCCGCGAGGAGCCCAGTTGCGAGGAGAAGATGGAGGCACCGCTGCCCTCAAGCCGATGCGCACCACCTTCAGGACGGCAGGTTGCCCCTCTGCCACCGGCGGCACCCTCGTCCGCAGCCTCGTCCGCACGCTGGCGATCCTGATGGCTGTGCTGCTGGGGAGTTGCGCCAACCGGCCGGGCAGCCAGCCACCTCCGCCCGCAGCACCCTCGCTGCCTCAGAGCGGATCGGGTGGAGCCCAGTCCAGCCTGCCCAAGAGCGGCGCAGGGGCGCAGACGGCCCTGGCCGAGGGAAGCAGCCGCGGGCTGGAGCAGGGCCACAGCGCCACCGTGGACTGTCTGCATGGCGAGCGCGCCCAGACCGACGGCAACGAACTGCGCTGCGAAGACTGGACCTACGTGCAGCAGAACTACCTGCAGGCCCGCTGAACGGGGAGCAGGCTGCGATCAGGGGCGACTGCCCCTCCAGAGGATGGAGCCGAGCCAGGCCCCCAGGGCCACCAGAAGCAGGCCAGCGAGGAGACTCACCAGCAGGATTGCGGCCGACCCCAGCAGATCGCCTGCCGCCAGGCGGCGGGCCAGGACGAGCATCCAGGTGGAAAAGGTGGTGAGACTGCCGCAGAAGCCGATCCCGCCAAGCACATAGAACCTGGCACGACGCGGCGGCAGCACGATCAGCAGGCCGATCAGCAGGCAGCCGCTGAGATTGGCCAGCAGCGAGGCCTGCAGAAGCGGGGCCCAGAACCCGCTCTGGCCCTGGGCCCACGCATCCAGACGCCAGCGCAGCAGAGCTCCGGGGATGGCGCCGGTCGCCAGAAGGGCAAGGTCGGACAGTTCGCGGCGCAGGGAGGCTCTCAAGCGAGACCTCCGATCAGCAGTCCCAGCTGGGCAGCGACCAGGCCCCCCACAACGGAGCCGACAGACAGCAGCCCGGCCTCGAGCCAGTGGCCAGCCCGCAACACGACATAGAGCTCCGCCACCAGGGACGAAAAGGTGCTGAAGCCACCAAGAAAGCCCGTGCCGAGCAACAGCATGGTGCGCTGTCCACCTCCGCCACAGCTCTCCTGAATCGCGGCCAGCAGCCCCAGGGCGAAACAGGCGGCCACGTTGACCCCGAAGGTGCCCCAGTGCTTGCGCGGCAGCATGGGCTCAAGGTGGTTGACCACGCGGAAGCGCAGCCAGGCCCCCGGCAGAACGCCGAGCCCCACCAGGAGAGACGCCGTCGAGGCCGGGATAGGGGTCATGGCGGAGAGGCGGTGCGCTGGGGGCAACCTGGCCGTTGTAGACGGGACAGCCGTCCAGGCAAGAAAAAAACCCCGGCACAGGCCGGGGTTGTGAAGGGGTCCCTCGAGTGAGGCGGGGTTCAGCTGGTCAGCCGAACTTCCCTGAAGTGGAGGCGATCAGGAAGGCCGCATAGGTGAGGAAGTAACCCACGGTGAAGTGAGCCAGACCAACCACACGGGCCTGAACGATCGAGAGAGCCACGGGCTTGTCGCGCCAGCCCACCAGGTTGGCGAGCGGGGTGCGCTGATGGGCCCAGACGATGGTCTCGATCAGTTCCTGCCAGTAACCACGCCAGGAGATCAGGAACATGAAGCCGGTGGCCCAGATCAGGTGACCGAACAGGAACATCCACGACCAGACAGCCAGGTTGTTGGAGCCGGCCGGGTTGTAGCCGTTGATCAGCTGGGAGCTGTTGAGCCAGAGGTAGTCGCGGAACCAGCCCATGAGATAGGTGCTGGACTCGTTGAACTGGGCCACGTTCCCCTGCCAGATGGCGAGGTGCTTCCAGTGCCAGTAGAAGGTGAGCCAACCGACGGTGTTCAGGGCCCAGAAGACAGCCAGATAGAAGGCGTCCCAGGCGCTGATGTCGCAGGTACCACCACGGCCGGGGCCGTCGCAGGGGAAGGAATAGCCGAAGTCCTTCTTGTCGGGCATCAGCTTGGAACCCCGGGCGTCCAGGGCACCCTTCACCAGGATGAGGGTGGTGGTGTGCAGACCCAGAGCGATGGCGTGGTGAACGAGGAAGTCACCAGGGCCGATCTGCAGGAACAGGGAGTTGTCGCCGGCGTTGATGCCATCGAGCCAGCCAGGCAGCCAGACGGCACCGGGACCGGGGGCATTGCTCACCAGGCTGTCGGGGTTGGCCAGCAGCACATTCATGCCGTAGATGGCCTTGCCGCTTGCCGCCTGAACGAACTGGGCGAACACGGGCTCCACCAGGATCTGCTTCTCGGGAGTGCCGAACGCCACGACCACGTCGTTGTGGACGTAGAGGCCGAGGGTGTGGAAACCGAGGAACAGGGAGACCCAGCTCAGGTGGCTGATGATCGCTTCCTTGTGCTCGAGCATCCGGGCCAGAACGTTGTTCTTGTTGGCCTCGGGGTCGTAGTCACGGATGAAGAAGATCGCACCGTGGGCGAAGGCACCGCACATCAGGAAGATGGCGATGTACTGGTGGTGGGTGTAAAGGGCAGCCTGCGTCGTGTAGTCCTTGGCGATGAACGCGTAGGACGGCATCGAATACATGTGCTGCGCCACCAGGCTCGTCACCACACCGAGGGAGGCCAGGGCCAGACCCAGCTGGAAGTGGAGCGAGTTGTTGATGGTGTCGTAGAGGCCCTTGTGGCCGGCACCCAGGTCACCCGGGGTTCCCGGAGGGGGGTTGTGGGCTTCGAGGATCTCGCGGATCGAGTGGCCGATACCGAAGTTCGTCCGGTACATGTGGCCCGCGATCACGAACAGGCAGCCGATCGCCAGATGGTGATGGGCGATGTCGGTGAGCCACAGGGCTTCACTCTGGGGATGGAAACCACCGAGGAAGGTGAGGATCGCCGTGCCTGAACCCTCGGCCGTGCCGAACACCTGGTAGGTGGTGTCGGGATTCTGGGCATAGACCCCCCAGTTGCCGGTGAAGAACGGAGCCAGACCGGCGGGATGGGGCATCACCGAGAGGAAGTTGTCCCAGCCGACGTGCTGTCCCCGGGACTCGGGAATGGCGACGTGGACCAGGTGACCGGTCCAGGCGATGGAGCTGAAGCCGAACAGGACCGCCAGGTGGTGGTTCAGACGGGATTCAGCGTTCTTGAACCAGGCCAGGGAAGGCCGGAACTTGGGCTGGAGATGCAGCCAGCCAGCGAACAGTGCCCAGGCCGAGAGGATCATCATGAAGATGGCCCCTTGGTACAGCTCGGCGTTGGTGCGCATGCCGATCGTGTACCACCAGTGGTACAGACCGGAATAGGCGATGTTCACCGGGGAGGAGGCACCGGCCTGGGTGAAGGCCGCGATGGCCCCCTGGCCGAAGTGGGGATCCCAGATCGCGTGAGCGATGGGACGGATGTGCAGCGGATCGGTGACCCACTGCTCGAAGTTGCCCTGCCAGGCGATATGGAACAGGTTGCCCGAAACCCAGAGGCCAATGATGGCCAGGTGACCGAAGTGGGTGGAGAACAGCTTTTGGTAAAGCCGCTCCTCGGTCATGCCGTCGTGGCTCTCGAAATCGTGAGCCGTGGCGATGCCGTACCAGATACGGCGGGTTGTCGGGTCCTGTGCCAGACCCTGGCTGAACGAAGGAAATTTCGTTGCCATTGGGAAAGGTCAGGAAAGGTCAGCCGACCGCAATGATGCGAGCCAGGAAGAAGGACCAGGTGGTCGCGATGCCGCCCAGCAGGTAATGGGCGACACCCACGGCACGGCCCTGGGTGATGGAGAGAGCGCGCGGCTGGATGGCCGGCGCCACCTTCAGCTTGTTGTGAGCCCAGACGATGGACTCGATGAGCTCCTGCCAGTAGCCGCGGCCGCTGAACAGGAACATCAGGCTGAAGGCCCAGATGAAGTGGGCACCCAGGAACATCAGGCCATAGGCACTGGAGCTCGAGCCATAGCTGTTGATCACCTGCGCGGCCTGAGCCCACAGGAAGTCACGCAGCCAACCATTGATGGTGATGGCGCTCTGGGCAAAGTTGCCGTTGGTGATGTGCTGGACGGTGCCGTCGGCGTTGACGGTGCCCCACACGTCGCTCTGCATCTTCCAGGAGAAGTGGAAGATCACGATCGACAGGGAGTTGTACATCCAGAACAGGCCAAGGAACACGTGGTCCCAGGCCGACACCTGGCAGGTACCGCCACGGCCGGGGCCGTCGCAGGGGAAGCGGAAACCGAGGTTCGCCTTATCAGGGACAAGGCGGGAGCTGCGGGAATACAGCACACCCTTCAGCAGGATCAGCACGGTGACGTGGATCGTGAAGGCGTGGATGTGGTGCACCATGAAGTCCGCCGTTCCCAGGGGGATCGGCGCCGCGGCGACCTTGCCACCCACGGCCACGACGGCACCGTTGAACACTTCGCTCACACCCGCGAGGGCGTTGGGAGCGGTGGTGCCAGCGGCAGCGGCATGGAGACCCTGGATCCACTGCGCGAAGACGGGCTTCAGGGCAATGGCGGAGTCGCTGAACATGTCCTGGGGACGGCCCAGGGCACGCATGGTGTCGTTGTGGATGTAGAGGCCGAAGCTGTGGAAGCCGAGCCAGATGCACACCCAGTTGAGGTGGCTGATCAGGGCATCGCGAGCCTTCAGCACCCGATCGAGCACGTTGTCGATGTGCTTGGCGGGGTCGTAGTCACGCACCATGGCGATGGCGGCGTGAGCACCAGCACCCACGATCAGGAAGCCACCGATCCACATGTGGTGGGTGAACAGTGACAGCTGGGTGGGGTAATCAATCCCGATGTAGGGATAGGGCGGCATCGCATACATGTGATGCGCCACGATGATGGTCAACGAGCCGAGCAGAGCCAGGTTGACACCGAGCTGAGCGTGCCAGCTGGTGGTCATGAACTCGAACAGACCGTCGTGACCCTTGGGAGCCGGGAAGAGCAGGGGGTCGCCCTTCTGACCTTCGAGGATCTCCTTGATGCTGTGGCCGATGCCCCAGTTGGTCCGGTACATGTGACCGGCCACGATGAAGAGCACCGCAATCGCCAGATGGTGATGGGCGATGTCCGTCATCCAGAGGCTGCCGGTCACAGGATTCAGACCACCCTTGAAGGTGAGGAAATCGCTGTAGGCCGCCCAGTTCCCGGAGAAGAAGGCTGAGATGCCAGCGCCGAATCCCGGGAAGATCTGCGCCAGCAGGTCCTGGTTCAGGAACTCGTGGGGCAGGGGGATGTCGGCGTAGGTGGCGATGGTCTTGCCGTTGAGGGCCAGCGGCTGGCCGGCATCAATGGCATCCATCAGGGCCGTGGTGGGCAGGGACACATGCAGGAGGTGACCTGTCCAGGACAGCGAGCCCAGACCAAGCAGACCGGCCAGATGGTGGTTGAGCATCGACTCAACGTTCTGGAACCACTCGAGCTTGGGGGCTGCCTTGTGGTAGTGGAAGACGCCGGCATTGAGCATCAGGCCGGCCATCACCAGCGCGCCGATGGCGGTGGCGAGCAGCTGGGTCTCACTGGTGAAACCCCAGGCCCGCCAGACATGGAAGAGGCCGGAGGTGATCTGAATGCCGTGGAAGCCGGCACCCACATCGCCATTGAGAATTTCCTGGCCGAACACGGGCCAGACCACCTGAGCGGAAGGCTTGACATGCAGGGGGTCTGCCAGCCAGCCGGTGTAGTTGGAGAAGCGGGCGCCGTGGAAGAAGGCACCGCTCAGCCAGATGAAGATGACGGCCAGATGGCCGAAGTGAGCCGAGAAGATCTTGCGAGAAACCTCTTCGAGGTCACTCGTGTGGCTGTCGAAATCGTGAGCGTTGGCGTGGAGGTTCCAAACCCAGGTGGTGGTTTTGGGACCCTTGGCCAGGCTGCGGTCGAAATGCCCGGGCTTTTCGAAAAGCTCGAACGTGGCCGGAACGGGGTTCCGGTCGACCATGGCCTTGGCCTTTTCCCCACGCCCTGGTGGGCTGATGGTCATCGAGACGTTCCTCGAGGGACGGGGTCGAGGTGGTGGTCCACCCCTGTGGGCGAGCTGACGTGCCGAGGCATGCCGGACTCACCGATGGGCCCCATGACCGCCCGGACCGAGGCCCGGAGGGTCATGGGCTCCAGCCGGGACGAGGGAACCGCGAAACCGCGAAACCCCCTGCCATGGCTGGGGCTTTGGGCCCCAGATAGGGGACCGCTCGCGGCACTATAAGGGCCAAAATGAAGCCGTTCGGGGCCCCAGTTACAAAGGTTCAATCCGCTGGCTTCCCAGGCCAGCACTGGCGTCTGCACAGCAGTTAGAGATACACCCCTGGGCGATCTTTTTGCCATTTCAGTACATCTTGATTCCTTAAAGAATCCTGCCGATGAGCCCGGGATCCCAACGTCCCGCCGTGCCAGCAGAATGCGCTGATGGAACCAGGGAGCACGGGCAGGGTGACGGCGGGTCACGCCACGGATCCTCAGGCCAGGTCGGCTCGACTCAGCGGCCGTGCGGGGTGGGCCGGCCCGCTGCGCCGCACGGCTGCCTGGATCGCGCTGCTGCTGCTGGTGCTCATGCCGGCAGGGTGCGGCAGATCATCGCCACGCTCCTCGGCACCGCCAGCGCTGCTGCAGGCCACCGCACCGGCCGGCAGCCTCCAGGAAGTGCCCCCACCCCCGGCCGTACGCCAGCTGGGGGAGGCCCTGAGCCAGCACCACCCCCGCGTGAAGATCCTGGCGCCCGCGCCCGAGAGTCCGCTGCCAGCCGGCCCCTGGAGCATCCGGATCAGCGTGGCCGACTGGCCCCTGGCCGATGCCGGCCCGCTGGGCCTGGGCGCCCACCTGGTGCTGCAGATCGACGACCAGCCCCCCCTCCGGCTGGCAGGCCCCCCTCCCGATCGCCCGCAGGGCGCGATGGCGGCTGAGCGCACAGCGAAGCGCACGGCTGAACTCACCGCCGAGCTCACGGCGGAACTGCCGGAACTCTCCCCCGGCAGCCACCGGATCACCGCCTATGCCGCCCGCCCCTGGGGCGAGGCGGTCAAGGAGCCTGCGGCCCACGACCAGATCCGGGTGCACCGGGTGGCCGCCAACCCCCTGGCCCTGCCGGCCCCGGGGACGCCCCAGCTGATCCCGGTGAGTCCGGCCGGGCTGAGCTCGGCCCAACCGGTGCTGATCGACTGGCTGCTGCTCGATGCCCCCCTGCAGGGCCTGCGGGAAGGGGATGGCAGCTGGCGCCTGCGCCTCACCGTCAACAGCGACAGCTTTCTGGTGGACCAGCAGGAGCCCCTCTGGCTCAAGGGTTGGCGTGACGGCGCGAACAGTGTGGTGATGGAGCTCGTGGATGGGCGGGGCGAACCGCTCAACCCGCCGTTCAACAGCCTGGTGCGTGACGTGACGATCACCCCGGCCGCCCCCGCCCCGCCCTGGCAGGGCCGGGACCTGAGCACGCAGGCCCTGTCCCGTCTGCTGGGCCAGTCCACAGGCCCCGATGAGGCCGAAGAGCCCTCCCTCGATGCAGGAGAACCGGAGGAGCGGGCAGAACCTTCGTCATCGGAACCTGAGCCGGTGAGCTCCCCGCCGGCGCTCCAGGGAGACGAACCACTGGAAGACGAACCACAGGGGGACCAAGAAGAGGGGGACGCAGAACCCGCTCAACCCGAGTCGCCAGAACAGCCCGCAGCGCCCAACGCAGCCCCTCAGGCCGCACAGACCGCACAGCCCCCCCTGGAATCGGAGGCGCCAGAGCCCGCCGAACCGGCCGCTTCAGAGGACCTGCCTGCCGACGCGCCGCCGGCGAGCGGGTCGGTGGAGGAGCCAGCCCGGGAGGAGATCCCAGCACCGCAGGCAGCTTCGCCTCCCCCCCAGGTTCCCGCCGTCCCTGAACGCCTGGCCCCCACCAGCCCCCGGGAGGGTTCCGCCCGGGACCAGGTCCGTGAGGATGGATCCCTGATCCAGCCCAGGGCCGAGGGTCCCCTGGCCAGGCTGCGCCAGCGCTTCGCGCCGTGAGCGTCTCCCCGCCCTGCGGCATCTGGGGCCTGAGTTTCAGTCCGGCGGGTGATCGGCTGATCCAGCAGCTCCTGGCGGCCGGCGGCCTGGACGAGGTGGTCTGCAGCGGTGCCAGCCCGGCGGCCCAGGAGGTGCTGCGCACCCAATGGGGCCAGGCCGAGGGCTTCGTGGTGGCGGGTGCCTGCGGCCTGGTGGTCCGGCTGCTGGCTCCGCTGCTCACGGAGAAAGGGCGGGATCCGGCGGTGGTGGTGATCGATCCGGAGGGACGCTTCGCCGTGCCGCTGCTGGGGGCCCATGCCGCCGGGGGCGACGCCCTCGCCCAGCGCATGGCGGCCCTGCTGGGGGCCCAGGTCGTGGCGACCGGTGCCAGCAGCGCCCGCGGCAGCCTGGCCCTGGACCGCTTCGGCCAGGCCTGGGGCTGGCGCCGCGGGCCGCAGGGCGACTGGAACGCGCTGATGCGGCAGGCGGCGCGGGATCCGCAGCGGCTGAGGATCCACCAGAGCCACGGCACCAGCCGCTGGCAGGAACTCCAGGCCAGCCAGCAGCTGGGCCAGGCCGGAATCACCAGCGGCGCCCAGGCTGCCGCGGGGGCCATGGCGGACCTGGTCATCACGGCGGAGCGGGGTCCGGGCTGCCGCTGGCATCCCCCCTGCCTGTGGCTCGGCCTCGGCTGTGAACGCCACACAAGCCTGTCGCTGCTGGAGCGGCTGGTAGACAGCCGCCTGGAGGAACTGGGCCTGGCCCCTGAAGCCGTGGCGGGCCTGGCCAGCATCGACCGCAAGGCCGACGAGCCGGCCCTGCTGCAGCTGGCCGAGCAGCGGAACTGGCCGGTGCGCTGGCTGACCGCCGACGAGCTGCAGACGGTGGAGGTCCCCAACCCCTCGGCGCTGGTGGCCGCCGCGATGGGCACCGCCAGCGTGGCCGAGGCGGCCGCCCTGGTGGCCGCCGGAGCGGGGAGCAGCCTCCTGGCCGCGAAGACGATCGAACGCGCCGGAGGAGAGGAACGGGGCGCCGCCACCCTGGCGATCGCCGAGGCGGCCGAGCAGTGGGCACCGCGGCGGGGCCAGCTCCACCTGGTGGGCAGCGGCCCGGGCCGGCTGGACCTGCTCACGCCCGAAGCCCGCCGCGCCCTGGCGGACGCGACGGTGTGGGTCGGCTACGGCCTCTACCTGGATCTGCTCGAGCCGTTGCGGCGGCCCGACCAGTTGCGCTGCGACGGCCAGCTCACCGAGGAGAGAGCCCGCTGCAGCCTGGCGCTGGAGCTGGCGAACCAGGGCCTCAACGTGGCGCTGGTGTCCTCGGGGGACAGCGGCATCTACGCCATGGCCGGCCTGGCGCTGGAGCTCTGGCTCAGCCAGCCGCAGCAGGCCCGGCCTGCGTTCTGCGTGCATCCGGGCATCTCGGCGCTGCAGCTGGCGGCGGCGCGGGCCGGGGCGCCGCTGATGCACGATTTCTGCACGGTCAGCCTCAGCGACCGCCTCACCCCCTGGAGCGTGATCGAACGACGCCTGACGGCGGCGGCGGCGGGTGATTTCGTGGTGGCGCTCTACAACCCGCGATCGCGGGATCGTCACTGGCAGCTGGCACGCGCCCGCGAGATCCTGCTGAGCGGCAGGCCAGCGGAGACCCCCGTGGTGATCGCCCGCCAGCTGGGACGCGCCGAAGAGAGCGTGAGCCTCCACACCCTGGGGGATCTGCCGGTGGAGCAGGTGGACATGCTCACGCTGGTGCTGGTGGGGAACAGCAGCAGCCGGGTGCAGGACGGCCGGATGGTCACCCCACGGGGCTATCCGGGGGCCGAACTGAGCTGAAAGTCGGGATGACAGGATTCGAACCTGCGGCCCCTTCGTCCCGAACGAAGTGCGCTACCAAGCTGCGCTACATCCCGATGGGCTGACTGTAGGGGATGGAGGTGGGGCCGCGTTCCAGCCCAGACGGCCCGGGACGCAGCTTTCCACACGCGGCTTTCTACAGTCCTCTTTCCACTGCCTGGCCTGCACGAGCCAGCCCCTGCCGTGCTCAAACCCGACTGGCTGCGCGTCAAGGCTCCCCAGCGGGAACGGATCGGCGAGGTGGCCGACCTGCTGGTGGATCTCAGGCTGAACACCGTCTGCCAGGAGGCCAGCTGCCCCAACATCGGCGAATGCTTCGCCGGCGGAACGGCCACCTTCCTGATCATGGGGCCGGGCTGCACCCGGGCCTGTCCCTACTGCGACATCGACTTCGACAAAAGCGTGCGGGCCCTGGACCCGACCGAGCCGGAACGGCTGGGGGAAGCGGTGGCCCGGCTGGGGCTGAACCACGTGGTGATCACCTCGGTGAACCGTGACGACCTGGCCGACGGCGGCGCCAGCCAGTTCGTGGCCTGCATGGAGCAGGTACGGAAACGCTCCCCGGACACCACGATCGAGCTGCTGATCCCGGATTTCTGCGGCAACTGGGAGGCCCTCGCCAGCGTGATGGCAGGGGCGCCCGATGTGCTGAACCACAACATCGAGACCGTGCCGCGGCTCTACCGCAAGGCCCGCCCCCAGGGGGTTTACTCCCGCTCGCTCGAGCTGCTGCGGCGGGTGCGGGAGGGCTGGCCCCGGACCTACACCAAATCAGGACTGATGGTGGGACTGGGGGAGACGGATGCCGAGGTGCTCGAGGTGATGGCCGACCTGCGCCGGCACGCCGTGGACATCGTGACGATCGGCCAGTACCTCTCGCCGAGCCCGAAGCACCTGCCGGTGGATCGGTTCGTGACACCCGAGCAGTTCGAGACCTTTCGCCGCCATGGCGAGCGGCAGCTGGGGTTTCTGCAGGTGGTGAGCAGCCCGCTGACGCGGAGCAGCTACCACGCGGGCGAGGTGCGGCGGCTGATGCGGGAGCACCCGAAGAGTTTAATGATAGAATGACAGTGTTATTATAGTGGGTTGTTAGCAGTCGCGCCGCCAGGAGCCACCTTTACTCAAGGGATCAACCCTCCAAGCGAAAGCAAGGCTCATCAATCTCAGCCCCCCCCCGAATGCTCGGCAGCAACAGAGCCAGTCAGATCCGTCCGCTTAAAGCCTGGCTTGAAGGGTCCATTTTGGCCATCGAGGCCGTGGACGTCGGAGACCCAACGACAAATGACAGATTGTATGCGCGAAAAGGAACAGCGCTCATTCCATTGATTCCAAGGAGAAAGAGCTGGAAGAGGTTTGAAAATATCACGTCACACAGACAGGTGATTGACCTGATCACGCGAGCAAGCCAAGTCATCAGCATCAACGAGCCAAGCAGGTCAGACACAATTAGCGATGGCAAGATATTAAGAGCCGGCTTGCTTCAAAAGCACGAGCAGCAACTCCGTCATGCCCTGACGATCAAAGTGGAAGTAGGCGGAGGGACCAGCCAATTTCAGACTGACATCTGCCATGTAGCATCTGTTCAAGGCATCACGGGCGACCATATCTTCGAAGCACTCCTGGGGTGCAACGGTAGCGGAGGAACGCTTGAGATCTCAATCTCCACCATCAAACCCTTCCATCGCCACAGGGTGTACAGCGTTTCGTTTGACACATCCTCCCGAGGCGGCCCCGAACTCTCGGATCATCAGCGCGTCCGCATACCGCTGAACATCAACGCAGAAGAAGCAAGCGTCACCCTTCGCGTCCGGGACAACCGCCAAAGTCGAGCCAGCCAAGGCACAGAGACAAATGTTCTCCTGATTTCCAATCCTGTACTCAGGCAGGCCAGGGGCAAGCGAACAGGCGCAACCATCACCATGCCACGGGAAGCGAAGCTGAAGGACAGCAACGGTGCGCCAAGGGATACAGTATTTTTCACAGGAACAGTACCTCCCTTTAGCTCCTCAGAGGATGAGCCACTGTTATTGGAATTGCAAAATACACGGCCATTAGAGTTATTTGCCCCCGACCAGTCAAGTATCACCTTACTGGAAAACTGGCAGCACTCATTCACGGCCAAGGCCAACCGGGACAACCGCTTTAGCCTCTTTGTGAATGGTGAAGCGTGCCAGCTGCTCGAACTTGGCCCAGAACCCAACACGATCAACCTGCCGACTAGGTGGCTGCGAGGCGAGCCTGTGGAGGCGCAGGTGCGGGATCTCTCGGGTAGTCAGATCTATTTATCCTTGCCGATGCTGGCTCCAAGGAGCCTGACCCCTGAAGACGTGCTGCTGCATGAGATTCGACGTCCCTTCCCAACAGATCTCACGGTCCGGGCCAATCATCGGTATCAGGCCTTAAGAGAACATCTCAGACGTCCCATTGCCGGTATCACGCCAGCGATGCTGACACAGGCGCTGGAGACTCTCGACGGCGACTACAGCACAGTTGAGCTGCTTCCCCTGGCCTTCCCCTTCGTGGCTGAACCCGATGTTTCGGTGGTCATCCCCGCCCACGACAAGGTGGAGGTGACGTACTACTCCCTCTGTTCGCTACTGCTCGCTCACAACGCAGCAAGCTTTGAAGTGATCCTCGTGGATGACGGATCTACCGATGAAACCGCAGCCGTGGAAGAGATTGTGAGCGGAATCACCGTCATCCACAACGAAAAGCCAGAGCGATTCATCAAAGCCTGCAACCGAGGAGTGAGAGAAGCGCGAGGTCGTTTCGTGGTGCTGCTCAACAACGACACCGAGGTGACAATGGGGTGGCTGGATGCCCTGGTTGATGCCTTCAGCCGCTTTGAGCGCGTGGGAGCCGTGGGATCCAAGCTGGTGTATCCGGATGGAACGCTTCAAGATGCGGGCGGGATCGTCTGGGGCTCAGGGAATCCATGGAATTACGGCAATGGACATAATCCATGGGATCCACGTTTTTCCTATGCAAGGCAGGCAGACTACTTATCCGGCGCCGCCTTGATGACAACCAAGGAGATCTGGGCAGAGGTAGGTGGACTATCAAGCTACCTGGAGCCAATGTATTTTGAAGACACAGATTTTTCCTTCAAAGTACGCGCGGCAGGTTACAAGACATACTTTGTGCCTGCGTCTGTGGTGTACCACTTTGAAGGAACGACGAGCGGTACCGACAGCTCATCAGGTTTCAAGCAATATCAGGAGGTGAATCGACCGAAATTCAAGCGGCGCTGGGCCAAGGCCTTCGCCAGTCACGGCAAGGAAGGCGAATTCCCTGATCTCGAAAAAGACCGGGGGATTGCGGGAAGAGTTCTTTTCATTGACTACACCACACCTCAAGAAGACAAGGACGCGGGATCCTATGCCGCGATTCGCGAGATCGAACTGGTGCAGGCACTTGGCTACAAGGTGACTTTTCTGCCCCAAAACCTGGCATATTTCGGCCCCTACACCGAGGAGCTGCAACGCAAGGGTGTGGAAGTGATTGTTGCACCATTCCATCGGTCCCTATCCGACTACCTCAAAAAACATGCCAGAGAGTTCGACGCCGTCTACATAACCCGGTATTTTGTGGCTGCCGACACGGTGCATCTGATTCGCGACTACTCGCCGAACACGCGCATCATCCTTAACAATGCAGATTTGCACTTCCTGCGTGAGCTCAGAGCGGCATTGAGCGGAAACGACGAAGCCCGTATGGAAGCGATGCGAGACATCCGCAACGAGGAGCTGGCAATGATGCAGAAGGTGGATCTGGTTCTGAGCTACAACGAAGTTGAGCATACGGTGATCAGCTCCCACACCGATGGCAGGGTGAAGGTGATGACCTGCCCATGGGTAGCGGACAGCCCCCGTGAGGTTGCCCCACTGGTGGGTCGGGAGGGTCTGTCCTTCCTGGGGAGCTTCCGGCACCACCCCAATGCCGAGGGGGTGCAGTGGTTCTGCAGGGAAGTCATGCCACGGCTGGAGCAACAGCAGCTGAAGCTGTCGATCTACGGCTCTGGCATGGTCGACGACATCAAGGCCCTTGCCAGCGACTGGGTCGACCCTGTGGGCTACATCGACGCTGTTGCAGACGCCTACCAGAGGCATCGGGTGTTTGTAGCCCCGCTGCTCAGCGGTGCTGGGATCAAGGGAAAAGTGCTGAATGCCCTGGCCTATGGCATTCCCACGGTGTTGACACCAACAGCAGCCGAGGGCATTGGCCTCCGCCATGGGCATGACTGCCTGATTGCCAAAACCCCTGACGAGTGGGTGGAGGCCATTAGGAAGTTGAATTCCGATGATGATCTGTGGAGCGACATCTCAAGGGCTGCCCGCAGCTATGCCAGCAGCCAGTTTTCGTTTGCGGCGGGGAAGGACAAGATGAAAGCGGCATTTGAGTCTGTGGACCTGTTCAGTCATCTTGACGGATAACTTTCTCCCAAAAGTCTCCCTAGCACAGCGCAGATGAGCTTCTGCGCCCCGGAATCAGAGACACAAAAGAATCTCCAGCAGATTGACGACTACCACCTTTCTAGAAACAGATAGCTGAATGAGCCAGAGACTTTTCTTGCTGCGGTGCCTAGAGACATTGGCAGAACGTAGCAGACACGCGCCGCCACGCACAAGCTTCTCAAGTTTTTATAGTTCGAGCGATCACAACAAAAGGTGCTACTGCCAGAAGTCAGTAAGGTTGAACCCCCGCCCCTCAACCAAATTAAATTGCCGTCAAACACGCTACTGGCAGAGACGCGGTGTGGCAATACACAAGACCTGTCGACACTGGCAAGGACTGCATCCGCTTCACGCTGATGTGGCTCAGGACGCACAAGGCGATGGCGTCCGCTATAAACCCAGCAGAATTGAGCTAGGCGCATTGACCCGAATTCCATTGGCAACAAACTCCTAGACGAACGCAAGGCTGTTTAACAGTTCAACCTCAGTGGCCCTCTCGGCCCAGGATAGAGAGCCACCATCAGCTAGCATAATGCAGATGCAATTGCCAGACTTGAAGCGGACTTGCCTGTGAAGACAGCAGCAGTTATTGGAAATTGCCAAGCCAGAGCCATTGCAGACTATCTTTCCATTCGCTTCCACGATGTATCTTTCGAGACTTTCGGGATTCACCTAATCCCACCGAAGGAAATTCAACGAAAAAGCATAGAATTCTTTGATCGCGCCAGATCATGCTTTAACTTTGTAATCACGGCACCGCTATCTCCCCTTTATGGCGCTCTATTCATAGAAAACCAGGAGGCCGTGCTTGGCCAAGACAAACTGATAAGAATCCCAAGCATCTATTTTTCTGGCCTTCATCCAGACTTGACCTATCTTGGTGGGCCTGGAGGAAGGACCCTCGGCCCACTTGGTGACTACCACAGCAAATTAGCGCTTATCGGATTTCTGTCCGGATATTCCACGCTTGAAACCATTAGATTATTCAATATGGATACATACCTTAAGATGGAATATCACCTTGAGGCAGAGACGTCATTACATCAGCTAAAGCATCGCGAACAGAAGGTTGATGTTCCCGTCTCAAGGATTATTGAAGAGAACTTTCAAAGAGTGCCATGCTTTATGACGGTAAATCATCCAACTTCATTTCTATTCACTGAATACACGGACTCATTGGTCGAGTACATTACATCACGAGGGATTGCTAAGCCTTCTGCTCCAAGCCTAAATTACCACTTTCGACCAAATCCACTTAGCGGGGCAGCAATTTTTCCAATGTATCCCGAGATCGCCGAGATCAACAAGACCGAATACAAAGGAGGGTATCACTTTAAATCGCCAGAACACAAGGGCAAGTCAAGAGTTTTTTCTTTGGAGGAGTTTATAGAAAGCGAGTTTAAGGCCTTCGAAAAGGTTGGCATTGACTACCTTCAATCTGATCCAAAAGCCAAGACTGTCTTTGGTCAATGGAAGTTATTCATGGGAGGCTAAGCCTGTGATAAAAGTATATTTTGGTCTAGGCATCGGATGTCATAGTAGATTTTCATTTATTGATCACAATGAAATTGAGATCAATATTCTGACGCTGTGCCGCCACTCAGCGCCATATTCAGCTGTGGCAAGGAGCGTTATTGCCGAAGTCAAGTCTATTGGCCAATCTCGCAGACTTCCAATTGTTTTTAATCGAAGCTATGAGAGAATTGCAATGCAAGTAAACAAGAATATTTCCGCTTTATCGCTGGAGTTTTCCGACGCATTCAATATCGTACTTGCAGAGCTTGTTGTTGCGTGCAGAGATGAGAGTTATATAGACTATGACACGCCTTGGCAAACTACTTTCTCCAAAAGCGATAAGCGCCATCGAGTGAGATTTGGCTGTGTTGAAATGAGAGTAATCGATTCTTACTTGAGATGTCGAGACAAACTCTTTTCTGTGCTCGAGGATATTTTCAATGCAAAGGATGTACCTGCTCAGGTCCACAGAGATTCAAGGTCAATGTCGTTTCTTAGTTGTGATGATATTGAGTGGTCTTTATTTAGGCTCATGACGAATGCTGGATTCTATTTCTCTTTCGATTCGATCGACGCTGCCAAGAACGACCTTACTAGGTGGTGCAATAGATATCTCTCTAGCATGCTTCGCGGCCACGTAGTGTCGGCTCCCATTGCCTTTCCATTTCTTTTTGGTTGTCAAGTAGCACTATGGAAGTCCAGTGCGCATGCTTTTTCATTGTGCACTTATCCCACATTCGATGAAATATATTCGCTATTCCGTGGGCAAAGCGTGTTTATTGTTTCACCTTTGGCGGATCTAATAAACATGCAAGCCTCTTCGGGGAATCACTTGCGGCTCTTTAATGACTATACAATTCCGGACTATGAGCTACGAGCGCTTAATGCTCCAGTCTCAATATGGCCTAATCGGCCAAGCAATGGCTGGACTGCCTCATTCGAAAAAATCCGAGCAAGGATTGACGCCTATATCTCAGAGCATCATCCTGGTGTTTTTGTGGCGTCCTGTGGCTGCTACGGATTGCCCATATGTGATTATGTTTCGGAACATTATGGATTAAACGTTCTTTACATTGGCAATGCAATCCACGCATTTATGGGCATTCGACAATCCGCTACCAATGGCTTCATGCTTGGACGACGGAATGAAGCTGCGTGGCTCGACAACAATCTAGGCTGCTATCAGAATATTCAGCTTATCGATGGCGGCCGGTATGTGTAGCATTTTATCTTTGTGAGACAAGCATAAAGACCCCTGGGTAGTCACGAGAAACTAGGCCACTTTTTCTGGAGCTAAGAAGCACCATCTCAGTGCTATGCCAAGACTCTTCCTGAAAGGTGTCAAGTATTTCCCATGCAGGAATCTGAAACACAAGTGATCCGCTCTTCGGGTCTACCGGATTACCATGATACTCAGCTTCCATCAAGTACTCAATCTCGCCTTTTGCCGTCAAGCGGGACTTTATAACACTCTCATTTCGGTTCTGAAGAAATGGGAAGGTGCTGAGGAGGACCCCACGAGGGGTAAGTACTCTTCGCAGCTCCGCTATTGACGCGCTTAGATTGGGTAAGTGCTCAAAAACATCGTTGGTGATGCAGATGTCAAAGCTCTCGTCTGGGTAGGTTAGAGCAGCAAGATCTTGATGTTCCACCGGCGCGATGCGAGCTTTTTGTTCGGTAGTCGGAGCGAATTCGCTACCGACAAAGAAAGGAAACCGGTCCTGCAGTTCACATGCGAATGGGGTGATCCCTTCAGCTGCAAAAATCCGCACCTCATGTTCTCGGCCTCGTGTCAATGTAACTAGGGTTTCGAGCACAGCTCTCTGTCTAGGATTGAATCCATTACCTCTTAGGGACTCCCGATAATTCTGACTAGTGCAGGTGACTCTGCCCGATTGAATACGACCAAACCATCTGCTTGAGATACCATTTGCCAAACAGTGTTCTGCAATCTCCCTCTGGGCACCGTGAAACCCAAACCATGGGTTCATGGCCCTCCAGCGTCGCCACTCGTCGAAGGTCCTAAAACTGTAGACGCCAATCTCAAGTGAGGGATCAAACGTTTCTGATTGGATTAGCACAAAAACCCTCAAGGAAGTGATAAATGCGAATAACCGAAGGCCTTGAAGTCTTCAGCATAATAATCATTGATCTTCTCTACAAGGGCATCAGACAATCCAAAGCCTTCAAAAGGAAGGCTTTCAGATATGTTGGCGCAGGGAAGCGTAGCTGGAAGGAGGCTGGCATCGGCCCCACGCAGTATCAGTTCATGCCGAAGTATCTTGATCGCCTTGGCCGCATCCTCAATCCGGAAACAGTGCATGCTGGATGAAGGTTTTCCATCGACCATGATCCAATTGCATTGCGGCAGGAACATATTACTGGGACCAGGATAATGCATGAATATCTCCGACGCCACGAATTCTCGGAAGTCAGCAAAAGACTTTAGCAAGCGGAGCAACTCAGGATTGTAACTTTCCCATTTGCGAAGGAAAGAGAAGATCGATGAAAGACGCGCATATGGGTTGCGCACAAAGGTGAAGACGAACATCTCCCTAGGTGCGCGAGTCATGTTTATAACCCTCTGAGCATCTGCAAGCGTCGAATGCTTTTCTAGCCCATGGCGCTGGATGTAAGCGGCTTGGATTTGCTCTCCAAAAAGGGTGCCGCCAATTTCAAGATCCAGCGGGCCATTGAGTGGTGAGAGGTATTGCATCAAACTAGTCCCGGCCGACTTCGGGATATGAATAAATGCAAAGCCGATCGACTGGTTAATTATCATACCTAAATAGGCTTCGGCATCTGTGGGCAGATTGCCCTCCTATAATGATAGCCTGGCCTGATTCTTGGGAGCCACGCCCGAGTGAATGAGCCCTCGGCGGGCCAGCCTGGGGGCATCCTGGCGAGTGGGGTCATTCCCGAGACGAGACCATGCCCATCTCTGGTTCTGCCACCAGTGAGCTGGCTTGACTGCTTGGCAGAGGTACTGCTGGGGAGTTGATCCCTGAATTGATGCGCCAAGGCTTTAGGAGACTACTGAAAAACTCCCCATGCTCCTGCTCGCGGCACGCGGAAAACCAAGGGAGGAGCGATTTCAACTCGGCCAGGCATTTTGTGAACCTGCGCTTCAGGTGCCAGAACTGTCTGATTCTCAGGATCTCACGCAGGCAACTTGGGCCTGTACAGAGTTTTTCAGCGGCCACTTAGGTGGTTCTCCGGTGGTTTTCCGGCAGCCACTCCACCGGTGAATGCGGCCGCAGTAGGGGCTGCTCGGGGTTCCAAGGACAGAAAGACTTGGGCTTGAGAATGCCCCATCGTCACGCCCAGAACCATTGTAATAACTAGGAACTGGGCGGATTCTGGGGCGTCTAGGCGGTCGCGGCCAGCCGAGGGAGCAAGTTATCGAGAGATAGGAACCGCCTTGCATTCCCAAAGATTAATGCCGAAGCAGAATGTCAGGAATCGCTGAACAGCCTAGGGCTTGAAGGGGTGAAAGCTGGGCGCAGCAAATGAAATAGTTGATTGCGACGCTGAATCCGCTCCTCCGGATCCGCCACCGTGCGGTTCACCTCCAGCAGGGCCTTCAGCACCGGCTCGCTCATCGAGATGTTGGTCCACGGCATCTTGTCGGGCAGTTCTTCCTGATGGGCCCCAGCAGCCATCAACACACGCTGCACCAGATTCTCGGCGGGCTCGTAGGACAGCACATCCACAGCCGTGACGGCAGACCGCAGCTCCGCCTGGATCGGCTCGAAACGCAGGCTGGTGGCCTCCTCCGACAGCCACGCATCGGGGCTGCGGGTTTCGCCCACATAGGGATCCTTCACGGCCTGGTTGTAGAGGGAAGCCGCCCGGCTGAGCAGATCGCGCTCCACGAGCAGCGCCCGGATTCCATCCGGGTCGGCCAGGCCATGCCCCACCAACCACTCCACCAGCCTTGCGGCGCAACCGGTGCTGAGAAACTCGCTGCTGATCAGGAACGCCTGTTGCTGCACATCGGCCAGCTCGCGCTGCAGCTGCTCCAGCAGATCGGCCGCATCCAGCACCTCAGCATCTCCTCGCCTCAGCTCCGGCACCAGGCTAAACACCAGGTTGTGGTGGGAACCATCAGGCCATTGGCCAGTCTTCGGATAGTGAAAGGCGGAAAACACATGATCGCGCAGCACCGCCTGGATCGAACTGGTGCCCGTCTTGTGCGGACCCGCATGCAGGATCAGTCGGCGGGGCTTCATCCAGCCACCACAGCCTCCCGATCCACCAGCCCCACCGTCTCCTTCTCGCTCGACGGCACCAGCACGCGGAAGCGGGCCTTCCAGCTCGGCCAGTCGGCCAGGATCGCGGCGGCCCTGCTGCTGCCTGTGTGCTCCAGATGGGCCTCCAGCAGGGGCTTGAGCAGCCCTTCCTGCTCCGGTGTGGTGAGCTCGCACAGGGCCACCGTCTCGGGATTGAGGCGATCGGCCAGGTTGCCCGCCTCATCGAGCAGGAAGGCCACGCCGCCGGTCATGCCGGCCGCCACGTTGCGGCCTGTGGAGCCCAGCACCACCACCACGCCACCGGTCATGTACTCGCAGCAGTGATCACCGGCACCCTCCACCACGGTGCGGGCGCCGCTGTTGCGCACCGCGAAGCGCTCGCCGGCGCGGCCGAGGGCGAACAGCTCACCACCGGTCGCCCCGTACAGGCAGGTGTTGCCGAGGATCACCTGGCTGCCGGGATCATGGCCACCGGCCGGCGGCACCACGGTGATGCGACCGCCGTTGATGCCCTTGCCCACGTAGTCGTTGGCGTCACCCACCAGCCGCACGTTCATCCCCTGGAGCAGGAAGGCGCCGAAACTCTGGCCGGCGGCCCCTTCGAAGCTGAGGTCCAGCTGGCCCTGGAAACCGGTGTTGCCATGCCGGGCCGCGATCTCGCCGGAGATCCGCGCGCCCACGCTGCGGTCGGTGTTGAGGATCGGCACCGTGCGGGCCAGGCAGCCGTGCGCCTCGATGGCCGCCATCAGGTCGGCATCGGCCAGCAGCTGATCCTCGAGCACCACGCCGTTGCTGTGGGCCTGGGCCTCATGCTGGAGCCAGCTGCGGTCCGCCGCCGCGGGGATCGGGTCGATCAGGCAGGAGAGATCGAGCGTTGGGGTCTTGGCGAGGGGCACCGAGCGGGGACGCAGCAGCTCGGTGCGACCGATCAGCTGATCGAGCCGGGCCACCCCCAGCACGCTCAGCAGCTGCCGCACTTCCTCGGCCACGAACAGGAAGAAGTTCACCACATGCTCGGGAATCCCGGTGAAGCGCTTGCGCAGGGCCTCCTTCTGGGTGGCGACCCCGACCGGGCAGTTGTTGGTGTGACAGACCCGGGCCATGATGCAGCCCTCGGCGATCATCGCCACCGAGCCGAAGCCGTATTCCTCGGCGCCGAGCAGGGCGGCGATGATCACGTCCCAGCCGGTCTTGAGGCCGCCGTCGGCCCGCAGCAGCACCCGGTGGCGCAGGCCGTTGTCCAGCAGGGACCGGTGCACCTCGGTGAGGCCGAGCTCCCAGGGGGTGCCGGCGTGCTTGATCGAGCTCAGCGGTGAGGCGCCGGTGCCGCCGTCGTGCCCGGAGATCTGGATCACGTCGGCATTGGCCTTGGCCACCCCCGCCGCGATCGTGCCGATGCCGATCTCGGCCACCAACTTCACGCTCACCTTGGCGGCGGGATGCACCTGGTGCAGGTCGTGAATCAGCTGGGCCAGGTCCTCGATCGAATAGATGTCGTGGTGCGGCGGCGGCGAGATCAGGGCCACGCCGGCCTTGCTGTTGCGCAGCCAGGCGATGTACGGATCCACCTTCGGGCCGGGCAGCTGGCCGCCCTCGCCGGGCTTGGCCCCCTGGGCCACCTTGATCTCCAGCTGCTTGCCGCTGCGCAGGTATTCGGGCGTCACCCCGAAGCGCCCCGAGGCGATCTGCTTGATGGCGGAGCAGGCGGTGTCACCATTGCGAAGGCCGCCGATGGTGGGCAGGGTGGCGGAACGGCCCTCTCCATCCACATCGTTGAGCACGTGGAATCGGGCCGGATCCTCGCCGCCCTCGCCGCTGTTGCTCTTGCCGCCGATGCGGTTCATCGCCACGGCCAGCACCTCGTGGGCCTCACGGGAGAGGGCCCCCAGGCTCATGCCGCCCGTGCAGAACCGGCTGCAGATGCTCTCCACGCTCTCCACCTGATCCAGCGGCAGGGGCGTGGCGGCGGGGGTGAGCTCGAGCAGATCCCGCAGCGCCGTGACCGGGCGGTTCTCGAGCAGGGTCTTGTAGGTGGCGAAATGGTCGTAGCCGGGGCCGGCCGCGACGGCGGCATGGAGGGCCTTGGCCATCTCCGGGCTGTTGAGGTGGAACTCGCCGCCGGTGCGGTACTGCACGAAGCCCATGAACTCGAGCTTGGTGCGGTTCAGTTCGGGGAAGGCCTTGGCGTGGAAACTGAGCGTTTCGCTGGCCAGATCGGCCAGGCTCAGCCCCGCCACCCGGCTGGTGGTGCCCCGGAAGGCCAGCGCGATCAGGTCGGCGCCGATGCCGATCGCCTCGAAGATCTGGGCGCCGTGGTAACTGGCCAGCAGCGAAATCCCGATCTTGGAGAGGATCTTGCGCAGGCCGTCCTCCAGGGCCTTGCGCACATTGGCCTGCACCAGCTCCGGCGTGAGGGGCGGCAGCTTGCCCCGCTCGATCAGCGACTGGGTCTTGGGCTGGGCCAGCCAGTGGCGGGTGGTCTCCCAGGTGAGCCAGGGACAGACCGCACTGGCGCCGTAGCCGATCAGACAGGCCAGGTGGTGGGTGCTCCAGCACTGGGCCGTGTCCACCACCAGGGAGGTCTGCAGCCGCAGCCCGAGGTTCAGCAGGTGATGGTGCACCGCTCCCACGGCCAGCAGGGGCGGGATGTAGGTGGTGGTGGCGTTGATGCCCCGGTCGGAGAGCACCAGAATCTGGCTGCCTGCGCGCACCGCGGCCTCGGCGTCGCTGCGCAGCCGGGTGATGGCCGCCTCCAGATCGCCTGGCCCCGCGGCGATCGCCACCAGCGTCGACAGTGTGGTGGTGGACAGGCCCTGGCGACCGACCGCCTCCAGCTCCGCCTCATTGAGGATCGGGCTGCTCAGATGCAGCACCGCCGCCGAGGCGGGCTCGGGCCGCAGCGGCGAGCCGCGCTTGCCCAGATGCATCTCCAGGCTCATCACGAGCTTTTCCCGCAGCGGATCGATCGGTGGATTGGTGACCTGGGCGAACCGCTGCTTGAAGTAGTCGTAGAGGAGGTGCGGCTTGGAGGAGAGCACCGCCAGGGGGATGTCGTCCCCCATGCAGTAGGTGGGTTCCTTGGCCGCCCCGGCCATGTCCTCGATCACCAGATCGAAGTCCTCGGCCGTGAAGCCGAAGGCCGTCTGCTGCTGGAGCAGCTCGAGGTCTCCGAGCTGGCGCTCCTGCGTCCAGGGCTGGCTGCCCAGGCTGCGGCGGTGTTCGGCCAGCCAGGCCCCGTAGGGATGGCGCGAGGCCACCTCCTGCTTGACATCCCAGTTGTGCAGCAGGCGGCCGTTCTCGAGATCCACGGCGAGCATCTGGCCGGGACCGAGCCGCCCCTTCTCGAGGATGAGACTCTCCTCGAGTTCCACCACCCCCGTTTCCGAACCCATCACCACGAAGCCATCGCTGGTGATGCAGTAACGGGCCGGGCGCAGGCCGTTGCGGTCCAGGGTCGCGCCGACGCTGCGGCCATCGGCGAACACCAGCAGCGCCGGACCGTCCCAGGGCTCCTGGGTGCAGGCGGAGTACTCGTAGAAGGCCTGGATCTCGGGCCTCTCGGCCAGGTCGGGCTGGTCACGGAAGGCCTCCGGAACCAGGGTAAGCAGGCTTTCGGTGATCGGCCGGCCGCTGCGCACCAGCAGCTCGAGCGTGGCGTCCAGGTTGGCCGAGTCACTGAAGGCCGGATTCACCACCGGGCGCAGGTCGCTGGCGGCTTCCCCCCACACGGCTTCGAGGTTGACCTCGGCGGCCCGGGCCCAGTTGATGTTGCCCAGCAGGGTGTTGATCTCGCCGTTGTGACCCAGCAGGCGCATCGGCTGGGCCAGGGGCCAGCGCGGCAGGGTGTTGGTGCTGAAGCGGCGGTGGTAGACCGCGAAGCTCACCGCGAAACGCTCATCGCGCAGGTCGGCGTAGAAGGCGGCGAGCACCTCCGAGCGCACCATGCCCTTGTAGACGACCGTGCGGTTGCTCAGCGAGGCGAAGTAGAGGTCGGTGGGACCGGGCCCCCACAGGTCGCGGGCCCGGTCGCCGCAGCGGCGGCGCAGGCGGAACAGCAGCCCCTCCAGGGCATCGCCATCCCCATCGGCCCCGAGCAGCCACTGCTCGATGCATGGGGCCGTGGAGCGGGCCATCGGGCCGAGCACGGCCGGGTCCACGGGCACCGTGCGCCACCCCAGCGGGCGCAGCCCGAGGTTGAGGGCCTCCTCGTCGCAGAAGCGACGGGCCGCCTCCCGGCGCTCCGGGTCGGGAGGCAGAAAGACCATGCCCAGCCCGCGGGGGGCGTCACCGGCAGCTGCGGCCGCGGGCCAGACCGCCTCGAGATAGCCCCAGGGAATGCCGCAGAGCACGCCGGCGCCGTCGCCGGAGTCACCGTCGCCGCCGCAGCCGCCGCGATGCTCCATGCAGCCCAGTCCCCGCAGGGACTGCTGCAGCACCCAGTGGCTGGCCTCCCCCTTCAGCGAGGCCAGAAAGCCGACCCCGCAGGCGTCCTTCTCGCCCGCCACGGCAGCCGGCGCGGGGCTGTCGCAATGGGGCCAAACGGGGCGGGTCGGTCGTGGCATAGCCCGATGGTTTCCGGCGATGGTGGTCTGGCAGGCCGGTTCGGTGGCAAACCGGTGGTGCAGAGCCGCGAAGCAGCGTCACCAGGGACAGCTGCAGCCGCAGAACCTCCAATCCTAGAGATCGGGATTCCCTGGGGGTACCGCTAGCGTCAGCGCGCACGCACTGGCGGGATGGCCTTCGTGAGAACGTCCGCCCCCACAACCCTGCCGCGCCGCACTGGGCGGCGGGTGGCGGCCCTGCTGCCGGCAGCCCTCCTGCCAGCCGCCCTGCTCGGCCTGGCGCTGGAGACCGGGGCCTCGGCAGCCCCGCGGCTGCCGCTGCCGGCACCGCCACCGCCTCCACCGGCCGTGCCGGCCCCCAGGACCACGGGCGGCTCGGACCAGGGCAGCTACCACCAGGGCGACCGGATCGTGATCAACGGCCAGAGCCAGCAGGCCCTGTGGCGGTGGCTGGGCCCGCTCGGGAGCCGCCCACGGGAACTGTGGCTGCCGCTCGAGGTCCTGCAGAACCAGCTGGGCGTGAGCAGCCGCAGCCGACCGGACGGCAGCCTCGACCTGGAATGGTTCGGCCGGCCCCTGCTGGTTCCGCCGAACCGCCAGCGCAGCCTTGACGACGAGGTGGCCCTCGATGCCCTGCCGCTGCTGGAGGCCGTCGGGGTGGGCCTTCAGCCCAGCGAACGCAGCCTCAGCCTCACCCTGCCCGAAGCCCGGCTGCTGGGGGTGCGGAGCGCAGCCCAGCCCGCGGCCCAGCGGGTGGTGCTCGATCTCGCGGCACCGGCTCTGGTGCGGAGCAGCGGCTCCGCACTCGTGCTCAACCTCGACGCCAGGCCCGATCAGCTCGCCCAGCTGACCAGCCTGGGGCTGGTCGTGAGCCGGGATCCGGCTGGGCTGGCGCTGCGCCCGCGCAGCGGCCCGGTCAGCCGGATGTTCACGCTGGGGGAGCCCAACCGGGTGGTGATCGACATCCCCGGAGGGGGTGCGACCACCGGACCCAGCGCCGAACCCGGGCCGATCGACCCGGCCGTTCAGGCCCTGATCGGGCGCACCCTCCGCTGGGACCGGCTGACCCGCCAGGGGGTGCGCATCAACGCGGTGCGGATGGATCCCCGCACCGCCCCCCTGCAGCTGCGGCCGCTGGTGCGCCCGGGGGGCATGGAAGGGCTCAACTCCCTGGTGCAGCTGGCCGCCCAGACGAACGCCCGGGTGGCGATCAACGGGGGGTACTTCAACCGGGTGCGGCGTCTCCCCCTCGGCGCCCTCAAGCTGGACGGCCGCTGGATGTCGGGCCCGATCCTCAACCGGGGGGTGGCGGCCTGGAGCGGCCGGGAGCTGCCCCGCTTCGGGCGCCTGAGGCTGGAGGAATGGGTGGCTGGGCCCGACGGTCGGCGCTTCCCGATCGTGGTGAGCAACAGCGGCTACGTGCAGCGGGGCATCAGCCTCTACACCGCGGCCTGGGGGCCGAGCTACCGCGCCCTCAGTGGCTCGGAGACGGCCCTGGTGGTGGAGGCGGACGGCCAGGTGAGCCGTGGCTTCGGCAGCCTGGAGCTGGAGCGCGGGGTGCCCCTGGGCGCCGGCCAGACCCTGCTGGTGGGGCGTGGCGGCGTGCAGCTCCCCTGGCCCAGCGGCAGCCGCCTGCAGCTCACCAGCCGCCCCAGCGACCCCCTCGGCCAGGAACTCCAGGTGATCGGCGGCGGGCCCCTGCTGCTTCAGAACGGCCGCATCGCCCTCAACGGCAGCGCCGAGAACTTCAGCGCCAGTTTCCTGCGGCAGGGTGCCCCCCGCACGGTGCTCGGCAGCGATGGCCGTGAGGTGTGGCTGATCACCCTGGAGGGCACCACGGACAGCGGCCCGACGCTCTCCCAGACGGCCCAGCTGCTGCTGCAGCTGGGGCTGCGGGATGCGCTGAACCTCGACGGTGGCAGCTCCACCGGGCTGGTGCTGGGAGGCAGCCATCAGGTCAAGGGGCGCGGCGTGGCCGGCTCCGTGCACAACGGGGTCGGACTGGTGCCCTGAGGCACTGCCAGAGTGGAGGTCCTTCGTGATGGCCCACCCCCGATGCCCAAGGGCCAGAGCCTGCGCCTGACGGCGGCAGCTGCAGCGGAACTGGGTCGCCAGGCGGCCGTGGCCGGCACCCCCGGGCTGGTTCATCTCGAGCTGGTGGAAGGGGGCTGCGAGCAGTGGACGATCCGGGTGCGGCCCGGGCACCTGGCGGGCCAGCCCATGGCCCGGGCCGACGGCATCACCCTCTACGCGCCCGCCGGGCAGCAGGAGCTGCTCCATGGCCTGACCCTCGACTACCGCGGCGACCTCAGTGGCGGAGGCTTCCTGGTGCGGGCCTCCGAAGGGGTCGTGAGCTGTGCCTGCGGCGCCGCCTTCAGCCGAGGCCGGGGTGGTCGGCAGGCGACCCAGTAAGGTGGCGGATTGTCGAAATCGGTCGGACGTCCGACCTGTGCTCTCCGGCCCTCGATGCCCACTATCCAGCAGCTGATCCGAACTGAACGGCAACGTCTGACACGCAAGACGAAGTCGCCCGCCCTGCGCGCCTGCCCCGAACGCCGAGGGGTGTGCACCCGGGTGTACACCTCCACCCCGAAGAAGCCCAACTCGGCGCTGCGGAAGGTGGCCCGTGTGCGGCTGACCTCCGGCTTCGAGGTGACCGCCTACATCCCCGGCATCGGCCACAACCTCCAGGAGCACTCGGTGGTGCTGATCCGCGGCGGACGGGTGAAGGACCTGCCCGGTGTCCGCTATCACATCATCCGCGGCACCCTCGACACCGCCGGTGTCAAGGACCGTCGCCAGGCTCGCTCCAAGTACGGCGCCAAGACCCCCAAGGCCTGATCGCACCGGGCTGAGGACGCTGTCCCGGCCCTTCCCGGTCTGCCGTCCCGATGCCAAGGGGCCCTTACCTTCCCAAGAACCTCGCAACCACCATGTCCCGCCGCAACGCTGCTGAGAAGCGTCCGATCCTTCCTGATCCGCAGTTCAACAGCCGCCTCGCCTCGATGATCGTGGCCCGGCTGATGAAGCACGGCAAGAAGTCCACCGCCCAGCGCATCCTTTCGGACGCCTTTGCCCTCATCAACGAGCGCACCGGCTCCGACCCGCTGGAGCTCTTCGAGACGGCGGTCCGCAATGCGACCCCGCTGGTGGAAGTGCGGGCCCGCCGCGTCGGTGGTGCCACCTACCAGGTCCCGATGGAAGTCCGCCAGGAGCGCGGCACGGCCATGGCCCTGCGTTGGCTGGTGAACTTCTCCCGCGCCCGCAACGGCCGCAGCATGGCCCAGAAACTGGCTGGCGAACTCATGGATGCCGCCAACGAGGCCGGCAGCGCGGTTCGCAAACGGGAGGAGACCCACAAGATGGCTGAAGCCAACAAGGCATTCGCCCACTACCGCTACTGAGCCCGGCGGCTCAGGTCACCTGCAGGCCCATCTGTAGAGTGACGTCCGTTTTTTTGTAGACCTTTCGGAGACATCCCCCGTGGCCCGCGCCTTTCCACTGGAACGCGTCAGAAATATCGGCATCGCCGCCCATATCGACGCGGGTAAAACCACCACGACCGAACGCATCCTCTTTTATTCCGGCGTGGTTCACAAGATCGGCGAGGTGCACGACGGCGCCGCCGTCACCGACTGGATGGCCCAGGAACGGGAGCGTGGGATCACGATCACCGCGGCCGCCATCTCCACGAGCTGGAAGGATCATCGGATCAACATCATCGACACCCCCGGGCACGTCGACTTCACCATTGAAGTGGAGCGCTCGATGCGGGTGCTCGATGGTGTGATTGCGGTGTTCTGTGCCGTGGGCGGCGTTCAACCCCAGTCGGAGACCGTCTGGCGCCAGGCCGATCGGTACAAGGTGCCCCGCATGGTGTTCGTCAACAAGATGGACCGAACCGGGGCTGATTTCCTCAAGGTCTACGGCCAGATCAAGGATCGCCTCAAGGCGAACGCCGCCCCCATTCAGCTGCCGATCGGCGCCGAGGGTGAGCTGAGCGGGATCGTCGATCTGGTCAAGAACCGGGCCTTCATCTACAAGGATGAGCTCGGCAAGGACATCGAGGAGACCGAGATTCCCGCCTCCATGGCTGAGGAGGCCGCCGAATGGCGCAACAAGCTGATGGAATCGGTGGCCGAAACCGATGAGGACCTGGTGGAGGTCTTCCTCGAAACCGGCGAACTGAGCGAAGAGCAGCTCCGCAACGGCATCCGCACCGGCGTGCTCAAGCACGGTCTGGTGCCGATGCTCTGTGGCTCTGCCTTCAAGAACAAGGGGGTGCAGCTGCTGCTCGATGCGGTGGTGGACTATCTCCCGGCCCCGGTGGATGTGCCCCCGATTCAGGGTCTCCTGCCGGATGGCAGCGAGGCCATGCGGCCCGCCGAGGACAACGCCCCCTTCAGTGCCCTGGCCTTCAAGGTGATGGCCGATCCCTTCGGCAAGCTCACCTTCGTGCGCATCTACTCGGGTGTGCTCCAGAAGGGCAGCTATGTCCTCAATTCCACCAAGGACAAGAAGGAACGGATCTCCCGCCTGATCGTGCTCAAGGCGGACGACCGCGAGGAAGTCGACGAACTGCGTGCCGGCGACCTCGGCGCTGTGCTCGGCCTCAAGGACACCACCACCGGGGACACCCTCTGTGTCGATTCGGATCCCATCATCCTGGAATCGCTCTACATCCCCGAGCCCGTGATCTCGGTGGCCGTCGAGCCGAAGACCAAGGGCGACATGGACAAGCTGTCCAAGGCACTCCAGTCACTCTCCGAGGAAGATCCCACCTTCCGGGTCTCCACCGATCCGGAAACCAACCAGACCGTGATCGCAGGGATGGGTGAGCTTCACCTTGAGATCCTTGTCGACCGCATGCTCCGCGAGTTCAAGGTTGAAGCCAACATCGGCGCTCCGCAGGTGTCCTACCGCGAGACCATCCGCGCCAGCGCCAAAGGCGAGGGTAAATTCGCCCGTCAGACCGGTGGCAAAGGGCAGTACGGCCATGTGGTGATCGAGATGGAGCCCGGTGAGCCGGGTTCAGGGTTCGAATTCGTCAACAAGATCGTTGGCGGTGTCGTACCCAAGGAGTACATCGGTCCTGCCGAAGCCGGCATGAAGGAGACCTGCGAATCCGGCGTGATCGCGGGTTATCCGATGATCGATGTCCGGGTCACCATGGTCGACGGCTCTTACCACGACGTCGACTCTTCGGAGATGGCGTTCAAGATCGCCGGCTCCATGGCCTTCAAGGACGGCGTCAAGAAGTGCAATCCCGTACTGCTTGAGCCGATGATGAAGGTCGAAGTCGAGATCCCCGAGGATTTCCTCGGTTCGGTGATCGGCGACCTTTCCTCGCGCCGCGGTCAGGTCGAGGGCCAGTCCATCGACGATGGGCAGTCCAAGGTCCAGGCCAAGGTGCCTCTGGCCGAGATGTTCGGCTACGCCACCCAACTCCGATCCATGACCCAGGGTCGGGGTATCTTCTCGATGGAATTCAGCCACTACGAGGAAGTTCCTCGCAACGTGGCCGAGGCCATCATCTCCAAGAATCAGGGCAAGTCCTGATCTTCACCATACCCATTAACCCCCCGATTCTTTTCTCCCATGGCTCGCGAGAAGTTCGAAAGGAACAAGCCCCACGTCAACATCGGCACCATCGGCCACGTTGATCACGGCAAGACCACCCTCACCGCCGCCATCACCAACGTGCTGGCCAAGAAGGGTATGGCGAAGGCCCAGGCCTATGACCAGATCGACGGTGCTCCCGAGGAGCGTGAGCGCGGCATCACCATCAACACGGCCCACGTCGAGTACGAAACCAACAACCGGCACTACGCCCACGTGGACTGCCCCGGCCACGCGGACTACGTGAAGAACATGATCACCGGTGCCGCCCAGATGGACGGCGCGATCCTGGTGGTGGCCGCCACCGATGGCCCCATGGCCCAGACCAAGGAGCACATCCTGCTGGCCAAGCAGGTGGGTGTTCCGGCACTGGTCGTCGCACTGAACAAGTGCGACATGGTGGATGACGAGGAGATCCTCGAGCTGGTCGAACTGGAAGTGCGTGAACTGCTCAGCAGCTACGACTTCCCCGGCGATGACATCCCCGTCATCCAGGTCTCGGGTCTCAAGGCCCTTGAGGGCGATGCCGAATGGGAAGCCAAGATCGGCGACCTGATGGATGCCGTGGATTCCGCCATCCCCGAGCCCGAGCGTGAAATCGACAAGCCGTTCCTGATGGCCGTCGAGGACGTGTTCTCGATCACCGGTCGCGGCACCGTCGCCACCGGCCGGATCGAGCGCGGCAAGGTGAAGGTCGGCGAAGAGATCGAGATCGTCGGCATCAAGGACACCCGCAAGAGCACCGTCACCGGTGTGGAAATGTTCCGCAAGCTGCTCGACGAGGGCATGGCTGGCGACAACGTCGGTCTGCTGCTCCGCGGCATCCAGAAGGAGGACATCGAGCGCGGCATGGTGCTGGTGAAGCCCGGCTCGATCACCCCCCACACCAAGTTCGAGGGAGAGGTGTACGTGCTCAAGAAAGAGGAGGGTGGTCGTCACACCCCCTTCTTCGCCGGCTATCGCCCGCAGTTCTACATCCGCACGACGGATGTGACCGGCCAGATCACCGCCTTCACCGCCGACGACGGCTCCAACGTGGAAATGGTGATGCCCGGAGACCGCATCAAGATGACCGGTGAGCTGATCTGCCCCGTGGCCATCGAGCAGGGCATGCGCTTCGCCATCCGTGAAGGCGGCCGCACCATCGGTGCGGGCGTGGTCTCCAAGATCCTCGCCTGATCGACTGGACGAGGGGCAGGGCGTGACAGCTCATCCCAGCCGTCACGCCCTGCCCTAAATTGCCCGTTGGGTGCCCTGGGGCACCCAACGGGCAATTTAGGGCCCCGTACCTCGACAATCCGGCACTGCCGTGACCGCATCTCTGCGGTCTGCCCGGGCCTTCGCTCCCCAGCGCATCCGCCCAAGTCCATTTCTTCCGCGCCAGCGCCCCGCCGCCAGCTCCCATGTCCACCGCCATCGCCCAGCAGAAGATCCGCATCCGCCTCAAGGCGTTCGATCGCCGCATGCTCGATCTCTCCTGCGAAAAAATCATCGAGACCGCCGACCACACCGCTGCCACGGCGATCGGTCCGATCCCCCTGCCCACCAAGCGCAAGATCTACTGCGTGCTCCGCTCCCCCCACGTGGACAAGGACTCCCGTGAGCACTTCGAGACCCGCACCCACCGCCGGATCATCGACATCTACAGCCCCTCGGCCAAGACCATCGACGCCCTGATGAAGCTGGACCTGCCCAGTGGCGTGGACATCGAGGTGAAGCTCTGAGCATCCGGCGACAACCATCCCTGGCGCTGCGCGACCCGGGGATGGTGTTCCTAGGATCACCGGGCAACTCCTGCTGAAGCCATGGGTGAACTGGCCGTAAGGGAGCTGCCCCTATTCCCCTTGCCCGACGTCGTGCTCTTCCCCCAGGAAGTGCTGCCGTTGCACATCTTCGAACCCCGCTATCGGATGCTGCTCCGCACCGTGATGGCGGAGGATCGACGCTTCGGTGTGGTGCGCTGGGATCCCAAGTCCAAGCAGATGGCCTCGGTGGGCTGTTGTGCCGAGATCATTCACTGCCAGACCCAGGACGACGACCGCAGCAACATCGTCACGATGGGGCAGCAGCGCTTCAGGGTGCTCGACATCGTCCGGGAAGCGCCCTTCCGCGTCGGCCTGGTGAGCTGGATCGAGGACGATGCCCAGAGCCCTGCCGATGATCTGGAGGCCCTGGCCACCGAGGTGAACCAGGCCCTGCGGGACGTCGTCGAACTGACCGCCAAACTGATCGGCAAACCCGCTGCCCTGCCCAGCGATCTGCCGGACCTGCCGCGGGAACTGTCCTTCTGGATCGGTGCCCATCTGGGCGGGCCGGTGGCCGACCACCAGCAGGGCCTGCTGGAAATCACCGACACCGCAGAACGGCTGCGCCAGGAATTCGACCTGCTCGATCAGACCCGCCGGCAGCTGGCCGCCCGCACCGTGCTGAAGGACACCTTCCAACCCCAGTAAGCCCGCCATGATTCCGATCAGCTGGCCGGTGGCCGTTGTGCTGGCGACGGCCGTGCTGCTCGTGGCGGCCGCTGTCGTGTGGCTGCGCCGCAACCGTCGCTACCAGGACGCCACGAGTGTGGCGGCTGCCTACGACCGCTGGACCCAGGACGCACTGCTTGAACGCCTCTGGGGCGACCACATCCACCTGGGGCACTACGGCGAGCCTCCCGTCGGCCCCGGCGGTCGGGATTTCCGCCGGGCGAAGGAGGACTTCGTGCATGAACTGGTGCGCTGGAGCGGCTTGGATCAGCTCCCGCCCGGCAGCCGCGTGCTGGATGTCGGTTGCGGCATCGGCGGCAGCGCCCGGATCCTGGCCCGGGACTACGGCCTGGATGTGCTGGGGATCAGCATCAGCCCCCTGCAGATCGCCAGGGCCCGGGAGCTCACGCCCGGCCCCCTGGCCGCCCACTGCCGCTTCGCCGTGATGGACGCCCTCGCCCTCGATCTGCCGGATGGCCGCTTCGACGCGGTGTGGAGTGTGGAGGCCTCTCCCCACATGCCGGACAAACAGCGCTATGCCGATGAACTTCTGCGGGTGCTCCGGCCGGGCGGACGGCTGGCGGTGGCGGACTGGAACCGGCGGGATCCCAGCGATGGTGCCCTCAGCCGGCGGGAACGCTGGGTGATGCGGCAGCTGCTCGAACAGTGGGCCCATCCCGAGTTCGCCAGCATCCGCTCCCTCCAGGCCAACCTGAGCTCCAGCCCCTGGGGGGCCGCCATCCCCATCGACACCGCCGACTGGACCGCCCCCACCCTGCCCTCCTGGATCGATTCGATCCTGGAAGGGGCCAGGCGACCGGCCGCCATCCTCGGTCTCGGCCCGGGGGCCCTGCTCCAGGCCCTGAGGGAGACCCCCACGATCCTGCTGATGCACTGGGCCTTCGCCCATGGCCTGATGCAGTTCGGCGTGTTCCGGGGCCAGAAGCCCGCCTAGACCTTGCTGGCGATCAGGGCCTGGTGGTGATCAGGGCTGGTTGGTGATCGGGTAGGCACCGAACAGGGCGAGATGTTCACACAGGGGCCCAAGCTCTTCGAGCGCCCCTTCGAGCACACCCGCCGCCTGGGGGAGCTCCAGATCCACGAAGAAGATGTATTCCCCCATCTCCCGCTTGGAGGGCCGCGACTCGATGCGGCTCATGTTGAGGCCGCGGCGGGCGAAGCAGCCCAGGGCCTCGAGCAGGGCACCGGGCTGGTTGGAGTGGAGCGAGAACGCCAGGCTGGCCAGCGGCCCCTCGTGGGCGCGGGGCCCACGCCGCAGCAGCAGGAAGCGGGTGCAGTTCCCCGGCACGTCATTGACCGGGTAGGCCAGCACCTGCAGGCCGTGCTCCACGGCAGCCTGGCGGGAGGCGATGGCGCCACGGAAGCGGCTGCCGGCGACCATCCGGGCCGCGTCGGCCGTGGAACTGGTGGGAAGCTGCAGGGCCCGCGGCAGGTGCTCCGCCAGCCACTGGCTGCACTGGGCCAGGGCCTGGGGGTGGGACAGCACCTCGCTGATGCCCTCGAGCGACCCTGATCCCACCAGCGCATGGCGCACGGGCAGCACCAGGGCGCGGACCACCGCGAGATCGGGGTGCTCCCACAGAGCATCGAGGCAGGCGGTCACCCCGCCCTCCACGGAGTTCTCCACCGGCACCACGGCGGCATCGCAATCGCCGCGGGCCAGGGCCTGCACAACCGCCCGGATGCCGAGCTGGGGCACTAGCACGGCATCCCCCCAACCCTCCAGCGCGATGAGCTGCAGCGCCGCCTGCTCGCCATAGGTACCCACCGGGCCAAGAAAGGCAACGCGCATCACAACCGCCGACGAAACTGGGCCCCCGGGGGAGGCCGATAGGATCATGCCGCGCCGGCCTGCTGGCCATGCCCCTGGCCTTCAGCGCCAGTCAGCAACTGCAACTCGCCGTCGACGACCGGCAGCAGCAGCTCGCTGCCTACCTGGCCGATGAGGACCGGGTGGTGAAGGCCCTGCTCGATCCAACCCAGCTGGAACGGCTGGGGCCGGGCCGCTACCGCTACGCCGTCACCCACCTGCAGGTGTTCCAGCTTCAGATCCACCCGGTGGTGGAACTGTGCACCCATGTCCAGCCCGGGCGGCTCGAGCTGGAAGCGAGCGACTGCCAGCTGGAGGGGCTGGGCCTGGTGGATGACTTCCAGCTCACCCTGGGCTCCTGGCTCGCCGCCGGCGAGGAGGGCCTGGAGGGCGAAGCCACGCTGGCGGTGCAGGTGAGCCAGCCACCCCTGCTGCGGCTGATCCCGGCCAGGGTGCTCGAGAGCACCGGCAAGACCCTGCTGGCCGGGATCCTCGGGGGCATCAAGCACAGGGTGGGGCAGCAGCTGGTGGACGACTTCCAGTGCTGGTGCGCAGAGCACGACCGCGGCGGCTCTAGGAGCGAGGCCCCCCTCTCGACAGGTTGCGCAGAAAGCTGAGGCGGTGCAGCGGCGTGGGGCCGAGGGAGCGCAAGGCCTCCCGGTGCTGCGAGGTGCCATAGCCGGCATGCCGTTCCAGCCCGTAGCCCGGGAAGCGCCCAGCCAGCCGGACGATCAGCTCGTCCCGCGCCACCTTCGCCAGCACGCTGGCGGCGGCGATGGCGGCACAGCGGCTATCGCCGCGCACCAGAGTGGTCTGCTCCCCGGACCAGCCGCGCAGGGGCAGCACGCCATCGACCAGAACGAGCCCCGGCAGCTGCGGCAGCTTCGCCAGAGCCCGGCGCATGGCCTGTTCGGTGGCGGCCCGGATGCCGAACCGATCGATTTCGCTGGCGGACGCCTGACCCAGGGCCCAGGCCACGGCCCGCTGCCGGATCAGCGGCACGAGGGCCGCCCGGCGACGCGCACTGAGCCGCTTGCTGTCGGTGAGGCCATCGTCCAGCAGGGCCTGAACCGCTGGGGCGGGGAGAACCACCGCGCCGGCCAGAACCGGACCGAACAGACAGCCCCGCCCGACTTCGTCGATCCCGGCGCAGTCGGCGGGATCCATCCCCTGCCAGGCATCGGGGTCCAACCGTGGGGTCAGACCACCGCCGAGGATCGCCGGCGGCGCCGGCGGGGTTCGGCGCTGTCATCCCCTGCCGGTTCCGCCACGGCTGCCTGTGCCACGGCTGCCTGTGCCACGGCTGCCTGTGCCACGGCCACAGGCTCCAGCACAGGCTCCTCGCGCGACCGGGTGGGCACGGAGACCGTCACGACAGTCTCGGGGCTGCTCTGGAGCGGCAGCGGGGTGATCTCCACGGAGGCGGGAGCGGCGGACGCAGCGGCGGCCGGGGTGGCTTCGCCGGAGGGGCTGGCCTGGGCAGCACCGCTGCGTCCGCCGCGGCCCCGTCGGCGGCGGGAACCACTGGCCACCAGCTGCTGGCGGGTCTGTTCCACCACCGCCTCGGCGTCATCGCCCGGGCGGACCACCCGGACCACCACGTTGTCGGCGGCGGGCGGCGGATCGAGCAGCAGGGCGGGGCTGAGGCCGAGCCATCCGTAGACCTCCTCCTGGGTGTCGTCCATGGGCACTGCCACCACTTCGGGCTCCGGGCGCCGGCTGGCGCCATCCCCGGCCGACGGCCTGGGGGCCTCGCTGGGAACGCTCTCCAGCAGGGGAGCCACAGGAACGAACACCGTGGTGGAATCGGCGGATTCGGTGGTCTGCAGACGGCCACCGCGACCGCCGCGGCGGCGGCGACCGGCCCCGTTGCTCTCCGCAGCGGCAGCCGGGGCCAGAGCCTCGGCCCGGGCGGCCGGGACGGTGCGCACCAGCCCGCCCGCACTGGCCAGGGGCTGGAGGGTGTCCTTGCCGGGGAGCACGGCCACATGGCCCAGCCCACCGCAACTGGGACAGGCCCTGCCGAACAGTTCGTAGATGTTCTGTCCCTGGCGCTTGCGGGTGAGCTCCACCAGGCCCAGCTCGGTCAGTTGAGCGATCTGGGGGCGGGCCGTATCGTCACGCACGGCCTGGGTGAAGTGCTCCAGCAGCTGGAGCTGGTCGCGGCGCGACTCCATGTCGATGAAGTCAACCACCACCACACCCCCGATGTTGCGCAGCTTCAGCTGTCGGGCAATTTCGACAGCGGCCTCACAGTTGGTCCACAGCACCGTCTCGCGGGCGTTGGCGGAGCGGGTGAAGGAGCCGGAGTTGACATCGATCACCGTGAGGGCCTCGGTGGGCTCGATGATCACGTAGCCCCCGGAGGGCAGATCCACCCGCGGCTTCAGGGCATCGTGGATGGCGGCGTTGACCCGGAACGCCTCGAGGATCTCGGTGGGCTCGGCATGGGCTTCGACGAGCACGTTGGTGTGGTCGTGGCCCAGGAAGGCATTGGCTCGGGCCACGCCCTCGGCGCTGTCGACGACCACCCGCACCAGATCAGGGCTGTAGAGATCCCGCAGCACGCGATGGATGAAGTCTTCATCGCGGTTCAGCAGCACCGGAGGGTTGGCCCCCTCGGCAGCGGTCTGGATCGCTTCCCACTGCCGCAGCAGCGACTCGAGATCGTCGATCAGCAGCTCCTCGCTGACACCCTCCGCCTCGGTGCGGATCAGCAGGCCGGCACCGGGAGGCTTGATCAGAACCCCCAGGGCGCGCAGCCGGTTGCGCTCGTTGTCGCCATTGACGCGTCTGGAGATGTTGACCCCCTGGCCGTGGGGCTGCAGCACCAGGAAACGGCCCGGCAGGGTGAGGTTGCCGGTGAGCCGGGGGCCCTTGCTGCCCGTGGGCTCCTTCATCACCTGAACGAGCACCTTCTGCTTCGGCTCGAGCAGCTCGGTGATGCCCGCGGCCCCCTTCTTCAGCCGGAGCGGACCCAGATCCGTGACGTGGATGAAACCGTTCTTCTCACTCTCTCCGATGTTGACGAACGCGGCATCGATGCCGGGCAGAACGTTCTCGACCGTGCCGAGGTAGACGTCACCGATCTGGTAGCGGCCCTGGGCCACGATCAACTCATCAACACGTTCGTCGTTGAGAACCGCGGCGATCCGCAGTTGCTCGGCAATGACGATCTGCTGGGGCATGGGGGAAGGGGTTAGGCCCGTACGGGGCCTGGCCGTGGGTTAAGCGAAGCGGCAGACCACAGGCCGGTCCGCGTTGCTGGGTGGCGAGGAGGGAACGGCGTCGGCGCGGGGATGACCCGGCGCCACAACGATGCTGCAAAGGCTGCTCAAAAATCACCGCGCATCGGGGCCGCGGAGCGCTTTCAGAACGGTTGGGACGTGAAAGCGGTGGGGCGAGAGTCCAAGAGTGGTCACTCAGGGCAGGGCCGCCAACGGAGGTGACGGACTGCTGCTGGTTGCGCTGAAAAAGCTTGTGGCGCTGCGGGAAGGCGGCGGGAAGCTTGCAGGCAGACAGCCTGATCGCCTTGGGAGGAAATTAGCACGCGCCTCCCTCAGCCCCTCGGGGAGGTGCCCGCCCCCTCGCCTGCGGCGGATTCCTCGCGCAGGATCAGGGCTGTGCGGCGAAGACGGCCGGGCTCCAGGGGCACGCCAAGCCGCTGCGAGAGCCAGTGGGCCAGCTGCTCAGGCCGCAGGCTGCGGCCCGCCGGATCCACCGCGGCCTCCAGTTCCAGCACCACCGGCCCGGCCGGGACGTCACCCGGCGGCAGGTCGGCGGACCAGCGCAGGGCCAGCAGGGCGCCGCGGCACTCGCGGCTGCGGGGCCGGCCCTTCTTGTCGGTGTCCTCCCAGGGGAGGGAGGTGGAGGCCAGCAGGGCGGCGATGGCCTCCCGCCAGCGGCCCGCCGTGGGAAGCGCGACGCCCGCAGGCGTCGCCAGGGCGATCGACCAGTGGGCCGCCTCCAGCTCCTGGGAGAGGCTGGGGCCGAAGGTCTCCACCTGGCCGGCCGACAGCAGCTGCAGCTCCGGCGGCAGGGTGGCCTGCCAACGGCTCCGCACCTCGGCGGGGGGGAGCGCCTCGGTGAGCTCCAGGTCGAGCCACTCGCCGCTCCCCTCCACGCCGAGGGGCAGGGGCAGAGCCAGCTGCAGCCGGGGCAGGGGATGGAAGCCCCCGGTGAAACTCACCGGCAGACCACTGCGGCGCAGGGTGCGCTCCAGCAGGCGCAGCGTGTCGAGGTGGCTGATCAGGGCCAGGGCACCGGTCTTGGCGAAGCCGAGGCGCAGGCGCTGCACCCGCTCGCTGGCCGGGGCCCCCTGGGGCTGCTGGGACGGAATCGGCGGCGCCGGAATCACCACGTTGTGGCCCAGCTCCGGGCCACAGACCCCGCAGCTGCTGCACCCCTCGAAGGAGCAGTCGGGCACCACGACCGCCGCCAGAGCCCGCTGCAGATCCTCCGCCAGCCAGCGCTTGTCGAGCCCGGAATCGATGTGGTCCCAGGGCAGGCTCTGGCGGCAGAAGGCCTCCAGGTCAGCGCCACTGAGCGCCTCGGCGGCACTCCAGGCCCCCATCTCCAGCGCCCGGTAGCGCCCCCCGAGGCCAGCGGCCGCGATCGCTCCGGTCCAGGCGGCATAGGTGCGCTCCGCCGACTCGAACCAGGCATCCAGCCCGGCCCCGGCCCGCCAGGCGGCCTCGATCACCGGGGCGAGGCGCCGGTCCCCCCGGCCGACGAAATCCTCCACCGCCGAGAGCCGCACGTCGGTGAAGTTGGTCTTGAGGCCCCGCAGCTGGCGCAGGGCCCCGCGCAGCAGCTGCTGGCGCCGCCGGAACTCCTCGGTGCTGACGCTGTGCCACTGGAACGGGGTGTGGGGCTTGGGCGTGAAGTTGCTGATCGTGAGGTTCAGCTCCAGCCGGCCCAGGTCGCGGCACTGCTGCTGCAGCTCGCGGCAGGTGTCGGCGATGCCCAGCACATCCGCATCGGTCTCGCCGGGCAGGCCGATCATGAAATAGAGCTTGATCCTGCGGTAGCCGGACGCCATCGCCGTGCGGATGCCCCGCAGCAGTTCGGCGTCGGTGAGTCCCTTGTTGACGATGTCGCGCAGCCGCTGGGTGCCGGCTTCCGGCGCGAAGGTGAGCCCGGCCCTGCGGGTGCCGCCGAGGATGTGGGCGATGTTGTCGTCAAAGCGATCCACCCGCTGGCTGGGCAGCGTGAGGCTCACGTTCCGTTCGGCCAGGCGGTTCCGCAGCTCCACGCCGACGGCGGGCAGGGCCAGGTAGTCGGAGCAGCTCAGGGACAGCAGCGAGAAATCGCTGTAGCCGGTGCGGCGCATCCCCTCCTCCACCGCCTCGATCACCGCCTCCGGTTCCACGTCCCGGGCCGGGCGGGTGAGCATGCCCGGCTGGCAGAAGCGGCAGCCCCGCGTGCAGCCGCGACGGATCTCCACCGTCAGACGGTCATGGACCGTCTCGATGTGGGGCACCAGACCCATGGCGTAGTGGGGCATGGGCGTGGCCGTGCGGCGCAGGATGCGACGGGGCAACCCGGGCTCCAGCGGCTCGATCGTCACCCCGTCGGCGCCGGGGCCGTAGAGGCCGGGCACGTAGACGCCGGGCACCTGGGCCAGATCGCGCAGGGTGTCGCGACGGCTCAGTCCGGCCCGCTTGGCCTCGGCCACCACCAGGCCGATTTCGGGCAGCAGCTCCTCGCCATCGCCGAGGGCGATGAAGTCGAAGAAGGGCGCGAAGGGCTCCGGGTTGCTCGTGGCGGTCGGCCCGCCGGCAAAGATCAGGGGCGGCGCCTGGGGGTGATCCAGCGGCAGATCGCCGCGGTCGGCGGCCCGGAGGGGCACCCGGGCCAGCTCCAGCATCTCCAGGATGTTGGTGCCGCCGAGCTCGTAGCTGAGGCTGAAGCCGAGGATGTCGAAGGCCGGCAGCGGCCGTCGGCTCTCCACCCCGAACAGGGCGAGCTGGCGCTGCCGCAACCGCGCCGCGAGATCGGCAGCCGGCAGGTAGGCCCGGTCGCAGAGCTGCCCCGGCAGGGCGTTGAGAATGGAATAGAGAATGATGTGGCCGAGGTTGCTGGCCCCCACCTCGTAGACCTCGGGGTAGGTCAGGGCCCAGCGCACGTCCGCCGCGTCCCACGGGCGCGGCTCAACCCCCAGCTCATGGCCGATGTAGCGGGCGGGTTTGCTGATCGTCCGGTCGATCAGATCGTCCAGATCGATCGGCTGGGCAGCCGCGGCCTCAGGGACGGGAGCAACGGTCAAGGTGGAGGCGGCAGGCCTGCCCTCGATCGTATGCAGCCTCCCGGCCGGGAGCGCAGCGGGCAGGGCTCAGGCGTCCTCCGCTCAGGCCGGCGGCCATAGCAAGATGCCGCCAGCAATTCGCGCAGCCACCTGTGGTGCAGGTCAACGGCAACTACCTCAAGCTCAAGGCGGGCTACCTGTTCCCCGAGATCGCCCGGCGGGTGAAGGCCTTCAGCGAGGCCAACCCCGAAGCCGCGATCATCCGCCTGGGCATCGGCGATGTGACCGAACCGCTGCCTGAGGCCTGCCGCACCGCCATGAAGGCCGCCATCGATGCGATGGGCACCCGCGAGGGCTTCCACGGCTACGGGCCGGAGCAGGGCTACCCGTGGCTGCGCGAGGCGATCGCCGCCCACGACTTCCAGGCCCGCGGCTGCGACATCTCCGCCGAGGAGATCTTCGTGTCGGACGGCAGCAAGTGCGACAGCAGCAACATTCTCGACATCCTGGGTGAGGGCAACCGCATCGCCGTGACCGATCCGGTGTACCCGGTGTACGTGGACAGCAACGTGATGGCCGGCCGCACCGGCGAGGCCGATGCATCGGGTCAGTACGGCGGCCTCACCTACCTGCCGATCAATGCGGAGAACGGCTTCACCGCCCAGATCCCCACCGAACCGGTGGATCTGATCTACCTCTGCTTCCCCAACAACCCCACCGGGGCGGTCGCCAGCCGGGCGCAGCTCGAGGCCTGGGTGGACTACGCCCGCGCCCACGACGCCCTGATCCTGTTCGATGCCGCCTACGAGGCCTTCATCCAGGACCCCTCCCTGCCCCACTCGATCTACGAGATCGAGGGGGCCCGCGAGTGCGCGATCGAATTCCGTTCGTTCTCGAAGAACGCCGGCTTCACCGGCACCCGCTGTGCCCTCACCGTGGTGCCCCGGGGCCTGAAGGGCACGGCGGCCAACGGCGAGAAGGTGGAACTCTGGGCCCTGTGGAACCGCCGCCAGAGCACCAAGTTCAACGGGGTGAGCTACATCGTGCAGCGCGGTGCCGAGGCGGTCTACTCCCCGGAAGGTCAGGCCCAGGTGAAGGCGCTGATCGGCTTCTACATGGAGAACGCCGCGATCATCCGGCGGGAGCTCTCGGCGGCTGGCCTGCAGGTGTACGGGGGCGAGCAGGCTCCCTACGTGTGGCTGCGAACCCCCCAGGGCCTCGATTCCTGGGGCTTCTTCGACCATCTGCTCGGCCGGGCCCATGTGGTGGGCACCCCGGGCAGCGGCTTCGGCGCCGCCGGAGAGGGCTACTTCCGCCTCTCGGCCTTCAACAGCCGCGCGAACGTGGAGGAGGCGATGCGCCGCATCCGGGCGCTCTGACGCCTGCGCTCCACCCTCCGCCACCGTCACGGCCCAACCGTCACGGCCCCACGGTCACGCCCCCGCCGTCACGGCCCCGCCATCCCGCCCTTTAATAAGCAGGTCGTCATGACAGCTGCCGCCATGACCACAGTGCCCCAGGCCACCCAGACCCCCAGCCGTGAGACCGGCGGAGCAGCGGTGATGGAGAAGGCGCCCGAGCGGGTGCGCAAACCCTCGCCGCGCTACAAGGTGCTGCTCCACAACGACCCCGTCAACTCGATGGAGTACGTGGTCACCACCCTTCGCCAGGTCGTGCCCTCCCTGAGTGAGCAGGACGCGATCGCCGTGATGCTCGAGGCGCACAACACCGGCGTGGGCCTGGTGATCGTGTGTGATCTGGAACCCGCCGAGTTCTACTGCGAAACCCTCAAGGCCAAGGGACTGACCAGCACCCTCGAACCCGAGACCTGATGCCCCCCGCCGGCCGTGCTCGGCCCGTCGCCCGGCCGCACTGGTGGGGCACCGCGGCCTATGTGCCGCTGCTCTACGCCCTGGGGTTCGCCCTTTCCCGACCCCTGGGCTGGCTGAGGCCCGAATGGCGGGCCGACCAGGTGGATCTCGCCGGGGTGGCCATCGCCTTTGGGCTGCTGCTGGCCACCCTGCCCTGGAGGATCCGCCGGGCGTGGGGGTCCCGCACCCCCTGGCAGAGCCTCGGTCTGGCGGCCCCCCCGGGCAGCGCCCTGGTCCAGGTGCTGGGCGGGTTGCTCCAGGCGGTCGTTCTGCTGGGTCTCACCGCCTCGGCCCTGCTGCTGGGCGCCCAGGCGCAGTGGTCCGGACGTCTGGCGCCGGATCTGGTGGCCAATGCCCTGCTGCTGGGGCTCGGGGTGGGACTGGCGGAGGAGGTGCTGTTCCGGGGCTGGCTCTGGGGTGAGCTGAACCTCCAGATCGGCAGGCGTCGGGCCCTGGTGCTCCAGGCGGCGATCTTCGCCCTGGTGCACCCCTGGTACCGGGCGCCCGGTCTGCAGGGGATCGTCCTGCTGGGCGGGTTGCTGCTGCTGGGCCTGGCGCTGGGGCTGCGCAAGCTGGCCGATGGCGGGGCTCTGTGGGGAGCCGTGGCTCTCCATGGCGGGCTGGTGGGGGGCTGGTTCCTGGTGCAGAAGGGCCTGCTGACCATCGCTCCTGCGGCGCCTGCCTGGTGGGCCGGCGCCGGTTCCGCCGGCGACGTGAACCCGATCGGCGGCCTGGTGGGCTGGCTGGGGCTGCTTGTGCTCCTCTGGTGGCTGAGGCGGCAGACCTGAGGATGCCCTCACACACCCCGCCCCCCTTCAGCGCCGGGCGGTCGCCAGGGCCTTCCGGCCCTCCACCGGCGCATGCAGGGCCTCCTCCAGCGGGGCCAGGCCGTAGTCACGCTCGAGCAGATCCATCACGGTTCGGCCGAAGTCTGCAGGGTTTCGGTCAAAGGCCTCCAGGCAGATCCTCCCGAAGGTGCTGCCCATCGGTTCGGGATTCCAGAGCATCTTGCGGGCTGTCCAGGGCAGCATGCTCATGGGGTTGTAACCGGGCCGGATCAAACCCTGCTCGAAGCCGTACTGCTCCAGGTGGGTGTGGGGCTGCAGCCCGATGAAGAAGATGGCGGGCTCGACCTTGTCGGCCCCGAAGATCCTCTCCAGCTCCCGGTGATAGGCCACCGTCTGGCGGATCGTTTCGGGCCGTTCGTCGATCACATTGAACGAATAGTTGACGGAGACCTGCTCGCGGAACCCTGCCCGCGCCAGCAGGCGGCAGTTCTCCAGCACGGTGCGCAGGTTGTAGCCCATGCGCATCTTGCGCACGAGCTCCTGGCTGCCGGAGGTGATGCCGATCTCGAAGTAGCTCATGCCCGTGGCCACCATCAGCTCGGCCAGCTCGGCATCGAGGTTGTCGGCACGGATGTAGGCAGCCCAGCGGATGTCATCCCAGCCTTCGGCAAGGATGGCGCGCAACAGCTCCTTGGCATCCTCGATGTAGCGGCGGGCGGGGATGAACTGGGCGTCGGTGAACCAGAAGCCACGCACGCCACGGGCATACAGCTGGCGCATCTCGTCGATCACCTCCGCCACGGGATTGACCCGCACGGCCTTGCCCTCCACCACGGTGTAGACGCAGTAGCAGCAGTTGTGGGGGCAGCCACGCTTGGTCTGCACCCCCACGTAGAAATCACCCCCGTCCAGGTACCAGTCCAGCTGGGGCCAGATCGAGGCGATGTAGCCGTAATCGCAGGCGGTCTTCTCCATGCCCCCCGGCTGCTCATGGATCAGGCCCGGCCTTGGGGGCTCGCCAGCCACGAAGCAGCGGTCGGCGGCGATGGAATCGCCCCGGATCAGCTTTTCGAGCAGGGGCTCCCCCTCCCCCACGGAGACCACGGTGCCCGCCGGCAATTTCCTGCCCAGCTGTTCGTAGAACACGCTCACGGCGCCACCACCGATCACGGCCCGGGCCTCGGGATGGTGGCGCCGTGCCCGCCGCAGCCCGAGCTTCACGAGGCGAAGGTTGCGCCAGAGCTCGCCGTAGAAGGCCCGCATCAGGCCAAGGCCACCGATGGCGCCGCGCAGCCGCTTGAGCGGATTGCGGGAGTAAAAGACCTCGAAGGAGTTCTGGAGGGGATTGCCGCTGCGGCCGTCCACCGGTGCGTAGATCTGGATGTCCCGCCAGGAGAACACCAGCAGGGTGGGGCGAAACACCTCCACGGCCTCGGCCAGCATCCGCTCGACATCGAGCACCGGCACGGCAGCCAGGTCGAGGATCTGCTGGGGGAGAGCCGGGAACTGCTTGTGCAGGTGATCGGCCAGGTAGATCGGGCCGATCGGAAAGATGGGGTTGCAGGGAAGCCGGACGAGCAGCACCCGGTGATTGGTGGTGACCACGTGGTTGCTGGTGACCACTGGCCCTGTGGTGCCCACGGCCGACAACTCCCGCTAGCGGTTAACCCGGACGCTAACCACCCCGCCCGAGCCGCTGAGCCATCGCCTCGGCCCGGGCCCGCAGCGCGGCCGGCAGCTGCGCGATCCAGGCCGGATGCACACAGAGGCGTGGCCTCAGCTCCCAGCCCGCCGCGGCCAGGTGCTCGGCCAGGGCCCCAGCCGTGGGCTGGGGGTAGGCCGGGTTGATCACATCCACGGTGTCGATGCCGCCGAGGTCGTCGATGCCGGCTTCCAGGGCCGCCACCAGGTGCTCCAGGGGCCAGAGGTTGGGCGGCAGCTGGAGATGCACCTCCGGGGGCAGGATCCGGCGGGCCTCGGCGATCAGCTCGAGGAGCGACTCGCAGGTCGCCGCCGGAAGGGGCAGCCCCTCCGCACCGGCGGGCCGGAAGGGCTGCAGGATCACCTCCTGCACGTGCCCCCAGCTGGCATGCAGCAGGGCGATCAGCTCCAGGGCGTCGCGCTGGTCCTGGCGGCTTTCACCGACGCCGAGCAACAGGCCGGTGGTGAAGGGAACGCCAAGGCGCCCCGCCTGCTCCAGCTGCGCCAGCCGCTGCTCCAGCCGCTTGCTGGGCGCCTGGCGATGCAGGGCGTCGTAGGCCGGGCCCAGGCCCTCCAGCATCAGACCCAGGGAGGGATTGAGCCGGCCCAGCCTCGCCATCTCGGTTCGGCTCAGCGGTCCCGCGTTGGTGTGGGGCAGGCGGCCCTGCGCCAGAGCCAGGCGACTGAGGGCCACCAACCGGGCGAACCAGGCGGTGCGGTGGGCTGACGCCGGTGGCACCTCACCGCTGAGCAGCAGCACCTCGAGCGCCTGGGGCCTGGAGCCCAGGAGCGCCAGGGCCTGCCGATCGCCGAGGGCATCGGCCAGGGGATCGCGGGGATCGGGGGACAGGCGGAAGCCGCAGTAATCGCAGCGGTTAAAGCAGCCACGGGTGGGCACGAGCGTGACGCTCGGGCTCCAGGTGACGACGGCCGCCCGGCCCCTCATCGGCAGGGCCGGCAGAACCGGGGTGCGGCGATCCGGCCACCGGCGCTGCGCAACCCCTCTTCACAAACCACGCAATGTTCTGTTACGTTCAGCGGCGACGGGATTCCGTCCGCCTGCCGCGTCTTCCCCCGGGCTCCGCCCACGGAGGGGCGATGGCGG
>NZ_JBKOUC010000013.1:0-109545 GCF_046764815.1 Aphanothece stagnina RSMan2012
TCCATTCCCACGAGGCCCCGCCTCATGTTCTGCCAGGTCACATCGTAACCATCCTTCGTGAAGAAGGTGGATCCGATCACATTTGGATCGAGATAACGCTTCAGTGCATAGATGTCCATGACGGCCTCCTCCCTGGAAGGCACACGCTCGAAGGAAAGGCCGGTCAGCTTGTCAATCCCGTTCAGGAACCTTCGAATCAGCCGCGATTCTCTCCACGACATCGCCGTGGTGGCCCTGCGGCGCCCCCCGACCATTCGCACACCGGATTGCCGTTCCAGGTAGTAGGTGACAACCTTCGCGGCGCCCGTGAAGCGGGTCAGGCGATCGGCCAGCCTCGGGTTGACGATGCCGTCGATCGGAATGCCCACAGCTCCGCGGCAGACGCGCGCTCAACCCTAGGGAGGCGGCTCCAACGCCGCCAGGCTGTTCCATGGCCAGGCGCCATGCTGGGAAGCCGCACGATCCCGCCCCATGGCCGTACCGGGCACGGCGCTCCGGCGCCTCCGCGACCACCTGCATCAGACCCGGCTGCTGGGATCGATCAGCAGTGCGCTCTACTACGACCAGAACACTGTGATGCCGGCGGCCGGGGCCGAGTGGCGGGGCCAGCAGCTGGCACTGCTGGCGGGTGAACTGCATGAGCGCCAGAGCAGCGCGCCCTACACCGAACTGCTGGTGGCGGCTGAGGCGGAGCTCGACAGCGAGGCGCCACCGGAGCTGCGACGCAACCTGGAGCTGCTGCGGCTGGAGCTGGGGCGCCAGCGCTGTCTGGACCCAGCCCTGGTGAGTGCCCTGGCCAAGGCCCAGTCCCGGGGCAATGCCGTCTGGCAGGACGCCCGCGCCCGCAACGATTTCGGGACCTTTGCTCCTGCGCTCGCCGAGCTGATCAGCCTGCGCCTGGAGCAGGCCAGCCAGCTGGCTGCTGCCGAGCCGGTGGCCCGCAGCCCCTGGGAAATCCTGGCCCAGCCCTTTGAGCCGAATGTGAGCAAGGCCCGGCTCGAGGAGCTGTTTGCCCCCCTCAGGGCTGGGCTGCCGGCGTTGCTCCAGCGGGTGGCTCCCAGCAGCACTCCGGAGGGCTCCGGCGGCGATCTGGCCGAGGCCCTGCAGGAGCGGCTCTGCGCCGAGCTGCTGGACAGCTGGGGCTACGACCCCCAGCGCTGCCAGCGCTCGCGGTCGGCCCACCCCTTCTCCTGCACCGTCGGCCCCCAGGACTTCCGCATCACCACCCGGGTGGTGCCAGGCCAGCCGCTGTCGGCCTTTCTGGCCACCGCCCACGAGTGGGGCCATTCGCTCTACGAGCAGGGCCTGCCCCGCACCGACGACCACTACTTCCCGTGGCCCCTGGGGGAAGCCACCTCGATGGGAGTGCATGAATCCCAGTCGCTCTTCTGGGAGTGCAGGGTGGCCCGCAGCCGGGCCTTCGCCGAGCGCTGGCACCACCGCTTCTGCCAGGGGCTGGGCAGCGATCCCTGGAACGGGGCCTTCGGCTTCTGGCGCGCCCTCAACCCGCTGAAACCGGGCCTGATCCGCGTGGAGGCCGATGAGCTCAGCTACGGCCTGCACATCGTGCTGCGCTTCGAACTGGAGCTGGCCCTGCTGGAGCAGGCCATGCCGGTGGAGGAACTCCCCCACCACTGGAACCGGCGGATGGGCGAACTCCTCGGTGTCCGGCCCGCCAGCGACGCCGAAGGATGCCTGCAGGACATCCACTGGGCCGAGGGACTGTTCGGTTATTTCCCCTCTTACGCCCTCGGCCATCTGATCAGTGCCCAGCTCGCCGAGGCCCTCGAGCGCGATCTCGGCGGAGCCGGGGCGATCGAAGACTGCGTGGCCCAAGGGGAGGAAGAACGGCTGCAACAGTGGCTGGCCCGCCATGTCTGGCCCCTCGGCCGCCAGGTGGATGGGGAGGAACTGGTGGCGCAGGTCTGCGGCAGCGCCCTCTCCGCTGCACCCTTCCTGGCCTATCTGGAGCGGAAGCTGGGGCAGCTGCAGGGCTAGCGCAATCGGCTCCGGAGCCGATCCCTAGGATGCCGGCCGCCCACCGAACCTGCTTGATGGCGAACATCGACCACGCCCCCAGCCGCACGATGCTGAACCTGCTGCATGTGCTGCCGGCCTTTGCCGATGAAGCGGAGCTGCGGCTGAACGCGATCGTGGAGCTCAACTCCATGACGATCAACAAGTACGAGCTGATCACCGAAACCGGCCACCTGAAGCTCGATCGCGTGGGCTACTCCTCGCTGGCCTATCCCTTTGCCTACGGCTGCATCCCCCGCACCTGGGACGAGGACGGCGACCCCCTGGATATCGAGATCGTGGGCGTCACCGAACCCCTGGTTCCAGGCTCCCTGGTGGAGGCTCGGATCATCGGCGTCATGAAATTCGACGATGGCGGTGAGGTCGACGACAAGGTGATCGCCGTGCTGGCGGACGACAAACGGATGGACCACATCACCAGTTACACCCAGCTGGGGGATCACTGGCTCAAGGAGACCCAGTACTACTGGGAGCACTACAAGGACCTCAAGAAGCCCGGCACCTGCAAGGTGAATGGCTTCTTCGAGAGCGCCGAAGCCGTGACCATCGTCAAGGCGTGCGAGGCCCGCTACCAGGCTGAGATCGACGCCAAACTGGTGAACTGAGGCGCCGCGCGCCACCCGGGCGGCCGCTCCTGTTTCCTGCCGGGAACGCCGCCCCAGCCCTCGTCCCAGCCACCATCCCCGATCCGATCCATTGCCGTGATGCAGCCCCACCGCCCCACCCAGTTCCAGCGGTTCGGCGCCGGAGCCCTCGGACTCCTCAGCGCCGCTCTCCTGGTGCCCCTGGGACAGACCGCAGGCTGGACGGCCGAGGCCACGGCGCCCAGCGCAGCCCCCGGCAGCAGCACCAGCTCGAGCACCACCACCGTGGTGCCGGCCACGGTGAACCGCGAAATCGTGCTGGAGCTGGGCAGGCGCCAGATCAGCCTGCGGGAGAACGGCAAGGTCGTGGGCAGCTGGCCGGTGGCCATCGGCGATCCCAGCACCCCCACCCCCGTGGGGCGCTTCGCGGTGGAGAACAAGGTGATCAATCCGCGCTACCAGAGCACCCGCAGCGGCAAGGTCAACGCCACCGTCGGGCCCCAGGGGCCTCTGGGGGACCGCTGGATCGGCTTCAAGCAGAGCGGTGCCAACCAGTACGGCATCCATGGCACCCCCACCGCCTGGGCCTGGACCGTCACCTCCCGCGCGGCCGTCTCCAATGGGTGCGTGCGCATGCTGACCCCCCACGTGCGCGAGCTGTTCGATCGGGTCGAGGTGGGGACCCCGGTGATCGTCCAACGCTGAGGCCCTGAACGGGGCTCCATGGGCGCCATCGGGACCCCGCTCGTCCCCCGCTCCATGCACACCATCACTGAACCGAAAGAGATTCTTGAGATCGCCCCCCGGCATGGACGAATCTGAGGGGCTTGAGCGTAAGTTTCCGGTTCAGATTTGTGGCCGATGATTCCTGTGCATCCCCCGCATTCACACCAGGGTGGAGCCGGAGAGCTGTCCTCCTGCTCTGGCGGTGGTGCCGGAGCGCGCGGCAGCTGGGGTCAGGTGATGGAGCAGGAGCACAGCACGGCCCTCAAATGGTCCAGCGACGGGGAACTCTCCGTGCTCGACCTGCATCGGATCATCGCCCGTCTGGCCGATGCCGACCCCATCGCCAGCGGACTGGATGTGAGCCACTTCGGCGCCGTGCAGCGCGAGCAGGCCTGAATCTCCCTGTGGGCCTGAAGCAGCCCTGACCGGCGACCCTCAGGGCTGCGCCGGCAGCATCATCCGGCGGGCAAGGGCTCTGGCCATGCCGTCCCGGCTGGCCAGTCCCCGCAGCGAGGCCACCGCCAGGCCGGGATTCGGCAGGCCATGGGGCAGAACCCCGGCCCGGATCGCCTCCACCGCGAACACCGGCACCTGGCGGCAGCCCGTGGGGGCGAGCTGATCCTCCAGCTGCGCCAGATGGGCCGATTCAGGCAGCCAGACCAGATCGCCCCGGAGGCAGTCCCGCAGCAGAGGCGTGGCGCCGGACCGAGCGCCGGGGGAGTCCGAGCGGGCGCTGATCACCCGCTGAAGATCCGCCAGGGTCACCAGGCCGATCACCCACTGCCCCTCGGCCACCACCAGGCAGTGACCATGGGCCGCCACCAGCTCGGCCAGGGCTGTCACGGCCGGAGACTCCGCCGGCAGCACCAGGGGAGCTTCGGGTTCGAAGGCCTCGCTGACGCCGACGGCGGCGAGTTCACGCCGGCGGCGCTCCTCCTCGGCGTCGGGGCCGAGCAGACCGGGATCGCTGATCCCCTGCCAGCGTTCCACCAGGAGAGCACTCAAGCCGGCAGCCGCCATCAGCGGCAGCACGATCCGGATGTCATGGGTGAGCTCGAACAGCAGCAACAGGGCCGTGAGCGGCGCCCGCGCGCTGCCCGCCAGCACGGCCGCCATGCCGACCATGGCATAGGCGGGTGGCTCGGCAATCGGCAGGTGCAGCCAGCCATCGCCCAGCACCTGGCCGTAGCAGTTGCCCAGCACCGCTCCCAGCACCAGGGAGGGGGCAAAGCCACCGCCCACGAACCCGGTGGCATTGCTGATGGCCGTGGCCAGCAGCTTCATCCCCAGCAGCACCAGCAGGGCCAGCAGGGGGATGCCCCCGTCGCGCCCGAGCAGGGCCTCGATCGTGTCGTAGCCGACGCCGAGCACCTGGGGAAACCCCAGGGCCATCACGCCCACCGCCGCCCCCCCCAGGGCCGTGGGAAGTCCGACCGGCAGGCGGGCCAGCGCGCCTTGCAGCCGATCGCTGCGGCCCAGGGCAAGCACCGTCAGGAGCAGCCAGGACACCAGGCTCGCCAGGAGCCCAAGCCCCAGGTACAACGGCAGCTCCAGGGGTGAACGCACCTCGTAGGCCGGCAGCCGCAGGATCGGTGCATCCCCGAGCACCAGCTGGGTCACCAGGGCCGAGGCGACCGCCGCCACCAGCACCGCCCGCAGACTCGGCCGGCCCTGAATGGCGCTGAAACTCCCCTCGAAGGCAAAGAACACCCCGGCGATGGGGGCCTTGAAGCCGGCAGCCAGCCCCGCCGCCACCCCCGCCGCCACGAGGGCTTTCTGGCTCTGGGGAGGCAGCCCGGCCCGCAGGGCGACCCAGAGGCCCAGGTTGCCGCCGCTTTCCACACTCGGGCCCTCGGGGCCCAGGGAAGCGCCGCTGCCGAGGCTCAGGGAAGCACCCAGCAGCCGCAGGGCTGGAAGCCGGGGCATGGGGGGGACAGCCCCATCCGCCATGGCCAGCAGACTGGGGAGGCCGGGCCCGAGATCGCCGCCCAGACGGCGCAGCAGACCCACGGCCAGCCCCCCGAGGGTGGGGACGACCACCACCGGCCAGAGGTTGATCCAGTCGGGCAGCCCGGAGACGGGCAGGGGGGGCGGCTCGAGGCTGGCGGGCGGCGGCGGCAGAAATCCCAGCCCCCCCAGGCCGATCTGCAGCAGGGCGCGCAGGGGTGTGCCGCTCTGGGGCGGCAACTGGACCAGCTCGGGCGGGGGCTCGCTCAGAGGTGCACGACCGACGCTGAGGAGCACTTCGACGAGGGGACCGAACAGTCCGTTGTTGATCAGACCGAGCAGCTCGTGGAAAGCCACCACCGCGAGCCCGGTGAGGCCGCCGACCAGGGCGGCCCAGGCGAGCAGGTTCCACTGAAAGGGCTGGCGGCCAGCCTCGGCGGAGCCAGGCGTTGGGGCCTCAGGCCTCGGGCCGGACGCTTGCAAAGATCTCCTCCAGGATCTCGCCAGCCCCCTGCTCCCTGAGGCGGTGCGCCAGGCCCCTGCCGATGGCCTCCGGGTCCTCCTGCGGCCCACGCGCTTCATCGCGGATCAGCCGGAGACCATCGAGGCTGGCCACCATGCCGGTGAGGATCAGCTCGCCGGTGTCGTCGTCGCCGCTGAAGCGGGTGTTGACCCCGATCGGCACCTGGCAGCCCCCCTCGAGCTCGTGCAGGAAGGCCCGCTCCGCCAGGCAGCGACGGGCTGTGGGGAGGTGCTCGAGCACCTTGATCTGGGCCAGCACGGCCTCATCCCCCTCGCGGCACTCGATGCCCAGGGCACCCTGGCCGACGGCATGCAGGGAGATCGAGGGATCGATCAGCTCATGGATCCGCCCGCCCAGGCCCAGGCGACCCAGCCCCGCGGCGGCCAGGATCAGGCAATCGAACTCGCCGGCATCCAGCTTTTCCAGCCGGGTGATCACATTGCCCCGCACGTCCTTGAAGGTGAGGTGGGGGAAGTGATGGCGCAGCTGGGCCAGCCGGCGCAGGGAGCTGGTGCCGACGACCGCACCCTCCGGCAGGGTCGCCAGGCTCCTGTCGCTGTGTTTGGCGTGCACGACGAGGGCATCGGCCGGGTCTTCCCGCTCGGTGATGCAGCCGAGCATCAGCCCTTCGGGCAGGTTGGTCGGCAGGTCCTTGAGGCTGTGGACGGCGATGTCCGCCCGGTCCACCAGCATCTGGGCTTCCAGTTCCTTGGTGAAGAGCCCCTTGTCGCCGATCTTGGCCAGGGCCACATCCAGGATCTTGTCCCCCTGGGTGGCCATCGCCTCGATGCTGATCTCCAGGCCGGCGTGGGCCCTGGCCAGCTCATCGCGCACCCAGTGGGTCTGCACCATGGCGAGCTGGCTGCGGCGGGAGGCAATGCGCAGGGTGGAGCCGGCCATCGAGAACCTTCGGTTGGCAGTCGAACTGCCGATCAACAGCCGCCCAGCCTAGGGACTGACGTTCCCGCAGCAGCCGCTTGCGATGGTCCGTGATCGGGTTGGAGGTTCGGCAGTCCCTCGCAGGGCCATCAGGCCCTTCAGCCGAAGCAGTCGAGTGGCAGGGGGCCCCACGTATCCTCCACCGCCGGCTCGGCCGGGTTGTGGCCCGTGATCAGCAATCCCTCCCCGAGTCCCTGCTCACGGCGCAGCAGAAACCGTCCGGTGTGCTGGTTGGCCTTCAGGAACACCGGACCCTCGACCATCTCGAGGCTCTCACCGGCCGGGTCCGGCTCCAGGGGTTGCCAGCCGAGCTCGGACTCCAGGGAACGCAGCACCTGCACCGCCTGCCTGGCCGTGGGGGCCATCACCCCGACCGTGAACCAGTCACAGGCCTGCATGCGGAGCAGAAGCTCGCTGCGCAGCTGCTCACGCTGGGAGGCGTCGAGGTGGGGAGCCGTGCGGAGGCCCCGGAGGTCGGCAAGGGCTTCAGCCATCAGAGGTGGAACACAACGGTCCCCTCCTACAGGATGGTCGAGCGACCCGGGGTCCGCCGAGGGGGGAGGGGGCCGAGAGTTACTTGATGTATTCCTTCAGCACGCCGTTCCGGTTGGGATGGCGCAGCTTGCGCAGGGCCTTGGCTTCGATCTGGCGGATGCGTTCCCGCGTGACATCGAAAATCTGGCCGATTTCCTCCAGGGTCTTCATGCGGCCGTCATCGAGGCCGTAGCGCAGCCGCAGCACATCCCGTTCCCGGGGGCTGAGGGTGGCCAGCACACCTTCCAGATCTTCGCGCAGCAGGTTCTTGGCGACGTCCTGCTCGGGGTTTTCGATGTCGGCTTCGATGAAGTCACCGAGACGGGAATCCTCTTCCTTGCCGATCGGCGTCTCCAGGGAGATCGGCAGCTGGGCACTCTTGGCGATGAAGCGCAGCTTCTCGATGGTCATCTCCATCGACTCGGCGATCTCCTCCTCCGTGGGCTTGCGGCCGAACTCCTGGGAGAGGGTCTTGGTGGTTTTCTTGATGCGCGAAATGGTCTCGTAGAGGTGGACCGGCAGCCGGATCGTGCGGCTCTGGTCGGCAATGGCGCGGGTGATCGCCTGACGGATCCACCAGGTGGCATAGGTGGAGAACTTGTAGCCCTTCTCGTGGTCGAACTTCTCGGCGGCGCGGATCAGGCCGAGACTGCCTTCCTGGATCAGGTCCTGGAAGCTCAGGCCCCGGTTCATGTACTTCTTGGCGATCGACACCACCAGCCGCAGGTTCGACTGCACCATCTTTTCCTTGGCCCGGCGGCCGAGCATCAGCCGGCGGCGGAACTTGATCAGGGGCATCTCCACCAGGGCCGCCCATTCCTTGGTGTCCGGATAGTGGCCGTGGTCGGCCTCGAACTGGGCCGCCAGCTCCTCCAGCTGGAGCAGGTCGGCGATCTTGCGGGCCAGTTCGATTTCCTCGTCGGGCCTCAGCAGACGAATGCGGCCGATTTCCTGCAGATAGACCCGGATCGAGTCCTCGGTGTAGACCCCCTTGGGGCCGACCTTGATGCTCGCCAGCGCCTTGGCCGCCTTGTCGTCCTTGTCGGCCGTTTCTGCCGGAGAGGCCGAGGCCGAGGCGAGCAGCTGGTCCGCCGCCGCATCCAGATCAGCCGTGGAGCCGGGCTTGGCGCCTGCTGCCTTGGCGGTCCGGGAGGCGGCCTTGGGCTTGGCGGAGGACTTGGCGGCGGCCTTGGCCTTGCCCCCGGCCGCAGCCTTGGGCTTCGGGGCGACCTTGCTGGCCGTGGTGTCTGGTTCCTGGCCTGAACCCTTGGCGGTCACCTGGACCGCCCCCCCCGCTGCCGTCGCCACCATCAGGATCTCGGGAGCGGACTTGGGGCTGGCAACTGCAGGGCTCATGGACGAACGGGCGGCTGGGACGAAAGGGTGAACGGGGAGACGGGGATCCTGGTGGACGGGAAGAGGCACGCTCTGGCCGGGCCTGAGAAACAGGCGGCGGGCTGCCTGGGGGACGGCTGGGAGCTGGACGGCCAGGAACCGGAACGAACAGCGATGGGGATGCACCGCGGTGCGAACAGACCAGCCAGGCCTCAGGACCAGTCTTCCACCGTGGGGTGGACGACTGAAACCAAGACGAAGCCTGCGCAGCAGGGGACAACTCCCTCGGGAGCTACCCAGCGGCGACCGTCAGGTCAGGGGTGGACGTCAGACAGGAGAGCGGGGGCGGTCAGCGGCTGGGCCAACGGTGGAAAAAGCTGTCGGCAGCGCATGGAGGTGGCCGGAGCCGGAGCAGTGCTGTCAGGGGTGGTCGCAGACCGGAGGGCTTGGATGGGGGTAATCCCAGGGCTCTCTCTTCAGGTCTTCCCACTGGACGGAACTCTGCCTGGTTCCGACGGCAGCCATTGGACTGCCCAACAGCACCATCCTATGAATGCCCGGAGACCTTTGCAAGTTTGCTGAGCCCGTGGCTGCAGATCTGGCTCGAGGCCGGCCGCGAGGGACAGGTGTTCACCTATGCCAATCCCCTGGATCTGCCTGTGGGCATCGGGGATCTGGTGCAGGTCCGGCTGCAGGGCCGCCTGCACAGCGGCCTGGTCGTCGACGGCCTCCGGCAGCCCCCCGAGGAACTCCGGGGCCGCCGGCTGCTGCCGGTGGAGGCGATCCTGCAGAGCGCCGCCGTCGACGGGACGTGGCAGAGCCTGATCACGGCTGTGGCAGGACACTGCCACACCAGTGTCTTCAAGACCCTGAAAAGTGCCCTGCCGCCGGGCTGGCTGGGGCAGCGGCGGGCCAGCCGGACCGGGGCGCCCCGACCGATCTGGGTGGTGGAACCCGTCCGGCCGGTCGGAGGGGATGAGCGCCTGACGGAGCGCCTGACAGAGCGCCAGCGGGCCCTGCTCAGCCATCTGGAGAGCGCAGCCGCCCCCGTCCCCCTGCGGGAACTCTGCGGCAGAGCCGGATTCAGCCGCAGCGTGGTGCAGGCGCTGGAAGGCCGGGGACTGCTGCGGCGCAGGGCCGCCCGACCCGGAGGAGAAGGCGGCTGCAGCGGCGAGCCGCTCGAAGCGCCCCAGCCCCTCACCCCTGCGCAGGCCCAGGCCATCCAGGCCCTGGAGACAGCTGGGCCGGGCCAGTCGTTCCTGCTGTGGGGCGTGACCGGTGCAGGCAAGACGGAGGTGTACCTTCAGGCGGCCGCCCGGCACCTGGCGGCAGGCCGCAGCAGCCTGCTGCTCACGCCGGAGATCGGTCTGATCCCCCAGCTGCTCGACCGCTGCAGGCGCCGCTTCGGCGCCGCCGTCGTCGAGTACCACAGCGGCCTCAGCGAAGGCGAGCGGGTCGCCGCCTGGCGGCGCTGCCTGGAGGGGGAGCCGCTGGTGGCCGTGGGAACCCGTTCGGCCGTCTTCCTTCCCCTGGGTCAGCCGGGTCTGATCGTGCTCGACGAGGAGCACGACACCTCGTACAAGCAGGAGAGTCCGATGCCCTGCTATCACGCCCGCGAGGTGGCGCGGCTGCGGGCGGAGCAGACCGGGGCCGTGCTGCTGCTGGGCAGCGCCACGCCGGCCCTGGAAACCTGGCTCGCCTGCCACACCACCGGCCCCAGGCAGACCACCCTGCTCCGGCTGCGCGAGCGCATCGGCGGCCGCCCGCTCCCGCCGGTACGGCTGGTGGACATGCGGCAGGAGCTGGCCGCGGGGCACCGCCGCCTGCTCAGCCGACCGCTGATGACCCGGCTCCAGGGCCTTCAGGAGCGGGGTGAGCAGGCGGTCGTTCTGGTGCCGCGCCGCGGTTATCGCACCTTCCTGAGCTGCCGCAGCTGCGGCGAGGCGGTGCTGTGCCCCCACTGCGACGTGGCTCTCACCGTCCATCGTTCCGGCAGCCAGGAATGGCTCCGCTGTCACTGGTGCGACCACCGCGCCGAGATGCAGACCCGCTGCGGGCACTGCGGTTCGACGGCATTCAAGCCGTTCGGAGCCGGGACCCAGCGGGTGATGGAACAACTCGGGGAAGAACTCGAGGGCCTGCGGGTGCTGCGCTTCGACCGGGACACCACCCGTGGGCGCGATGGCCATCGGCGGCTGCTGGAGCGCTTCGCCGCCGGGGATGCCGATGTGCTGGTGGGCACCCAGATGCTGGCCAAGGGCATGGACCTGCCCCGGGTGACCCTGGCGGCGGTGCTGGCCGCCGACGGCCTGCTGCACCGCCCGGATCTGCGCGCCTCGGAGCAGTGCCTGCAACTGCTGCTCCAGCTCGCCGGACGGGCGGGACGGGGTGAGCGGCCTGGGGAGGTGCTGGTGCAGACCTACAGCCCGGACCATCCGGTGATCCGGCATCTGGTCGATGGGCGCTACGACCGGTTCCTGGCCAGTGAACTGGAGCTGCGCCGCCATGGCGGGCTGGTGCCGTTCAGCCGGGCCTGTCTGCTGCGCTTCAGCGGCCCCCAGGCCAGCCGGACCGCGACGGCGGCGGCGGCCGTCGCGGAGTTGCTGAGGCCCGCGGTGGAGGCCGCCGGGTGGTGGCTGATCGGTCCGGCCCCCGCCCCGGTGGCGCGGGTGGCTGGCCGCAGCCGCTGGCAGCTCCTCCTGCATGGTCCGGCCGAGCCGGACCCATCCCAATCGCCGTGCCTGCCCCTGCCGCCGGAGACGATCCTGCGGCAGACCCTGCCGAGCGGTGTCGGCCTGGCCATCGACCCGGACCCGATCAACCTCTAGGCCGGCAGGCCGGGCAGGCCGAAACCCAGCTGCTGGCGCAGGCGCCCCAGCAGCAGCACCACCGACAGGCCGAGCAGGATGGCCCCCGCGCCGAGGCCGAGGGGGCTCCAGCGCCAGCAGCGGACCTCCAGGGCATTGACGGCGCCACAGCGAAGCGGCCAGCGGACTCCCCGGACGGCGGAGAGCACCACCGCCGCTTCGGGGCTGGCGCGGCGCACCGCGGCCGGACGCAGGGGCTCGAGATCCAGACTCAGGCCAGCGCCCGGCAGGGGATCGGCCTGGCTGAGATCGACCTCCACCACCAGCCGCTGCTGGACCCCCACCAGCCAGTTGCGCTCGTGCCATTCGAGCCTGGGGCGGGGCATCGCCATGCCCGCCAGGCGGGCCGCCTCGGCGACGTTGGCCGCCAGCAGCTCGAGGGCCTCGGCCGCGGGCATCACCGGAGCCAGCAACCGCTCCCCTGTGGGGCCCGGATCGGCGGCGGCGGGCTTCAGGCCGGCCTGCCGCAGGGCCGATCCGAACTGGCGCTCCCACGGCGTCGGCACCCCAGCCGCGTCATGCCCCAGCCGCTGCCCCACCTGGAGGCGTCCGGGACCATGGAAGTGGAGCTCGCTGCGGAGGGTGCCGCATCCTCCGAGCAGCATCGCCAGCAGCAGCAGCGCGAGCACCAGCGCGGCGAAACCGAGCGGCGGCCGGGTGGGGCCCACCGGTGGTGGGGGGGGCGGCGCCGGACGCTGGGCCCGGCGGCGGCGGCGTGCCAGCTGCTGCATCCCCCCGGCCAGGGGCTCGGCCTCGCCCAGCGCCGGCAGGGTGATGGACCACCGGCGCGGACGCTCGAGGGCGGGAGCCTCCAGCACCGTGAGCAGATCCCTGGCCTGGGCCCGCAGACCGGGGTCACTGCAGCGCTTCACCTGACGGCAGCAGGCCATCGCCTGCGCGGTGTTGCCCTGTCCCATCCAGGCGGTGGCCATCAGCAGCTGCAACTGGGCTCCCTGGGCGGTGGCCGGGGGATGGGCCGGAGCCAGATCCGCCAGGGTGCGCAGCACCTGGCCATAGTCGCCCCGTTCGAGGCTGAGGCGCGCCGGGAGGAAGGGATCGTCAGCCATGGGGGAGGACGCTTGGCCTCAGCTCTCGAGCAGCTGGGGACTGCCCACCACCATGGTGCCGATGCCCGCGTCCGTGAACACCTCCAGCAGCAGGGCATGGGGCACCCGGCCATCGACGATGTGGGCCGCGGCCACCCCCTGGGCGAGGGCCCGGATGCAGCACTGGGTCTTGGGGGTCATGCCCCCCTCCACCACCCCCGTGGCGATCAGCTCACGGGCACCCGCGAGGGTCAGCTGACGGATCAGCGAGCCGGGATCGCTGCGGTTGCGCAGGATGCCGGCCGTGTCGGTGAGCAGGATGAGCTTCTCGGCCTGGAGGGCCGCGGCCAGCTCGCCGGCGACCGTGTCGGCATTGATGTTGTGGGCCTGGCCCTCGCGATCGGCGGCCACGCTGGAGATCACCGGGATGTAGCCGGCATCGAGGAGGGGGCCGAGCACCGAGGGGTCCACGGCCGCCACCTCGCCCACGAGCCCGTTGCATCCCTCGCCATAGGTGCGGGCCGTCACGAGCGATCCGTCACTGCCGCAGAGGCCCACGGCCCGGCCCCCCACCTTGTGGAGGCCGTTGACGATGTGCTTGTTGACCCGACCGACCAGAACCATCTCCACCACATCCATGGTTTCGGGGGTGGTCACCCGCAGCCCTCCCCGGAACTCCGGCGCGATGTTGAGCCGGGCCAGCCACTCGTTGATCTCCGGGCCGCCGCCGTGGACGATCACCGGCTGCACCCCGACGGAACTGAGCAGCACCAGGTCGCGGTACACGGCATCGCGCAGCTCCTCCTGGACCATGGCCGCGCCGCCGTACTTGACCACGACGCGGCGACCGCTGAAGCGCTGGATGTAGGGAAGGGCTTCGCTGAGCACCGACACCCGCAGGGCATCGGTCTGGTTGATGGTGGGATCGGGGCTCACGATGGGGCTGATGGGGAGTGGTTCGGCAGGAGCTCTCAACTGGAGGCGGGCTGGGGCAGCAGCCGCAGGGTGAAGCGCCCCCCCTGGAGCTGTTCCAGTTCACAGCAGAGGCCGGCACCGAAGAAGCGGCCCAGACGCTCCTGTTGCGCCTGCCAGCGCTCGAAGGGCACGGCGCCGGCGTCGAAGCGCAGGCTCAGGCCGTACTGCCCGGCATGGTCGAGCTCCTCGACGGCCAGCAGCTGGGGGGGCTCGTCCTCGTCCCAGAGCTTGAGCACCTCCAGGGAGCTCTCGAGATGGGCTTTCTGGCCGTAGCGCCAGCGCATCACATCGGCCAGGAGCTTGCGCAGCGGCTCACTCTCCGGTCGTTCGCGCAGGGCCTTGAACGGACCCGCAGGGTTGAGACGCTCGGGGGGAGGGAGCTCCGAGGACTTCAGGGCCAGCCCCCCCAGCAGAATCGGGATGCCGTAGAAGATGGTGGGAAGGCTGAGGTTGGGGTTGCCCGTCGCGTAACCGATCCAGCCGATCACGGACAGCGCGGCGCCGGCCACCGTGACGAGACTCCCTGGGGAGAAAAGTGCTTGCATGACGCCATCCTCCACGATCAGCCCGGCCGCCGCGATGTCCAGTCCCCCCCGTCCCGGCGAGTCCACGCCGCCCGCGAACGCCGCGCCTTCCGCCCCCCCGGGAACAGCCGAGTCCCGGGGAACAGCCCAGCCCCCGGAACAACCGGAGGACCCAGGGAAGGCTGAACCCCCGCAGGCCCCAATCCCCACAGCGGAGCTGATCGAGAAGCTCCAGGCCGACCGGCTCTGGCTCCTGCGCCAGATCGACGCCGGGGCCTGGCCCGAGTGGCGCCTGGATCTGGCGGCCCTGGAGCGGGAGCTGGGGGAACTGCTCGACCGGGTGACCCCGCTGCAGGACGGCGGCGGCTGACCCCTCCGGTGAAACTCCGCCAGGCTGACTGGCCCGCAGGCGGTTCAGGCCGGCCTCAGAAGGGAATCTCGTCGTCGGTTTCGGGGAGATCGGGCACCAGGGGCGAGGCATTCCAGGTGGGGGGCTCCGCCTCCGCCGCCGCCGCCGCCCGCGGCACCGGCCGAGGGGCCGGGCGCCCGGAGGCCGGCGCCGGGCTGGCGACGGGGGGCACGGAGCGGGTCGCCGGGGGGGGCGCCATGGAGGGCGCCATGGAGGGAGCTGATCCAGCGACGAGGGGGTGGAGCCTGGAGAGGGTGAACTCGGCGCGCTTCTCCTTCACCCCATCGGGCCGGGTGACGGTGTTCATGCGCAGCCGGCCCTCGATCATCAGGCGCTGCCCCACCTGGACCCGGTTCTGCAGATCCTGGGCCAGATTGCCCCAGCCCACCACCTTCAGCTGGCCCGGCGGGTCATCCGGCCGCAGGCCATCGAGCTGGACCGCCATCTCCGCCACAGGAGTCTGGTTGTCCTGGGTGTAGCGCACCTGGGGGGCCTCCAGCACATCGACTTCCAGCAGACAGTGATTCACGCTCCGGCAACCCTTGGGTGAGCCCATCCTGATGCACCAGGGCAGCGCACACCAGCCCCGCCGGCGGCTGTGGCTGTTCGCCGGTACCGGCGAGGGCCCGCGCCTGGCCGAGGCCCTGCTGGCGCTCGGCTGGCGGGTGCGGGTGAGCGTCGTGACCCCGGCGGCGGGCCGGGCCTATGACCATCTGGCAGGGGTCGAGCTGTGCACCGGAGCCCTCGACGGGGCCCCAGGCCTGCAGCGGGAGCTGCTGCAGGCCGAGCGGCACGGTGCCCCGTTCACGCTGGTGGTGGATGGGACCCATCCGTTTGCCCTCTCCATCCGGCAGGCCCTGGTAACCGGCTGCGGCGCCCAGGGGCTGCCGCTGCTGCGGCTGGAGCGTCCGCATCTGGCCGACGACGGCGCGGCGAGCCCGGTGCCCCTGCTGCCCGACCTCGACGCCCTGCGCCGGGTCCCGCTGCGGGGTGAGCGGATCCTGCTGGCGATCGGCGCCCGCCGGCTGGCCGATGCGGTGGCCTGCAGCCCGGGGGCCCTCCACCATGCCCGCCTGCTGCCCAGCGCCGCAGCGCTCCAGCAGGCCATGGCGGCGGGGCTGGCGGCGGAGCGGGTGGCCTGCCTGCGGCCGACGGCCGGGGGGGCCGTCGAGGAGGCCCTGCTGAAGCGCTGGGGCATCACGCTGATCCTGGCGCGGCAGTCGGGCGGGCCTCCCGAAGCCCTGTGGCGTCACCTGGCCCTCCGGCAAGGGTGCCGCCTGCTGCTGCTGCGCCGGCCGCCGGACCCGACAGGCGTCCAGGGACTGGATCAGCAGGCTCTGCTGGCCCGGCTGGCGGCCTGGCCCGGTCCCGGGGGAACGGGAGCCGCGGGGCAGGATGGCTGAGGGCGCCCGGAACCGCATGACCCTGCTGCTGGCGATCACCACCGAGGCAGGCCAGGAGCAGGCCGAAACCCTGGCCAGGGCGGTGCTGGAGGCCCGGCTGGCGGCCTGTGTCGCCCTCACGCCGCTGCAGTCGCTCTACCACTGGCAGGGGGAACTGGTCACTGGGCACGAAGTGCAGCTGCTGATCAAGAGCCGGCCGGAGCAGCTGCAGGAACTCGAAGCCCTCGTGCACCGACTGCACAGCTACGACACCCCCGAGTGGATCCACTGGGAGGCCAGCTGCAGCCGCGGTTACGGGGCGTGGCTGACGGCCTGCGGCCCAGGGAACGCGGAGTGCAGCAGCGACCTTCGGTGATTCGGTAATTCGGTGATTCGGTGTTGCCCTCTTGCGGTGTTCGGGCGATCCGGGATGCCGGTGAGCCGGACTCAGGAGGGCAGGTGCGTGGCCACCAGCTCGCCGAGGTCGACCTGGGGCCGCGGACCCAGCTGGGTGACCACCTGGCCGGCACAGAGGGAGCCGAGGCGTCCACAGCGGGCCGGATCCCATCCCTGGGCGAAGCCGTGCAGGAAGCCCGCCGCATAGAGATCACCGGCGCCGGTGGTGTCGACCAGGGGCCCGAGCCGGTACGGCGCGATCGCGTGGCTGTGCTCGCCGCTGAGGACCAGGGAGCCCTGCTCGCTGCGGGTCAGGGCCGCCACGGCACAGCGGCCGCGCACCTCCTCGACCGCCGCCTCGAAGCTGTTGGCCCTGTAGAGCGCCGTGATCTCCATCTCGTTGGCGAAGAGGATGTCCACATGGCCGTCGACCAGCTCCTGGAAGCTGTCCCGGTGCCGTTCGACGCAGAAGGCATCGGAGAGACTCAGGGCCACCTGGCCGCCATGGGAGCGAGCCACCTCCGCCGCGGCGATGAAGGCGCGCTTGGCCGCCTCGCTGTCCCACAGGTAGCCCTCGAGGTAGAGCACCTTGGCCTGGGCCACCATGGCCAGATCCAGGTCGGCAGGGTCCAGGGCGACCGAGGCACCCAGATAGGTGCACATGGTGCGCTGGGCATCGGGCGTCACCAGGATCAGGCAACGGGCCGTCGAGGGCCCGCTGGTGGCGGCAGGGGTCTCGTACCGCGCCCCGACCGAACGGATGTCATGGCTGAAGATCCGGCCGAGCTGATCGTCCCGCACCCGGCCGATGAAGCCGGCCCGGCCACCCAGCTGGGCGATGCCCGCCAGGGTGTTGGCCGCGGAGCCGCCGGAGGTCTCCAGCCCGGGACCGACACTGCCGTAGAGACGGTCGGCCTGGGCCTCGTCGACGAGCGCCATGGTGCCCTTGGTCAGACCGTGGTCACCGAGGAAGCGGTCGTCCGCCTGCACGAGGACATCGACGATGGCGTTGCCGATGCCGACGACATCAAGGGTTTTGGGGGTCATGAAGGATCGGGGAGGGTCGACGCGGCGGATCGGGAGGGCAGCACCGCTCAGACACTGAGCAGGTCAGACACTGAGCAGGGCCCGCTTCGGTCCGTGGATGGGGTCCTCCACCACGATCGTCTGGTCCCGGTCTGCCCCCAGCGAGACGATGGCGATCGGCACCTCCATCAGTTCGGCCAGGAAGCGCAGGTAACTCATCGCCGTGGCCGGCAGATCCTCCAGCGTGCGGCATTCGGCCGTGGATGTCTGCCAGCCGGGCAGGGTCTCGAACACCGGCTTGCAGCGGGCGAACACTTCGGCACTGCTGGGGAAGTGCTCGATGCGCTCGCCGTCAAGCTCATAGGCCACGCACACCTGGATGGCGTCGAGCTCGTCGAGCACGTCGAGCTTGGTGATGGCCAGGCAGTCGAGGCCGTTCACCTCGACGGCGTAGCGGCCGATCACCCCGTCGAACCAGCCGCAGCGCCGGCGCCGACCGGTGGTGGTGCCGTATTCGCCTCCCCGGTCGCAGAGGTGGTCGTTGAGGCTGCCCTGCAGCTCGGTCGGGAAGGGCCCCTCACCGACCCGGGTGGTGTAGGCCTTGGCGACGCCGATCACCCGGTCGATCAGGGTGGGGCCGACGCCGGCACCGATGCAGGCGCCGCCACTGACGGGATTGGAGGAGGTGACGTAGGGGTAGGTGCCGTGGTCGAGGTCCAGCAGGGTTCCCTGGGCTCCCTCGAACAGGATGTTCTGGCGGGCGCGTGCGGCCTGGTGGATGGTGCGGGTGCAGTCCACCACATGGGGAGCCAGACGCTGGCCGTAGCCGAGGTACTCCTGGACCACGGCCTCGAAGTCGAGGGGGGCGATGCCGTAGAGCTTCTCGAGGATCTCGTTCTTTTCAGCCAGTGGGCCCGCCAGCCGGTCCCGCAGGCGGGCCTCCTCGAGGATGTCGATGATGCGGATGCCGTTGCGCTCCGACTTGTCGGCGTAGGTGGGCCCGATCCCCCGTCCCGTCGTGCCGATGCGACGGTCACCACGCCGCTGTTCCATCGCCTGGTCCAGCAAGCGGTGGTAGGGCATGGTCACGTGGGCCGTGGAGGCCAGCCGCAGGCCCGAGACGTCAATGCCGAAGGTGGCCAGCATGTCGAGCTCCTCCAGCATCACGCGGGGATCGACCACGGTGCCCGACCCGATCAGGCAGACCGTGTCGGGGTAGAGGATCCCGGAGGGGATGAGGTGCAGCTTGAGCACCTTGTCGTCCACGACGATGGTGTGCCCGGCGTTGACACCGCCCTGATAACGCACCACCACATCGGCGGAGCGGCTGAGGAGATCGGTGATCTTGCCCTTCCCCTCGTCACCCCACTGCGCACCGATGACGACAACGTTGGCCAAGGACACAGCGGCCCGGAGCCGCTTCACAGCACAACCACAGAGACTCTCAGATGGAGGTCCCCTTCGTCAAAATCACGCCCCGCGGATCAGGCCCCGCGGACCACGCCGCGCTCGGCCTTCTGCAGTTCCTTGGTGACCCGATCCCGCAGGGCATCCGGCACCGGACGGTTGGGGTAGTTCGCGTAGTGGCCGGCCAGGGAGTTCAGGGCCGTCTGCATGGTGGTGAAGGAGGCCAGCCCATTCACGGACTGGCGGGGCCTGTAGCGGGCCATGTAGGCGTTGATCAGCTGGCGCGCCTCGGTTTCGGCCTCGGAGCGTCCGGCGTCGTCCGCGCCCATCCCGACCGTGGCGATCAGGGCATCCGCCACGGCGACCGTGTCGTCGACATAGTTGCCGGAAAGACTGCCATCGACGCTGCCGCAGGCGGTCAGCAGCAGGCAGCCCGTCAGGCAGAGCGCCAGGACGGAACGCCGACCGGCCCGGAGGGCCCGGCCGCAAGCCTGCAGCCATCGGCGGACCTGGGTCGAGAGGGCGCCAACCATGGCCGCTGTGCAAGTGCGCCGATCCTAAGGACCTCCCCTCAGGGCAAGGGTGATCCCGGCAGCGGCTGCAGGCCCCCGCGTTCCCGCAGCACCGTGGGTACCAGGGTCTGCAGCAGCGCGTCCTGGGACAGCTCCCTGCGGTCGCCTCCGGCCCGCTGGACCAGTTCCAGTCGGCCCTCCGCGGCCCCCCGGCCGACCACGACCCTCCAGGGGATGCCGATCAGGTCGGCATCCTTGAACTTCACCCCGGCCCGCTCGCTGCGGTCGTCCAGCAGCACGGCCAGGCCGGCCTCCTGGAGATCCCCGTAGAGCCGCTCGGCCAGCAGCCGCTGGGTCTCCTCCGCCACGTTCGCCGCCACGATGATCACCTCGTAGGGGGCGATCGCCGTGGGCCAGCAGATGCCCTGGGCGTCGTGGTGCTGCTCGACCGCCGCCTGGGCAAGCCGCGAGACACCGATGCCGTAGCAGCCCATCCAGAGGGGCTGCTCCACGCCGTCTTCCGTCGTGAAGGTGGCGTCCATGGCCGTGGAGTACTTGCGGCCCAGCTGGAAGATGTGGCCCACCTCGATGCCGCGGGTCGCGGCCAGCCGCTGGCCGGCATCGTGGAGACAGCGATCGCCCGGCTGGGCCGCCCGCAGATCCAGGCTGCCCGGACAGGGTCCCAGCGCGCCCCAGCTGGCGCCGCTGCGGTGGGTGTCGACCTGGTTGGCCCCGCAGATGAACGCGTCCAGATCGGCCGCGGTGGCATCGGCCAGCCGCAGGAAGTTCGGGATCCAGCGCCGGGCCCCGTCCAGCACCCCATCGGCAAGGTCCGGGCCGAGGTAGCCGAAGGGGATGGGGCGCAGGCCCTCAGCCCCGACGGCCTCGGCCGTGAGCGGTGCAATCTCCAGCAGCGTGCCGTGCTCGGCGGAGCAGCGCTCCGTCACCGCGTTGGCGAGTTTGACCTCGTTGAGCTGCTGATCGCCCCGCAGGCTCACCAGCAGGGGCTGCTGGGCCCCGTCCTCGAAGCGGGCCAGCAGCAGCAGCACCTTGAGGATCTGACTGGGATGGAAGCCATGGGCCTGGCAGAGCTCCTCGACGGTCGTCTGGGAGGGCGTCGCGAGCGGTTCACCCCGACCATCCAGCCTGGGGCCACCCGGCAGGGGTTGGGCCTCGACCGGCAGGGAGACCGCCCGCTCCTGGTTGGCGGCGTAGCGGCCATCCGCACTGCTGAGGATGAGATCCTCACCCGCATCGGCCGTCACCATGAACTCCTGACTGGCCGATCCACCGATGGCGCCACTGTCGGCCTCCACGGCCACGGCGTTCACCCCGCAGCGGGCAAAGATGCGCCGGTAGGCCAGATCCATGGCGGCGTAGGTCGCGCCAAGGGAGGCCTCATCGGCATGGAAGGAATAACCATCCTTCATGATGAACTCCCTGCCGCGCATCAGGCCGAACCTGGGTCGGATCTCATCGCGGAACTTGGTCTGGATCTGGTACAGATTCACCGGAAGCTGCCGGTAGGAGACCAACAGGTCGGCGGCCAGGGCGGTGATCACCTCCTCATGGGTCGGCCCCAGCCCAAGCTCCCTGCCCTGACGATCCACGAGGTGAAACATGATCCCCTCGCCCTGGGTGTAGCCGGCCCACCGCCCACTGCGCTGCCAGAGCTCGGCGGGTTGCAGCTGGGGGAGCAGGGTTTCGAGGGCCCCGGTGGCGTCGAGCTCCTCGCGCACGATGGCGGAAATCTTCTGCAGGACACGCCAGAGCAGCGGCAGGTAGGCATAGATGCCACTGCCCAAGCGGCGGATGTAACCGGCGCGGAGCAACAGCCGATGGGAAGGAATCTCGGCTTCGGCGGGATCATCCCGCAGCGTCACCAGCATCAGGCGGGAGACGCGCATGGAAAGCAACTTCAGGGTTGGCGGAAACTATCACCCCTCCTTCAGGGGCCCGATCCGGCAGGGCCGAAACAAGGCCTTCGCCAGCGCCACAGCCGGCGCTGCAGACGTAACGAGGACCACATCCGGCGCCCGAGACCTCTGCTAGTGTCCGCGAACAAATCCAGTCAGTCCAAAGCGCGTCTCATGCTTCCCAACCAAGGCGATGTCAACACCTTGGGGACAGCTGAAGGATTGACCATCGATCCCGGTTCCCTGGCGGGCGCCCCGGAGACCCGCGGCGGCGGCGACGGCGCCGCCGACGCCCTGATCGGCATCGACGAGGTTCAGAAGGCCCTGAACCGTTCCCGGGCTTCGGTGTACCGCTACACCAACACCGACCCCCGCAATCTCAACCCGCCCTTCAACCCGCGCAAACTCAATCCCGAGTACCGCAGCGACCAGAAGGATCCCCTGCTTTTCCACCCCCACGAGGTGGCCCGTTTCGCCCGGGACGTTCTGCGCATCAAGGAAGTCACGGTGGAGGTGCTCAACTCCCCCTCCACCGCCACCCACCAGCTGCTGAGCGCGATCCTCGAGGAATTGCAGGCCATTCGGCATCGGCTCGATCGCCTCGATGAGGCCCCGGCCGGGGGACTCTCCACACCCCCGGCGCTGGCCAACCGGTTTGACCAACAGGCCCGCCCTGCCGCCTGATCGCTGGGCGCACGCCCTGCCGCCTGATCGCTGGCCGCGACCTGAACCCATCGCCCTTCGCGGTCACGCCCTTCCGATCCATCCGCCTGCGGATCGGCCGCCACTTCTGCGCCCATCGGTGGCATAATCGCGCCATCTCCTGTTGAACCGGTTACGGCCTGCGTCGACATCTCCTGGGCTCAAGGCCTGGAGCACGCGATGCCCCAAGGGCCGCACCCATGACCCACACGCAACTTTCGAGCCCATCGCCAGGTCCTTTCGCCCCCGCCCGCTCTGGGGAAGCCGAAGGCTTGGCGGCACTGCAGTCCTCGGGCAACGAGGCCGGCGACGATCCCCACAGTCCGGGCCCCGAACCCCTCGCCTTTCTGTTCGGAACCCTGATCGCCCTGATCACAGCCGTGGTGCCCCTGGCCACGGTGGTGGCGGGCCGCCCACCCACAGAAGGCCCTCCGACCCTCCATGGATCTGCGCCACCTGCCGGCATCCCCAGCGCCCGGGCTGGTGAACCTGGTGGTGGAAATCCCGGCAGGCAGCCGTAACAAGTACGAGTACAACCAGGCCGCCGGGCTGATGGTTCTCGATCGGGTGCTGCATTCCTCCGTGCGCTACCCGTTCGACTACGGCTTCGTCCCCAACACCCTCGCCGACGACGGCGCCCCCCTCGACGCCATGGTGATCATGGAGGAGCCGACCTTCGCCGGCTGTCTGATCCGGGCGCGGCCGATCGGCATCCTCGACATGGTCGACTCCGGTGCCCACGACGGCAAGCTGCTGTGCGTGCCCGAAGCTGGATTTCGCCATCGGGACATCCACTCCATCCGGCAGATCGCTCCGAACACCCTCGAAGAGGTGGCGGAGTTCTTCCGCACCTACAAGAACATGGAGGGACGGGTGACCAGGATTTCCGGATGGCTGGATGCGGACGCCGTGCCCGCCCTGCTGGAGCACTGCATTAGCGCCGCCACGAAGGGTTCAGCGACGGCAGGCACCTGACTCGGCTGCGGTCAGGGGGCACTTGCGGTCAGGGGGCACGGGTGGTCAGCGGGCACGCTGCAGCAGGAATCCCTCGTAGCCCAGAGCCTGGAACACCCGGGCCGGGTCGGAGAATCCAGCGGCGTTGACCAGGGCGGTGAGGCGCGCCTCACCGATCGGATGCAGGCCCTGGGTCAGGGCGAGGAGGTCCTCGTCGCGGGCGAGCAGGCCGCTGGCCCGCTGGAATCCCAGCCAGGCCTCCGCCACCTGGGGCTGCAGCGGTGAGCGCTCGGGGGCCATCAGGTCCACCAGCACCAGCTGGCCGCCGGGCTCCAGGCTGCGGGCCAGGGCGCTCAGGAAGGCGAGCTTGGTGCCGTCATCGGGCAACGACTGGAGCACCAGCACCGAGAGGGCCCCCGCGAAGCAGGCCTCGGCCTCGAGTTCCTCCACCCGGGCCTGGCGCCAGACGATGTCCGCGGGTCCGAGCCGCTGCTGGGCAGCGGCGAGCATCTCGGCAGAGGGGTCGATGGCGGTCACCTGCCAGTCGGGGCGCTGGGCCCGGGCCTCGACCAGGTCCGCTCCGGTGCCGCAACCGGCGACCAGAACGGCCGCCCCCGGCCGGGAGGCAAGCGGTGAGGCGGCCAGGAGGGCCACCGAGAGCCGAGCCAGGCTGGCGTAACCCGGAATCAGCTGCTGCACGGTCAGGTCGTAACCCTGGGGAACGGCCAAGAACTCGGAACAACTGCATCGATGCTAGGCAGGGGGACCCCGGGGGCCTTAAGTTTGCGGGCGCGTTTCACCCTTGATCGGCCGTGCCCACCATCCGTTTTGAACAGGAAGGCCAGCAGGTCGGTTGCATCGAGGGGGCAAACCTCCGCAAGGCGGCTCTGGACGCCGGGATCAACCCCTACAAGGGCCTCAACAACGTCAACAACTGCGGTGGCCTGGGCCAGTGCGGCACTTGCGTGATGGAGGTGGTCGAAGGCATGCAGAACCTCTCCCCCCGCAGCGATGTCGAGGAGGTGTACCTGGCCGATCGTCCCGCGAACTACCGCCTGAGCTGCCGCACCAGCGTCAATGGCGATGTCACCGTGCGCACCCGCCCCGCCGAGGCCGTCGGCAAGGGCTCCAACAGCCTGGTGGGAGCCCTGAAGGCCCTCGTCGGCCGCTGAGCAGGAGGCCTTTGGGCCGGGGCTGCCCGGCCGCTGCGCGGCGCCATGAAGCTCTACAGCTACCCAGCCTGCGGAACCTGCCGCAAGGCCCTCGCCTGGCTGCGGGACAGGGCGATCAGCGTCGATCCCATCGACATCACCCGTCAGCCTCCGACCCTGGAGGAACTGGGCCAGGCCCTTGAACAGCTGGGGCGCAAGCGACTGTTCAACACCAGTGGCCAGAGCTACCGCGCCCTCGGCTCCGCCGCCGTGCAGGCCATGGACGATGGTCAGGCCCTGGCTGCCCTCGCCGCAGACGGCAAGCTGATCAAGCGGCCGTTCCTGATCAGCGACGATGGCAGGATCCTGACCGGCTTCAAACCGGAGGAGTGGCAGGAGGCCCTGCTGGCACCGTGAATCCGCCCCCGGAACCCGGGGAAGGGGAGCCCGGCGAAGGTCGTGAGGGACTGCCGGAGGTCTCCCCAGCCGCTCCCGCGACCATCAGCTCATCGAGCTCACGGATCAGGGCATCGATGCCGGCCCGGCTGATCTGGCTGAGGTAGGAGCCCTTCAGCTGCTCCAGCAGCAAGCAGAGCAGCTCCTGGGAGCGCTCGAGCCCCGGGCCCTGCTCCAGAGCCAGGGCAAGCTCCTCCCAGAAGCGGTCGATGCAGCGCTGCAGCAGCTCCACCTGCAGATCATCCCGCTGGGCCAGGCGATTCCCCGTGGTGCGGGCCAGATCCAGCAGGCTGTCGACCATGCCCGCGGCCAGCTGGCGGCTCAGCCCGGTTTCCACCTGCAGGAGGGGCTGGAGCTGGCGCAGGGGAGGGGGAACGACGGTGCGGTCAAGGCTCTGCCGCAGGGTGTACCCCAGCACCCCCTGCAGTTCGGGTGCCAGGCGAGGGGCCACCTGGCTGAGCAGGAGCGGCCCCCAGATCCGCACCAGTTCGGCCAGTTCCCGCTCATCGCGGCTGCTGGCCACGCTCTGGTGGCTGCGCAGCGCCCGGATCCGCTGGGGCCACTGCCGCGAGCGGATCAACCCCTGAATGCCGTCGAGCAGCTGCAGGGCCAGCACCTCGAACAGCTCCACCGCCAGCAGGGCCACCACGCCGCGGCTCACCACGGCCCGCAGGGGCTCGAGGTTCACCAGGCCGGACGTCTGCAGCCGCTCCACCACGGGCAGCAGGCGCAGCCAGCGCCAGAAGGGCAGCAGCAGGGGCAGGTCGATCCAACGGCGCAGCAGGGCATCCCGCCAGCTCAGCCGCGGCAGACGCCGCTTCATCCGCACCACCCGGAGCAGGATGTCGAGGGCGAAGACGCTCTGGAACAGCAGCAGATCGATCCGCCAGAAGTGGTCGGTGGGTCGACCGTTCTCATCGATGGAGCGCCAGTAGTTCGTCTCCACCAGCGGCAGCACCTGCTCCGTCCAGAAGCGGCGCTCCTCGGACCAGGGATGGTCGGCCAGCCAGGGGTCACTGAGCAGCCGGGCCGTGGAGTCCTTGCCCGAATCCAGACCGGCACGCTTCTCGAGCCGGTTCTTGATCTTCTCGAGGGTGCCGGACTTCCCTGACGCCAGAAAGGGATTCTCATCGATCATCCGCGCCGTGAGTTCCACCTGCGTGTCCAGCAGGGAGCGCTGGGTGGCATCGGGCCGGGCGCCGGCCGGCAGGCTCTGCAGGGCCCGGTCCACCCGCTCGAAGTGGTCGCGGTAGGCCTGGGTCTGGCGATGGGGCTCGATGCCCTTGATCGGATCCACCCAGGGGGTGATGTCCGGCAGGAGGGTGAGCGGCACCACCAGGGGCACCGAGGGGATCGGGTAGAGGTTGCGCTGCAGCCAGAAGGTCCGCAGCGGCACATACGTGATGTCGAAGGCCACCCAGAGGAGGTTGAGCGTGGCCCAGAGCGCCACGAAACGGTCCCAGGCCAGCCCCCAGCGCCCCCCGTCAACGGTGGAAGCGCGCTGCCATCGCGGGCGGGCCATCAGCCGATCGGGGGTTCGGGCGTGCCTAATCTGCCGTGGCCGAGCCGTCATGCCGCAGCGGAGAGTCCTGGAGTTGAGCGAGCAGAACAGGGAGGTGGACACCGCCGGACCAGCCCCCTCCTCCGGCAGCCGGCCCCCCACCGGCCACAGCGACAGCCCCTGGCTGTTCTGGCGCAGTGTGCTGATGACCCTGGCGGTGGCCCTGGGGATCCGCCAGTTCCTCGTGGAGGCCCGCTACATCCCCTCAGGGTCGATGCTGCCGGGTCTCCAGATCCAGGACCGGCTGCTGGTGGAGAAGCTCACCTACCGCACCCGCGCCCCCCAGCGTGGCGAGATCGTGGTGTTCCACTCGCCCCACCACTTCGACCCGGTGCTGGCGAGCGGCACGGACCGCAACCCCCTGCGCTGCCTGATGGTCAACATCCCCTTCCTGGGATCCCTGCCGGGCCTGGCCAACCCCGCCTGCGACGCCTACATCAAGCGGGTCGTGGCCCTGCCGGGTGACCAGGTCACGGTCAACCCGATGGGCCAGGTCTTCATCGACGGCGTGAAGCTCACCGAGCCCTACGTGCGGAACTACTGCCCGGTCGACAGCCAGGGCATGGGTCCCTGCCGCACGATCAACGCGGTCGTGCCGGCCGGTCATGTGCTGACCCTGGGGGACAACCGGGCCAACAGCTGGGACGGACGCTTCTGGCCGGGGGGTGCGTTCCTGCCCACCCGGGAGATCATCGGCCGGGCCTTCTTCCGCTTCTATCCCCTCAAGCAGGCGGGGAGTCTGCTGCCGGCGGCAGAGGCTCCAGGCGCCACTGATCGGCAACCCTGAGGCCCGTGGCGCGCACCATGCCCCGCGGAGGCCGATCCAGCAGCGGCTGATTGGCCGCCAGGGAGGGACCGCCACCGGTCCCAGCGTTGCCCGCTCCCGGGCCCTGCTCGGCCCAGGGATCGAAGAGCAGCCAGCGGCGGCTGCCCACGGAGAGCTGCTCGGGCTCCTGCCGCAGCAGACGTGAAGGCCCCCAGCTGAGCACCTGCCAGAGCTGGCCTGGGGTCCAGCCTCGGAGGGCGACCAGCTCCTGCCAGAGGCTGGGCAGGACCAGGCCATGGCGGCCGCCGTGGCCCGCGACGCCGGGGCGGCGCTGATCCAGCGGCAGCAGCCGTTCCTCCGCGTCCAGGGGCTGGTGGTGGACCGCCACCCCCTGGAGCAGCCCGGCGGCAAGGGCATCGATCAGGGCCTGACGATCCCGGGGGGTGCCCAGGGAGGGTTCCAGCCGCCATCCCTCGGCCGTGGGCGCCAGGGAGGCGCTGTCCGCCACCAGGTGCCACCAGCACACCGTGGCGGCCGGGGGGCGCGGCGAACCGGCCAGGGCCTCGACGGCGGCGGCCGTGGAGAGATTCATCAAAACCAGGGAACGGGTTGCAGGGCCCTGGGCAAGGCTGAGCAGAGCCTGGAGCGGCAGAAGCTCGCTGTGGACCGGATCGGGGGGCCAGCCGGCCCTGAGGCTCTCCACGCCCTCGCGCACGAAGCCTCCACTGGTGAGGGCGGCGAGACGGGGCGCCACCAGGACCGGGGCGTCGCCCGCCTCGGCCAGGAGCAGACCCCGCTCCAGCAGCGGCCAGGGCGGGCACTCCGCCGCCGCGGCGAGACCCACCGCGCCGGCCTCGATCTGTTCGGCGTGGCAAGCCAGATCGGCGTCGGCGCCATCCCGACTGAAGCTGCCCCACAGCCGCAGCTCCAGGGGCGGGTCCCAGCGCAGCCCCAGCCGCTCGGGCCGGTCCCGCCATGGCCGGGCCCAGGGCAGCAGGGCAACGGTGCCGTAGCCCCCGGCGGCGGCGGCCGCCGCCAGGCTCGACAGGGTCTCGGCTGGCCCAGCCCATGGCTCCTCCAGCACACTGTGGGGATCGACCAGCACCGGCGCCAGCAGCCAGGGGCCCGCCTCGGTGGGTGCCAGGTCAAGCTGGCGCGCCCGGGCCACCGCCTCGGCCCCCAGCGCCTCCAACACCCCGTCCGCACCGATGAGGGCATCGCCAGCGCGGACCGGTTCCTGATCCGGACCCACCAGGATCTGGACCCGGTGCAGCCAGAGGGGCCCCGCCGCCACCTAGAGGGCTCCCGCAGCGGTGCGGTCGAGCACACCGCCGAGATGGGCCGTCAGGTTCATCGCCGCCACCACCGGGGTTCCGGCAGGTCCATTGGGGTAGTCCACCACGGTGACCCCGCCGTTGCCCTGCTTGATCATCCAGATGTCGGCAGGGGTGAGGCCGAGCAGCGCGCACAGAATGGTCTTGTTGACGGCATCGTGGGCGACCACCAGCGCGGTCTCGTCGGCGGAGAGGCTCGCGGCGATCCGCTGCCAGGTGCTGAGGGAACGCTGCCAGACGTCGTGAATCGTCTCGCCCTGGGGCATCTGCACCGTTTCCGGAGCCCGCTTCCAGTCGGCCAGCAGCTGGGACCAGCCCTCGGCGATCTCCCCTTCCAGCCGCCCCTCCCAGAGGCCATGGCCGATCTCGACCAGGCCGGTGGTGCTGGTCAGGGGCACCCCCGGATGGGAGGCGAGGATCGCCTCGGCCGTCTGGCGGGGACGGGCCATGGCGCTGGTGTAGGCCCGCTGGATCGCCACCGAAGCCAGAAACGCACCCGCCGCTTCGGCCTGGGCATGGCCATTGGCATTGAGGGGAATGTCGATCTGCCCCTGAAACCGTCCCTGGCGGTTCCAGTCGGTTTCGCCATGCCGCACCAGCAGCAGGCGGGGACAGGCCCCCTTGGGCGGAAGCGGATCGCCGAGGTGGGCTGAACTGTTCAGCGATTCGAGCTGAACGTCCGGCCGCTGCCGCTCGCCGGCCCTGAGATTGAGCACCGAGATGGAGCCGTTGTCGATCCGCAGCCGGCGAAACCCGGAGGCCTCCAGGCCGAGCAGGCTGAGCACCAGGCAGCGCAGGATGGCGTTGTGGGCCACCACCAGAACGCTGGCGGGATCACCGCCGGGGCCGTCCTCCCCGAGGGCTGCGCCATGCCGTTCGATCAGCCGCCGGCAGAAGCGATCCGCCTGCACCATCAGCTCGGGCAGGGGGCGGTAGCTGCTGCCGTCGGCGCGCTCGAGCACCAGCTCCTGGGGGGCTTCCCGCCACCGCTGCTCCTGCTCGGGGAAGCGCTCCCGCAGTTCACGCCGCAACAGGCCGCTCCAGGGGGCCAGATCGATCTCCATCAGATCGTCGTCCAGGCTGGCCTCGAGCCCCTGGCCGTGGGTCTGGAGCATCAGCCGGGCCGTGTCGGCGGCCCGGCGCAGCGGTGAGCTGTAGACCCCGCTGAAGGGCACGTCGGCCAGGGCCTCCCCCGCCGCCAGGGCCTGGCGCTCCCCCTCGGCCGTGAGCTCCGAGAGGTCATCACGCCCCTGGATGCGGTGCTCGACATTGAAGCTGCTCAGCCCGTGACGGACCAACACAATCCGAAGGGCCACGGACCTCTGGCTGCTCGGCCACATCGTATGGGAGCACGTCGAAGCGACCTGGGGGCAGCCATGGCCGCTGGCACGGCTCTGCGCCTGAGCCCCTGCCGCCGCCCTGCAGGGGGAGAATCGGGCGGATCACCTCACCGCGGGAGACGCGCTTGTCACCACGAGGCCCCGGAAGCCCCGGCTGGAAGACCCTCCTGGCCATGCTCAGCCTGGTGCTCAGTGGCCTGCTCTGGGTGAACGGCCTGCTGCAGAGCTTCGAGGAGCCCACCGTCGGCAATGTGCTGAACCAGCGCCAGCTGGAACTGGCCGCGCTGGCCGAACCGGCCCTCCCGCCGGCGCTCCAGGAGCCGCTGATCGGCGGGGATCCCCTGGACGATCTGCGCGAGGATCTGCGCAGCCGGCTGGAGGACTCGGCGGGGCCCGGGGAGCCGGAGACCCTGCTCCAGCTGGGACTGCTGGAGGCCCGCAGCGAGGGGGCGGCCGAGGCCCGCAGGCTGCGGGAGCGGCTGCTCGGGCAGATTCCACCGGACCAGCGGCCGCTGGTGGTCGCCCTCGAGGAGGGTGCGCCGCTGCCGGCGGCGGAGCGCGAGCTGCTCAGCAGCCCCTGGAGCCTCAGCCCCCTCAGCGAGCGGCTGGTCTGCGAGGCGCTGAGCACCACTCCGGAGCGCTGCACCGATCGGCAGCAGGCGGAACAGGCGCTCTGGCGCCTCGTGGGGGTGAGCTGGGCCCCGGGACTGCTGCTGCTCGCCGGCGCCGGGCTGCTGCTGCGGGAGGGTGTGCTGCGGTTGCGCGGCAGGGCCCCGGCGGCCCAGCCCCTGGTGGGTCCGAGCCTCGATCCGGTGGATGTCACGCTGCTGATCGCCGGTGGCTTCGTGGTGATCGGCGAGCTGGGGGTGCCCCTGGTGCTCGCTCCCGCCGTTCAGCCGCTGCTGCGGGCGCTCGACGGCGATCCCGCCCTGCAGCAGGGGGTGCTGATCCTGGTGCTCTACCTGGGGCTGATGGCCGCCCCCCTGGCCATCCTCTGGGCCCAGTTGCGCCCCCTGGAGCCCTGCCGTCCCGAAGGAGGATGGCTGCAGTGGCGCTGGCGCCCGCTGCCCAGCACCGTGCTGCGGGGACTGGCACAGGTGCTGATGGTGCTGCCGCTGGTGGCGCTGGTCGGCTGGCTGACGGAGCACCTGCTGGGGGATCAGGGTGGCAGCAATCCCCTGCTCGAGCTGGTGCTCACCACCAACCAGCCCCTGGCCCTGGCCTGTTTCGCCATCACCGCCGTGGTGCTGGCACCGCTGTTCGAGGAGACCCTGTTCCGGGGCGTGCTGCTGCCGGTGCTCGGGCGGAGCTGGGGCGGCGGAGTGGCGGTGGTGGTGAGCGCCGTGATCTTCGGGGTGGCCCACCTGAGCATCGGGGAACTGGCGCCCCTGGTGGTGCTCGGTCTCGGACTGGGCTGGCTGCGGCTGCAGGGAGGCCGGCTGGGCAGCTGCGTGCTGATGCATGCCCTCTGGAATGGCCTCACCTTCACCAACCTGTTGCTGCTGGCTGGCTGAGTGGCCCACAAAGCCTTGCTGTCCAGCGGGCGGGGTGGTTCACTTGCGCAGTGTTCGGCTCCGACCGTGGTCGCCTCGTTCTCGCCTCGGCAGGCTTCCACCCAGCAGGTCCTCCAGCAGGTCCTCCACAGTGAAGGCAGGGTGCTGCTGTCCCAGGAGGGTCGCGGCGCCCTTGAGAGCAAGCCGCTGCAGCTGATCAACGGCTCCCTCTCCGCTCGCGCGGTGGAGCGTCGCGCTCCCTGGCTCGCCGGGCTGCACCGCGCCGCCGACGGCACCCTGGCCGGTCTCGGGGTCTGCATGCTGGCGCTCAGTGCCCTCACCCTCCACTGGCAGAACCACTGGGGCAGGAGCTTCCATGCCCTCGAAGCCTCCCAGGTGCTGGAACACCGGATGCAGGAGTCAGCCGCGCTGCTGGAGCAGCACCATCTCCAGGCGGTCCGCAAGCCGGGTTGGGTGGTGCCGACCAGCAGCGAAAAGCTGATCCATCTGCGGGCACCGCAGCCCAGGCCCGCCCAGCAGGCCGGTGCCCTGCTCGAGAGCCTCAGGATCAGGCAGATTCCAGCGGGCTACTGAAGTCGGGCCTCCCGAGCCCCTCCAGGCTCCACACCCCGCCACAGGCACGACCTCCCGCTCCCCCCTCCCTGCCCGGTCGCCCTTCGATGGCCCAAGCCCCTCCCCACCGTCCCCACCCGCCCGGCTCCTCCCGTCCCGTCCGCTCCACCCGCAGGGAGCGGGTGGTCACCTTCCAACCCCTGCCGACCCACCGGCTGCTGCTCGTCTACGGGTTGCTGTCTGCCGGACTGCTGGGGCTGGCCCTGCGGCTGGGCTGGCTGCAGGTGGTCGACAGCCGCAATCTGCAGAGTCGGGCACGGGCGATCCAGACCCAGGCCGTCGCGCCGATCGGCAAACGCCGCACCATCGTCGATCGCAACGGCCGCCTGGTGGCCCTGGACGAGGAGCGGTTCACCCTCTGGGCCCACCCCCGCTACTTCAACTTCCCCGGCGATGACCCCCAGAAGCTGCGCACGAACGCCGAGGTCGCCGACCGGCTGGCCACGGTGCTGGCCCAGCCGCGGGAAACCCTGCTGCAAACGATGGCGGGCCGCCGCAGTGGCGTGAAGCTGCGCACCGACATCGACCCCGAGACCGCCGACCGCATCCGCCGTCTCAACATCAGCGGACTCGACCTGGAGGCCTATCCCCAGCGGGTCTATCCCCAGGGCAGCCTGTTCGCCAACGTGGTGGGCTTCCTGAACCTGGAGCGCGTGCCCCAGGCCGGTCTCGAGCAGAGCCGCGACAGTGATCTGAAGCGCCACGAAACCACCCTCAGCATGCGCCGTGGTGCAGACGGCACCCCGCTGCCCGAGGGAATCGCCGCGGGGTCCCTCTACGGCGACGATCTGCGGCTGCAGCTCACCCTGGATGCCCGCCTGCAGCAGGTGGCCCAGCAGGCGCTGTTCAAACAGGTGAAGAAGTGGAACGCCAAACGGGGCGCAGCCCTGGTGATGGACGTGCGCAACGGGGAGATGCTCGCCCTGGCCTCGGTGCCCACCTACGACCCGAACCGGTTCTGGAACTTCAAGCCAGGCCTCTTCCGCGAATGGTCGGTGCAGGATCTCTACGAACCCGGCTCGACGTTCAAGCCGATCAACCTGGCCCTGGCCCTGCAGGAGAAGGCCATCCAGCCCGACGGCAAGGTGAACGATCCCGGCTCGCTGACCATCGGCGGCTGGCCGATCTTCAACCACGACCGCCAGGGCAACGGCCTGATCGACTTCCCCACGGTGCTCCAGGCCTCCAGCAACGTCGCCATGGTGAAGGCCATGTCCCAGGTGAAGCGGGAGCGGTTCTGGCAGTGGCTGAGCACCATCGGCATCGATGAACGGCCGGACACCGACCTGCCGGGAGCGGTCGCCGGTGAACTCAAGGACCGCAAGACGTTCATCAGCCATCCGATCGAACCCGCCGTGGCGGCCTTCGGCCAGGGCTTTTCGCTGACACCCCTGAAGCTGCTCCAGCTTCACGCGATGCTGGCCAACGGCGGGCGGCTGGTGAGCCCCCACATCACCCGGGGACTGCGCTCGGGAGATGCCCTCGCACCGACGCCCGCGGCGGGTGGCCTGCAGGTGCTCGATCCGAAGGTGACCCGGATCGTGATGGGCTGGATGGAGAGCGTCGTGGCCAACAGCGCCAGTCTGGGGATCCGCATCCCCGGCTACCGGATCGGCGGCAAGACCGGGACGGCCCAGAAAGCGGAGCGGGGGGTCTACATCCCGGGGGCCCTGATCACCAGCTTCGTGGGACATCTGCCGATCGACGATCCGCGCTATGTCGTCCTGGTGGTGGTCGACGAACCCAAGGGAGGCAACACCTATGGCTCCACGGTCGCGGCTCCTGTGGCACGCCAGATCATCGATGCCCTGGTGGTGCTGGAAGAACTGCCTCCCTCCGACCCGAAGGCGGCCATGACCAGCCAGGCCAAGGCGGCTCCTCCGGCGACCGACTGAGAGGGGCGACAGAAGCCTCGCCGGAAGCCGCAGCTGGTTCTCCAGCCCCGCCTGCAGCGGCTCCGCTCTGTTGCCATTCACGCAAGGAGCGTCAGGGGCCGCGGGGCAGATCCCGCAGGCTGGCTAGCCTGCGTCCATCACGGGACCATCGCCAGCAATGGCCAATCTTCTCGACCAACTGGCCGCCATGACCGTGGTCGTGGCCGACACCGGCGACATCGATGCCATCCGGCAGTTCACGCCGCAGGATGCCACCACCAACCCCTCGTTGATCCTGGCGGCGGCCCAGATCCCCACCTACCAGGAGCTGATCGATCGCTCCCTGCGGGAATCGCGGCAGGTGATGGGGGAGGAGGCCGGCGCCGATGCGGTGGTGCGGGAGGCCCTCGACGAAATCTGCGTCACCTTCGGCAAGGAGATCCTCAAGATCGTGCCCGGCCGGGTCTCCACGGAGGTGGACGCCAGGCTCAGCTATGACACCGAGGCCACGATCGCCAAGGCCCGGCGCCTGATCGAGCTCTACAGCCAGGCCGGCATCGGCAGGGATCGGGTGCTGATCAAGGTGGCCTCCACCTGGGAGGGCATCCGGGCCGCCGAGGCCCTGGAGAAGGAAGGCATCCACTGCAACCTCACCCTGCTCTTCTCCTTCGTCCAGGCCGTGGCCTGCGCCGAGGCCGGCGTGACGCTGATCTCGCCGTTCGTGGGGCGCATCCTCGACTGGTACAAGAAGAGCACCGGGCGCGACAGCTATCCCGGGCCGGAGGATCCGGGCGTGGTCTCCGTCACCGAGATCTTCAACTACTACAAGACCTACGGCTACAAAACCGAGGTGATGGGGGCCAGCTTCCGCAACGCCGAGGAGATCATCGAACTGGCGGGATGTGATCTGCTGACGATCTCCCCAGCCTTGCTCGAGCAGCTGCGCAGCAGCGAAGGGACACTGGAGCGCCGCCTCAATCCCTTCGACCCCGCCCCCACCCGGGAGCAGCTCCATCTGGACGAGCCGCACTTCCGCGCCATGCTGGCCGAGGATGCGATGGCCACCGAGAAGCTGGATGAGGGCATCCGCGGCTTCTGCAAGGCCATCGAGACCCTGGAGGCCCAGCTGGCCCATCGCCTGGCCGAACTGGAGGGCGGGGCCGCCTTCGGCCATGCCGTGCACGAGATCTTTCTGCTCAACGACCTCGATGGCGATGGCTGCATCACCCGCGAGGAGTGGCTCGGCAGTGATGCGGTGTTCGATGCGCTCGACACCGACAAGGATGGACGGCTGGCCCCCGAGGATGTGCGGGGTGGCCTCGGGGCAGCCCTGGCCCTCGCCAGCCGCTGAAGCCCCCACGGCCCCCTTCGGGGCCTCTCCTCCCCTGCTGCAGACTGGTCGCTCCGACTCCCCTCTGCGCCTCCGTGAACGCCCTTGACACCATGCGTGCCCTGGCCAGCACCGGCGAGGTGATCACGGTCGAGGCGGGCGAGCTGATCTTCCGCTCGGGCGAACCCGGTGCCTGCATGTTCGGCCTGCTCGAGGGCCAGGTGGAACTCAGCTGGAACGGTGACCAGGGCCATGAGCAGATCAATGCCGGCGACGTGTTCGGAGCCGGGGCTCTCGTCACCAGCGAGCACCGGCGCTACGGCGATGCCCGTGCCCTCAGCCGCTGCCGCCTGCTGGTGATGAACCGGGAGAAGTTCCTGTTCGCCGTCCAGGAATCGCCGATGTTCGCCATCGAATTGCTGGGGTCGATCGACCAACGGCTGCGCCACCTCAAGGACTGCACCCGGATCTGAGCGCCTGAGGCGGCGGGGAGCGTCAGCCCCGCTGGAACAGCAGCCGGCGGATCACCCGCTGGGCGATGTCGCCATAGCCCATCTCGCCGGAGAGGATCTGGGCGATCCGGCGCGGGGCCGTCGGCCGCTTGACGCCCAGCTGGTACCCCACCTTCGGCAGCCGGTAGAAGACCTGGGCCATCCGCCGTCCCCAGGCCATGGACTCACCCCATTCCTGGCGCATCGTGGCCGTGTAGCCCTCCAGGGCCAGGGCCTCGCCGGAGAGCCAGTGGTCCACGGCGGTGGCGGCGCGGCAGCCACTCAGCAGGGCCGGTCTGAGCCCCTCCGCCAGGAAGGGATCGCACAGGGAGGCCGCATCGCCGGCGAGCACCAGACCGTCGCCATGCAGGGGGTGGTGGCCATCCCAGATCCGCAGCCGACCGGTGGTGCGCAACCCCGCCTCGGCGGGGAAACCCAGGCTGGGCAGCAGCCTCGCCAGCACGGCCTCGGCCGCCAGGTCCTCCCGGCCGATGAAGGTGCCCAGACCGATGCTGTAGCCGCCATGGCGGGGGAAGGCCCAGCAGAACCCATGGCGCACCAGGCCGAAATCAAACCGGGCGGCGGCGGGATCCTCCACCGGGCCATCCACTTCCACCGACACGGTGGAGGCGTAGCGCGGCTGCCGCGGCCCCAGCCCCAGGGGGCCCGCCAGCCGCGACTCCGAGCCGTCGGCCACCACCACGGCGACGGATTCCAGGTTGGCCGTCGCCCCGTCAGGGGCGCGGATCGCCACGACCCAGCTGCGCTCCCGGCGGGCGATCCGCTCAACCCAGGTGCGGGGATGGAAGCGGGCGCCAGCAGCCACGGCCTGCTCGCTCAGAAAGCTGTCGAGAAGGGAACGCCGCACGATCCAGAAAGGGGCATCGCCCGGAAGCTCCGCCTGCACCGGATCCTCCAGCGCCCAGGTGAAGCACACGCGCCGGATCACCGTGTCGACGGCCGGTCGCAGATCGAACGGGAACAGCTGCTGCACCGAGGCGGCCATCCCCCCGCCGCAGGGCTTGGCGCGCGGGAACGTCGCGCCATCGAGCAGAAGAACGTCGCGGCCCCGGCTGGCGAGATGGAACGCCGCGGCGGCCCCGGCCGCGCCCGCTCCCACCACGATCACCTCGGCGCGGCTGCCGCCCGGGCCGGTCACACCCCTGCCCTCACACCTTGAGGATCTCGGCTTCCTTCTCAGCCAGATGCTTCTCCAGTTCGGCGATGAAGCGGTCGGTGAGTTTCTGGACCTTCTCCTGCTCGTCGCGGCTCTGGTCTTCCGAGAGCTCGCCGTCCTTCTCCTGCTTCTTGATCCGGTCGATGCCGTCGCGGCGGTTGTTGCGCAGCGCCACCTTGCCCTCCTCGGCGTACTTGGCGGCGATCTTGCAGAGCTCCTTGCGCCGGTCCTCGGTGAGCGGGGGGATGTTGATCCGGATCAGCCGGCCGTCGTTGTTGCAGGTGAGGCCGAGATCACTCATGGCGATGGCCTTCTCGATCAGCGCCACCGCCCCGGTGTCGAAGGGCTGGATCTGGATGGTCTGGGAATCGGGGGTGGACAGGCTGGCGAGGGATTTCAGCGGCGTCTCGGCGCCGTAGTACTCGACGCTGATCTTGTCCAGCAGGGAGGGGTTGGCCCGCCCGGTGCGGATGGTGTTGAAGTTGCGCAGGGCGGCTTCCACCGACTTGCGCATGATGGCATCGAGATCCATGGCGGGTGCTCCGGAACGGGGGCTCAGGCGGGGTGGATGCGGGTGCCGATCGGCTCACCCGCGACGGCCCGGCCGATGTTGCCGGGACCGAACAGATCAAACACCACGATCGGAATCGCATTGTCCTTGCAGAGGGCGATCGCGGCGCCGTCCATCACCTCCAGTTCGCTGCTGAGCACCTCGAGGAACGAGAGGCTCTCGTAGCGCCGGGCATCGGGATGCTTGGCGGGATCCTTGTCGTAGACGCCATCGACCTTGGTGGCCTTGAAGACCACATCGGCACCGATCTCGGCGGCCCGCAGCGCCGCGGTGGTGTCGGTGGTGAAGAAGGGGTTGCCGGTGCCGGCCGCGAAGATCACCACCCGTCCCTTCTCCATGTGGCGGATGGCCTTGCGGCGGATGTAGGGCTCGGCCACCTCCTGCATGGAGATGGCGCTCTGCACCCGGGTGGGCACCCCCGCCCGCTCGAGTCCATCCTGGAGCGTGATCGCATTCATCACCGTTGCGAGCATGCCGACGTAGTCGGCCGTGGCCCGGTCCATCCCGGCGGCGCTGCCCTTCAGGCCCCGGAAGATGTTGCCGCCCCCGACGACGATCGCCAGCTGGGTGCCGTCGGCGACGCAGGCCGCCACATCCGAGGCGATCGCCTGGACGATGGCCGGATCGATGCCGTAGCCCTGCTCACCCATCAGCGCCTCGCCGCTGAGCTTGAGGAGCACGCGCTGATAACCCATTGCCGCCACGGATTTGCCGCACCGTAGCAATGGCTCAGGAATGGGTCGGCATTGGCTCAGCAATGGCTGCTTGCTGCCATCTCAGCGTGGGGCCCTTCGGTGTGGGTGTGGGCCATTCAGCGGGGGGCCCATGTCGCCGTGGGCGCACCAGCGCCTTGCCGTGCCGCGGCCCGGGCGCTTGATTAGCCCAAAGCGGAGCGTCCATGGCCCCCGAACCCCTGCCACCCAGCGTGCGGTCGTGCCGGGTGATGGCCAGCCTCACGCTCTCCGCCCTGGAGCGGGCCAGCGGCGAGCAGGGAATCTGGAGAGAGCCCGCCGTGCATCGGGCCCTGCTCGTCAGTGGGCTGTCCGTGCTGATCAGTGGCCTCGGCCTGCTTCAGGAGGACCTGGGGCCCGGGAAGGGCTGAGCCCGCCTGCTCAGTATTCGATTCCGGGCTGGGCCTTCACGCCCTGCTCGCGGAAGGGATGGCGCAGCAGCTTCATCTCGGTCACCAGATCCGCCCGTTCCAGAAGGGACGCGGGTGCGCCCCGGCCCGTCAGGGCCACATGGGTCAGGGGCGGACGCAGGGCCAGACCCTCCAGCACCTGCTCCACCGCCAGGTAGCCGAGCTTCAGCGCCACGTTCACCTCATCCAGCACCACGAGGCGGCGACCAGGATCCGCCAGGTACTGCCGTGAGCGTTCCCAGGCCTGCTGCACCAGCTGGCGGTCCCGATCCCGGTCCTGGGTCTCCCAGGTGAAGCCCTCCCCGAGGGCATGCCAGTGGAGTGCCTCGCCGAACAGCTCCAGGGCCCGGGCCTCACCGGGTTGCCAGCCCCCCTTGATGAACTGCACCACGGCCACCCGTTCCCCGTGGCCGAGGGTGCGCAGCACCAGGCCCAGGGCCGCCGTGGTCTTGCCCTTGCCCTCGCCGGTGAAGACGAGCACCAGACCCTTCTCGAGGTTCCGTTCGGCCACCCGCTGGCGCTGCACCTCCTGGCGTCGGGCCATGCGCCGCCGGTAGGCCTCCTGATCGCGTTCCGGAGCCAGATCACCTCCCGGGCCGAGCTCCTGGGCGATCTGATCCAGGGGCGAGTCCGAGCCGGCCTCGCTCATGGCCTGAGTCGAGGCCTCAGTGATGGCCTCAGTCATGGCCTCGGTCGTGGGTGTGGTCATCACAGGAAGCTCACGGCAGGTCGGTCCTGACAGGGCGGATCCCCCACTCTGGCCAACCGTCCGCCCCCTCAGGCGGCCTGGGCGCTGCGGCCGTGGCGGGAGAGGGCCGCATCGACGGCCTGCTGCTGATCGCGGCGGGTGATCCAGTGGTGGTAGGTGCGGGTGTGAATCGCCACGGAGTGGCCCATCATCCGCGCCGCCACGGTGTCGGGCAGTCCGATGTGGATGGTGCGCACAGCCCAGGCATGGCGGAGGTCGTAGGGGGTGATCGGCAGCCCGTAGCGGCGGAACTGCTCGGCCACGCGGCGGCCGACCTGCTGGAGGGTGGTGCGGCGCAGATCCGTGCACACCGGCGGCAGGGCAGCCAGGACGGCCCCATGACCGCCCATCCCCAGCCGTTCAAGCCCGAAACGGTCGACCCAGTCCGGCTGGAAGGGCCACACCTGGTGCTCACCGGTCTTGCTGGTGGGCAGCACCCGGATCACGCGATCCCCCCCGGGAGCCAGGGCCGTGAGATCCGTGAAGAAGATTTCATGGTTGCGCAGGCCGTAGGTGGCCATCAGGCCATAGGCCAGCCGCCAGGCGGGATTGGGCACCTGCTCCACCAGCCGCAGGATCAGCTCGTCGCTGGGGAGCTGGCGGAAGCGGGCGGTGTGCAGGCCGTAGCCGCCGGCATGGTCCCCCCAGTCCGCGGGGAGCTCCAGCTGCAGGTGGCGGGCCAGGGCCGCCAGGGCGGTGCCGCACTGCAGCCGGCTGCGGCTGCCGGGCTCGTAGCTCTCCAGGGTGCGCCGCAGCAGCTCCTGGCCGACCGGCACCCCCAGGGCCGCCCCCTGCTGTTCCAGGCGCCGCAGATAGGGGCGGTAGGCGGCGGTCCAGGTGCTGCGCGCCCCGGCGGGGTTGCGGCGACGACGGGGATCGGCGAAGAAGGCGTCCTCGAAGCTCTGCAGCGGGGCGGCCCTGCGCTCACCGCTGCCGGGACCGGGAGCGGGCCGATCCGGCAGCGGCGCCGCAGACGATGGACTGCTCCAGTGGCGCCAGTCGAAGCCATCGAGCTCGAGCTGGCGCTGAACCTCCCGCAACCGCCCGAGCGCCTCCCACACCCCGGCCTCGTTGGCCGGCAGGGCCAGGCTGATGCGCTGCACCGGGCGCCGCGCCGTTCCCTGCCGGCAGGGCAGGGGGCCGCGCAGCCCGAGCCGGCCACCGCGACGCTCCAGTCGCAGACGGATGCCTGCGATGGCCAGCCGGGCATTGTGGTCGGCGATCAGCCGGTCCACGCGTCCGCCGGACGGGACAGAGGCCGCGTCCGCAGCAGCCGTGACAGCCTCCGCAGGGGCGGAGGCACCATCCAGCGTGGCGGCAGGGGGAGAAATGGCCGGGCGACCGACTGCGCCAGACCCTATCGATCGCCGCCGCACACCGCCAGAGCCCGGCGGCAGCGTTACGCTCACCGCCTGTACGCCGGACGGGACTCGGGGCATGGCCAAGGTTGGCGTGCTGTTGCTGAACCTCGGGGGCCCCGAGCGGATCCAGGACGTCGGGCCGTTCCTGTACAACCTGTTTTCCGATCCGGAGATCATCCGTCTGCCCAACCCCGCCCTCCAGAAGCCGCTGGCGTGGTTGATCAGCAGCCTCCGGGCCGGGAAGTCCCAGGAGGCCTACCGCTCGATCGGCGGGGGCTCACCGCTGCGCCGCATCACCGAACAGCAGGCCAGGGAACTGCAGAGCACCCTCCGCCAACGGGGCATCGAGGCCACCAGCTACGTGGCCATGCGCTACTGGCACCCCTTCACCGAGTCGGCAGTCGCCGACATCAAGGCCGATGGCATCGAGGAGGTGGTGGTGCTTCCTCTCTACCCCCACTTCTCGATCAGCACCAGCGGCTCGAGCTTCCGCGAACTCCAGCGTCTGCGCCAGACCGATCCCGGCTTCGCGCACCTGCCGATCCGCTGCATCCGCAGCTACTACGACGACCCCGGCTACATCGGCGCCATGGCCGAGCTGATTGCCCGCGAAATCCAGGCCTGTCCCGAGCCCGCCACCGCCCATGTGTTCTTCAGTGCCCACGGGGTGCCCAAGAGCTATGTGGAGGAAGCCGGCGATCCCTACCAGCAGGAGATCGAGGCCTGCGCGCAGCTGATCATGGAGAGGCTGGAACGCGACCTGGGCCATCGCAATCCGTTCACCCTGGCCTACCAGAGCAGGGTCGGCCCGGTCGAATGGCTGAAGCCCTACACCGACGACGCCCTCCACGAGCTCGGCGGCCAGGGTGTGAAGGATCTGGTGGTCGTGCCGATCAGCTTCGTGAGCGAACACATCGAGACGCTCGAGGAAATCGACATCGAGTACCGGGAGATCGCCACCGAGTCCGGCATCACCAACTTCCGCCGCGTGCCGGCCCTCGACACCACCCCCACCTTCATCAGCGGTCTGGCCGATCTCGTCCAGCACGCCCTCGAGGGCCCGGAGGTCAACCTCGACCAGGCCGCCGCCCTCTCCACCAAGGTCAAGCTCTACCCCCAGGACAAGTGGGCCTGGGGATGGAACAACAGCTCGGAAGTGTGGAACGGCCGCTTGGCGATGGTGGGCTTTTCCGCTTTCCTGCTGGAACTGCTCAGTGGACGGGGACCGCTCCATGCCCTGGGACTGCTCTGAACCCCAGCGGCGGGCAGCCAGACGCGTGCACCGGTGGCTCGCCCTGGCCTCGGCCCTGCTGCTGGGCACCCTGCTGGCCCCCCCGCGAGCGGCGAGCGCCAACCCCTGGAGGCTCGGTGCCTTCCCGGTTGCCCAGTTCGCCGGCTACACCAGCGCCTTCGGCATGCGGGTCCATCCCCTGGCCGGGGATCGGCGCCCCCACTACGGCCTGGACATCGCCGCACCGATGGGGTCGCCGATCCGCAGCTGGTGGGCCGGCGTGGTTCAGGAGGTCATCAACGATGGTGGCTGCGGCGTCGGGCTGGTGATCCGCTCCGGCGGGTATGAGCACATCTACTGCCATCTCTCCGGCCGGGCGGTCGGGGACGTGTACCAGAGCGGCTCCGTCCGTCTGGCCACGGGTATCGGGGTGCGCACCGGCCAGGTCATCGGCCATGTGGGCATGAGCGGCAGCACGACAGGTCCCCATCTCCACTGGGGCCTGCGCCACGGTGGCCACTGGATCGATCCCGCCAAGGTGCTGCGGGCGATGGCGCGGGCTCGCCGATCCCCAAAAGCGGCACCAAGGCCTAGGGTTGCCGTAGTCCGTTAGATGGCCAGAGTGGTTGGCCCGCTGCAGCCGTGACGCTTACGCCCCTCACTCCTGCGGCCGGGTCCGCGAGCACCGCCTCCCACCCCTCGGGTGCCGGGAGCGCCACCACTGATCGTGCGGCCTCCGAGCCGGCCGTGGCATCCCAGGCCGCCTCTCCCGAGCCGGCTCAGCGGCACAGCGCCGAGTCGCAGCGGGTGAGTGGCGGCTACGCCCTGATGGATGCCCTCCACCGCCACGGTGTGGAGCACATCTTCGGCTATCCCGGCGGAGCCATCCTCCCCATCTACGACGAGCTCCACAAGGCGGAAAGCCGGGGCTGGATGAAGCACATCCTCGTGCGCCACGAGCAGGGCGGCACCCACGCCGCCGACGCCTACGCCCGCGCCACCGGCAAGGTGGGCGTCTGTTTCGGCACGTCCGGCCCCGGCGCCACCAACCTGGTGACCGGCATCGCCACGGCCCACATGGATTCCGTGCCGATGGTGGTGATCACCGGCCAGGTGCCCCGGGCGGCGATCGGCACCGATGCCTTCCAGGAAACCGACATCTTCGGCATCACCCTGCCGATCGTGAAGCACTCCTGGGTGGTGCGCGATCCAAGGGACATCGGCCGGATCGTGGCGGAGGCCTTCCTGATCGCCGCCAGCGGACGGCCCGGCCCGGTGCTGATCGACGTGCCCAAGGACGTGGGCACCGAGCAGTTCGACTACGTGCCGGTGGAGCCCGGCAGCACCGTTCCGGCCGGCTTCCGGCTTCCCCCCCAGGCCAACCCGGAGCGGATCCGCCAGGCCCTGGAACTGATCCGTCAGGCCCGCCGTCCCCTGCTCTACGTGGGTGGCGGCGCGATCAGCAGCAACGCCCACGCCCAGGTGCACCGGCTGGCGGAGCGCTTCCGCCTGCCGGTCACCACCACCCTGATGGGCAAGGGGGCCTTCGACGAAACCCACTCCCTCGCCGTCGGCATGCTCGGCATGCACGGCACCGCCTACGCCAACTTCGCCGTCACCGAATGCGATCTGCTGATCGCCACCGGCGCCCGCTTCGATGACCGGGTCACCGGCCGCCTGGACGGCTTCGCACCCCGGGCCCAGGTGATCCACATCGACATCGACGCCGCCGAGGTGGGCAAGACCCGGGTGCCCGATGTGGCCGTGGTGGCCGATGTGCGCCAGGCCCTCGATGCCCTGCTGGCCGGATCCGAGGGAGAGGATTCCCAGGGCCGCACCGATGCCTGGCTGGATCGGATCTCCAGCTGGAAACGCCATTACCCGCTGATGACGCCCAGCCCGGAGGGCGAGATCGCACCCCAGGAGGTGGTGATCGCGCTGCAGGAGCTGGCTCCGCAGGCCTACATCACCACCGATGTCGGCCAGCATCAGATGTGGGCGGCCCAGTACCTCCACAACGCTCCCCGCCACTGGATCAGCAGTGCTGGCCTGGGCACGATGGGCTACGGCATGCCGGCCGCCATGGGGGTGCAGACGGCCTTCCCGGACGCCCAGGTGATCTGCGTGGCCGGCGATGCCTCGATCCTGATGAACATCCAGGAGCTGGGCACCCTCGCCCAGTACGACCTGCCGGTGAAGGTGGTGGTGCTCAACAACGGCTGGCAGGGCATGGTGCGCCAGTGGCAGGAGAGTTTCTACGAAGAGCGCTATTCGGCCTCCGAGATGACCGGTGGCATGCCGAACTTCGAGGCCCTCGCCGAAGCCTTCGGTGTGCGGGGGGTGCTGATCACCGAGCGGGCCACCCTGCGCCAGCAGTTGCGCGAGGCCCTCGATCATCCTGGACCGGCCTTCATCGATGTGAAGGTGCGGCGCAACGAGAACTGTTACCCGATGGTGCCTCCCGGTGCCAGCAATGCCCAGATGGTGGGCCTGCCCACCCACCCCGAACTCGCCATCGACACCACCCGTCAATGCAACAGCTGCGGCACCAGCACGGCCAGCGCCCATCTCTTCTGCCCCAGCTGCGGCGCCAAGCTCTGAGCCTGCTGCTGGCCCTGCTGGTCGGCGGGCTCAGCTGGGCCGGCCCTGCCACGGCAGCCGAACTCCTGCAGGTGCGCGGGGATGGGCTGCTCCAGGTGGGCGATGGCAACAGGAGCTACACCGTGGCCCTGGCCTGCATCGGGATCGATCCGGCAGACCAGGCCGCGGCCAACGCCTGGCTGCGGGAGGCGCTGCCACGACGCAGCCGGATCAACCTGCGTCCCGTGGGCCAGGCCGATGGGGTGCTGCTGGCCAGGGTCAGCCGTCTGGGCAGGGCTGCCGCCGGCCGCGGGGAGCTGGAGCTCGGGGATGGGCTGATCGCTGCCGGGCTCGCCCATCCCCTGGCCCCTGGGCCGGCCCGCTGCCCCCAGGAGGCGGCATGAGCCTGAATCGCACCGCCAGGGGCATCGTGCTGGTGCCGAGCCTGCTGCTGGGGGGAGCTTTTCTGGCGGCCGCCGCCTGGCTGGATGGGCCAGCCGCCACGAACCGCCCGCTCGCCCTCGGGCTGGGCAGTCTGCTGATGGGGGCCGGCCTGCTCGCCCAGCTGCTGCCGGAGGCTGAGCCCGACCGCACACCCGCCGGCTCAGCTCGAACCGGGGCGGACCGCGAGAACTCGGCGTCCACCGGTAACGACTGAAGCTCCCTGGCCGCCAGACTGAAGGTCCCTGGCCACCAGCAGGGAGGGGGTCGGGAGCTCAGCCCGCCAGCCGGTGTGCGCATCCCGTCGACCCAGCCCCTTAACGCAGCCCGTGAATGGAGGCGGCGAAGCGGTGGGCTGATCGGGTCGGGCTGAGCTGGCTGGAGTGATCAGGCTCTCCGGGCGGCCCTTCCCCGTGGAGAGCGCTGCCCGATGGGACCCCGTTTCACGGCATGTTCACTTCTTGTTGACGGCCTTGGAGTATTCGGAGAGGACGTCGTCGACGAATTTCTTGTCAGCCCCTGCCAGCTTGGGATAGCAGCCCTGCCGCACCCGACCGACGATCTGGATGATGGTGCCATTGGCGATCTGCTCGGGCTGCAGCTTGCCGGCACTCGCCACCTGGCTGCCGTAGCGGCTGGTGATGACGTAGGTGATCGACTTGGCAGTGGAGAGCACGGCCTTCTCGACCGGCAGCTTCGACTCCACGACCAGTTCGCAGACGTTCACGGCGGCGGCCAGGGAGAGGTCGTTCATCAGCTCCATCGACGCCGGCTTGGCGGCGGCGGGGGCGGCCTGGGCGAACACCGGGGCGGCAGGGACGGTCAGCGATGCCACGCCGAGGGCAACGGCCGAGGTGGCCGACGCCGCAGCCGCGAAGAGGGCATGGCCGGAAGCCGCGATCCGGACCTGGAGGAAACGGGACACCAAAACCAAGGGGCAGGCTGAGGGGTTGGACCACTGTGCCACCGAAGTTCTGCCTCACCCAGTCTTTCGAGCCATTCACAGTCGGAGCGCAGACTGTCCATCGGCGCCAGATTCTGGGCAGACGCGTCGAACCGATGCCCCCAGCAGAAACGCTCGTGGTCCCGCTGGAGCAGGTGGGCATCGACGCCGTGGCCCAGGTGGGGGGGAAGAACGCCTCCCTGGGGGAGATGATCCGCCAACTCAGCGGCCAGGGGGTGTGCGTGCCGGGCGGCTTTGCCACCACCGCAGCCGCCTACCGCCACTTCATCGACGCCAACGGGCTGCAGCCTCGCCTCCACGCCATCCTGGACGGGCTGGATGGTCGGGATCTGGCCGCCCTGCAGGCCGCCGGTGCCGCGGCCCGTTCGCTCCTGCTGGGTGCTCCGCTGCCCCTGGACCTGCAGGAGGTGCTGCTGGAGTCCTACCGCGGCCTGGCGCCGCCCCAGGGGGAGCGGGCCGTCGCCGTCGCCGTGCGCTCCAGCGCCACGGCCGAGGACCTGCCCGACGCCTCCTTCGCCGGCCAGCAGGAGACCTACCTGAATGTGCATGGGGAGGCCGCCCTGCTGGCCGCCTGCCGCCGCTGCTTCGCCTCCCTGTTCACCGACCGGGCCATCTCCTACCGGCAGATCAACGGCTTCGACCACTTCGAGGTGGCGCTCTCGATCGGCGTGCAGCGCATGGTGCGCTCCGACCTGGCGGCCTCCGGGGTGATGTTCAGCATCGACACCGAAACCGGCTTCCGCGACGCGGTGCTGCTCACGGCCGCCTACGGCCTCGGCGAGAACGTGGTGCAGGGCGCGGTGAACCCGGATGAGTACCTCATCTTCAAACCCACCCTGGAGCAGGGCTTCGAGCCGATCGTGCATCGCCGCCTCGGCAGCAAGGCGATCCGCATGGTCTACGCCGATGCGCTGCCGACCGCTGACGGCGGGGGTGAACCGGGCAACACCGCCACCTGCAACGTGCCGGTGCCGGAGGCCGAACGGCGCCGCTACGCCATCACCGACGCCGAGGCCCTGCAGCTGGCCCGGTGGGCCTGCACGATCGAGCGACACTACAGCGCCCGGCGGGGCGTTCCCACTCCGATGGACATCGAGTGGGCCAAGGACGGCACCACCGGCGAGCTGTTCATCCTCCAGGCCAGGCCGGAGACCGTGGAGTCCCGCCGCTCGGCCTCCGTGCTGCGCAGCTGGCACCTGGAGCCCCATGACGCGGAGCTCGTCTGCCAGGGCCGCGCCATCGGGGCCTCGGTGAGCAGTGGCCGGGCCCGGATCATCCGGGATCCCGGCGAGATCCAGCGCTTCTCGCCCGGCGACCTCCTGGTGACGGAGCGAACCGATCCCGACTGGGAGCCGATCCTCAAGCTCGCCAGCGGGGTGATCACCAACCAGGGCGGCCGCACCTGCCACGCGGCGATCATCGCCCGCGAGATGGGGATCACCGCCATCGTCGGCACCGGCGATGGCACCAGCCGCATCGCCGATGGGGAGGCGATCACCGCCAGCTGCTGCGAGGGGGACGTGGGTCGGGTCTACCGCGGCGCCCTGCCCTTCCGGGTGGAGGAGCGGGAACTGGATGATCTGCCCCCCACCCGGACCCGCATCCTGATGAATGTGGGCAATCCGGAGGAAGCCTTCAAGCTGGCCGCGATTCCCTGCGATGGGGTGGGCCTGGCCCGTCTGGAATTCATCATCGCCAACCACATCCGGGTCCATCCCCTGGCGCTGCTGGAGCCCGAGCGCGTCAGCGATCCAGGCGAACGCCAGGCCATCGCCGAACTCACCGCCGGCTACCCCCGTCCCCGGGACTACTACGTGGACCTGCTCGCCCAGGGCATGGGGCGGCTGGCGGCCGCCTTCCATCCGCGGCCCGTCATCCTGCGCTTCTCCGACTTCAAGAGCAACGAATACGCCAAGCTTCTGGGTGGCAGGGGTTTCGAACCGGCCGAGGAAAACCCGATGCTCGGCTGGCGGGGGGCCTCCCGCTACTACGCCCCGGCGTTTCGCGAGGCGTTCGGGCTGGAATGCGAAGCCCTGCTGCAGGCGCGGCAGCGCATGGGCCTCACCAACCTGATCCCGATGGTGCCCTTCTGCCGCACCCCGGAGGAGGGCGATCGGGTGCTGGCCGAGATGGCCCGCCATGGACTGGTGCGGGGCGAGAACGGCCTGCAGGTCTATGTGATGTGCGAACTGCCCAGCAACGTGATCAATGCCGAGGCCTTCGCCGCGCGGTTCGACGGTTTCTCGATCGGCTCGAACGACCTCACCCAGCTCACCCTGGGGCTGGACCGGGATTCCGCCCTCGTCGCGGAACTCTTTGATGAACGGGATGACAGTGTCAAGGCGATGATCCGAATGGCCATCCGCACCGCCCGACGCTGCGGGCGGAAGGTGGGAATCTGTGGTCAGGCCCCCAGTGACCACCCCGAATTCGCCGAATTCCTGGTGGCCGAGGGCATCGATTCGATCAGCCTCAACCCCGATGCGGTCCTGAACACCCGCATCGCCGTGGCGGCGATCGAACAGGAGATGGGCCCGCCGCCCGCTTGAGCGGCCTTGAGCTGACGCTAACCAGGCTCGCCGACCCCGGCGCTCCGGTCGGGGCTGAGGTGCACCTCCAGGGGCGGGGCCTGCACCAGCTCCAGCGTGGTGGAGCCGATGCGCACGGCATCACCGGCCTGCTCGAACTCCTCCAGGATCCGGGTGAAGATCAGGTCCTTGGTGGAGCGCCGCTTCTTGACGTCCACCATGTAGCGGAGCGTGTACTCCATCCAGTTGTCATTGAGCGCCAGGGTCACCTGGGGCTCCATGCCGGCGTTCTCCAGCAGGTACTTGCGCACCATCTCCTGCCAGGCCGAGCGCACCGCCTGGGTGAGGGTGTCGGTGGCCACCTCGGCTCCGACGCGCTCGAGAATGCGGCGGCAACGGCGGTGGTCACTGCCGTACTGCACCGGTAGGCGCAGTTCATCCCAGAGGAAGGGGAAATCGCCGGAATAGTTGAACACCGGCTCCTTGAACACGAAGCTGTTGGCGATCCGCACGATCCGGCCGGTGTACAGGTCGGAGTCCACCCATTCCCCCAGTTCCATCAGGGTGGTGCGCAGGATGCCGATATCGATCACATCGCCCTTGATCCCCCCCAGCTGCACCCGATCGCCCGGGCGGTAGAAGCCCCCGAAGGAAATGGCGATCCAGCCGGCCACACTGCCGATCACCTCCTGCAGGGCGAAGGCGATGCCGGCACCGGCCACCCCGATCGCCACCGTGAGGCCGCCCAGCCGGTCCTTGAAGATCACGGTGATGCAGACCACCGCGAGGAAATACCCGCTCAGCGCCACGAGCTTGCGCGCGTAGTAGCGCGTGTCTGAGTCCCGCAGGTAGCGGTTGAGCGAGGCCTGGGTGAGCCGGCTGAGCAGGGCGATGGCCGCCAGCGCCACCAGGGCCGCGATCAGCTTGCGCACCAGCGGATCGCTGCTCCACTGCAGCAGGCCACGGATCGGGTCGTTCATGGCCCCATCCTGGTGCCGGTCTGGCCGCTCAGGCCAGGCCGGACAGCGGGTAGGGGGTCCCCGGCACAGGATCGATCAACCGGGTGGGGTTGGCGGCGCCGGCGGCGAGGGCCTCCAGCATGGCCGCGGCCTCGCTGCTGCTGCCCCGCTGCCAGAGCGCCCGGGTCAGCAGGCCGTCGAACCGCACATCCCCGCCGGTGGTGCTGGCCAGAACCGTGGCCGGACTGAGGCGCTCCAGCAGGTGCGGCAACACCTGACGGCCCCGCACGAAGGCGCCGGCCAGGGGAAGACCAAGATCCACCACGGGGGTGATCACGGCATCCACCGGCTCCGCAGGCAGGTCCGGATCCAGGAAGCCATGGGGTTCGAGGTAGAGGCGGCCGGCCGGATGCGCCAGCCTGTAGCCGTTCTCCACCTGGGGCACGGGGGCACCGGCCGTGGCGAGGATCTCGAGGGCACCCAGGCGATGGCGCTCCCCGGGACGCAGGGCGGTGACGTGGCGAAAGCCGAGCTGCCGTGCCCGCTGGCCCGCGGCGAGCGAACCGACCACGGGGAGATCAGGATCGAGCAGGGCCAGGCTGGCTGGATGGCAGTGATCCGGCAGCCCCTGGGTGAGCAGGAGCAGGTCGAGGGCGGCAGGAACGGGCCACTCCTGAGGCAGCGTGCCGCGGAACAGCCAGGGGCCCGGCGGGAACTCCAGGGCACCGGTCAGCCATGGATCCACCAGCACCCGCACCCGGTCGAACTCGAGCAGCCAGCCGTTGGCGCCGAAGTAGGTGGCCTGCAATCCCGGGGGCATGGTGAGGGGAGGCCTGCAGGGCAGAGCTTGGAACGCGCCCGAGGCTAGGTGCCCTGCAGCCCCAGCGAGACGGACGGGGCGGGGACCAGCAGCTGCCAGAGCTGCACGGCGTTCGCGCAGCCGCGCACCAGGGAGAGGAGTGCCAGACCGATGCAGAGGGGGCAGTGGGCAAGACCCATGGAGGAGATTCGGGGATGGAAGGGCGCTCGGGCCTGGCTGGTCTTGCCCTGGCACGGCGGGCAGGACTCCCACCATGGCACCGCTGGGTGGGTGCGTCAGCGGCTCCCCGGAACCCCGGGGTCTACAACAGGGGATCCGAGACCCCCGCACCGTGCTTCGCCTCAGCGAGCTGAAGCTGCCGCTCGATCATCAGGAGGCCGACCTCGCCGCGGCTGTCTGCCGGCGGCTGCGGATCCCTCCCGAGCAGCTCCGGGAAGTCCGCCTGGTCAAGCGCAGCGTCGACGCCCGGCGCGCCGCACGGATTTCCCTGGTGTACAGCCTCGATCTCGTGCTCGAGCTCGATGCGGCCGGGGAACAGCGGTTGCTGCGCCGTTTTGCCGGGGATCCCCACCTGCGGCCGACGCCCGACACGGTCTACCGCCATGTCGTGGACGGACCACCGCACAGCGCCACGGGGGCAGAGCCTCCCCGGCCGATCGTGGTGGGAGCTGGACCCTGCGGCTATTTCGCGGCCCTGCTGCTGGCCCAGATGGGGTTTCGGCCCCTGCTGCTCGAACGGGGCAAGGACGTGCGACGCCGCAGCGCCGACACCTTCGGCTTCTGGCGAGGTCAGCAGCCGTTCAACCCCGAGTCCAACGCCCAGTTCGGTGAGGGCGGTGCCGGCACGTTCTCCGATGGGAAGCTCTACAGCCAGGTGAGCGAGCCCAAGGCCTACGTGCGCAAGGTGCTCGAGGAGCTGGTGGCGGCCGGTGCCAATGCCGAGATTCTCACCCTGCACCGCCCCCACATCGGCACCTTCAAGCTGGCCACCGTGGTGCGGGGCCTGCGCCGGCGGATCGAGGAGCTCGGCGGTGAGGTGCGCTTTGGGAGTCTTCTGGACGGGCTGGAACTGGATCCGGCCTCCCGGGCGGTGCGCGGCGTGCACCTGGCCGACGGCACGACGCTGGAAGCCGGCGCCGTGGTGCTGGCGATCGGACACAGCGCACGGGACACCTTCGCGATGCTGCAGTCCGCAGGGGTCGCCCTGGAGGCCAAGCCGTTCGCCATCGGCCTGCGGATCGAGCATCCCCAACCGCTGATCGACCGGGCCCGCTGGGGCCCCGCCGCCGGCCATCCCCGCCTGGGCCCCGCCGAGTACAAGCTGGTGCATCACTGCGCGGGCCCCGGCCTGGAAGGGCGCAGCGTCTACAGCTTCTGCATGTGTCCGGGGGGCCTGGTGGTGGGAGCCGCCTCCGAGCCCGGGGGTGTGGTCACCAACGGGATGAGCCAGCACTCCCGCAACGAGCGCAATGCCAACAGCGGCCTGGTGGTGCCGGTGAGCCTCGATGACCTGCGCCCCTACGGCCGGGATCGGGACGATCCGCTGGCCGGAATCGCCTTCCAGCGCCACTGGGAACAGCGGGCCTTCGTGGCGGGAGGTGGCACCTACGAGGCACCCGCCCAGCAGGTGGCTGCCTTTCTCGGCCGGACGCCCCCCGGGGCGGCCTCGGGGGGCGCAACCGAGGGGCAGGCGAGCATCACGCCCTCCTACCAGCCCGGAGTACGGCCGGCGGACCTGCGGACCTGCCTTCCCTCCTATGTGGTCGCCGCGCTCCAGGAGGCGCTGCCCGCCTTCGAGCGGCGCATTCCCGGTTTCGCGATGGACGAGGCCCTGCTCACGGGCGTGGAGACGCGCACCTCATCCCCGGTCCGCCTTCCCCGCCACAGCGAGACCCTGGTCAGCCGCAACACCCCCGGGCTGTACCCGGCTGGTGAGGGGGCCGGCTACGCCGGCGGGATCCTGTCGGCGGCGATCGACGGCATCAAGGTGGCCGAACAGGTGGCGCTGGCCCTCAGTGCCTGCAGCAAGGGCTGAGCATCAGGGGAGGGCCTGGATCCCAGGGACGATCAGAAGCGGGAGCTCATTCCTCTTCGTCTTCAGCCCCCAGCGGCACGAGGCGGATCTGCTTCCGACCCAGCTTGATCTCGAACTCATCCCCGGGCTTGAGGTCCAGCATGGCGGTGTAGGCCTTGCCCACCATGAGGTTGCCGTTGAACTGCACCTTGGTCGAGAAGCTCAGCTTGCGCCCACCCTTGCCAGCTTTCGGGGCACCGCCGAATTCAACGCCCTTGGCCTGCAGGAGAGCTTCGTAGAAGGCCGTGAAATTCAAGCGCTCATCACCGCTCTTCTTCTGGGAGACATAGCCGCAGGCGCGAACAAGGTCAGATTTGCTGACATCACCCAACTCCTTGACCTTGCTCAGAAGTTCAGATCCCGTGAGCATTGCGATTCACTATGCACTTCTTGCATTATGACTGACGGACTGAACTCTGCGCAAGGGTGAAGCGCGACTGATGAGGCTTCATGTTGTCTGGTTTCGTCGCGATCTTCGGCTCGTCGATCATCCAGCGCTCGGGTATGGAAGCCAGCAACGTGCCGTTCTACCCCTGTTCATCCTTGATCCAGATCTGCTCACACAGCCCGAAACCGCCGTCGCCAGGGTGGCTTTCCTGCTTGACAACCGGCGGACTCTGCACAGCGAGCGGGGAACTCGCGGCTGAGCTCAGCTCAGGCCTGGGCGACGATGCCGCTCCACTGAACGGCCCTGACCTGGTCACGGCGCCAGGAGTGGAACAGTTCCTGCTCAGCCACGGTGCAGAGGGGGCAGACGGCGATCCGTTCGGCCGGGATGCCACAGCGTTCGAGTTGATGCCGGCTGGCCGCCCGGATGTCGAGGCGGTCCCGACCCGGTTGCGGATCCTCGGCAAGGGCACCGCAGGCCCGCAGGCTGGCGAGGGTGGACTCCGGCCCAGACTCCGGGGGCGGGGTGGCGTGCAGGGCGGCGCCCACCTGGAGGCTGACCTCACGGCAGACCTGGTAGCGCTCCCCGGCGACGGCAGGGCCAAGGGCCACCAGCAGATCGGTCCGGCGGCTGCCGGCAGCCTCCAGGCGCTCAATGGCGGCGGGCAGGATTCGGGCGGCCACACCCCGCCAGCCGGCATGGCATGCCGCCACGGCACCCCGGCGGGGGTCGGCGAGCAGCACCGGGGTGCAGTCGGCGCCGCAGACCCAGAGGCTCTGGCCGCCATCGTCGCTCACCAGCCCATCACCCGCAGGCCAGGGATCGACCACAGCCTCTCCAGCCGGCAGCACATCCGCGCCATGGACCTGCTGAAGGCGATGCACGCTCACCCCGGCACTGAGGTAGCCCGCGAGCACCTCGGGCTCGCGGCCCTGCCACTGGCGGGTGAAGAAACCATGCTCGAACCCGTCCAGCAGATCGCACTGGAGGTAGTAGCCGCCGTAACAACCAACCCAGGTCCAGCCCGGCAGGGCGTTGAAGCCGACGTCGGGACGGTCGAAGGGGGCCGGAACCGCCTCAGCCATCCGGCAGGTCCCGCAGCAGCCAGAACCCCTCGAAGCGTTGATCGCTCTGACGAGACTGCACGGCGATGAACTGGAGACCGCCGGCGCGCTCACGAGCCGCCCGAAAGGCCTCCAGGGCAGCCTCGGCTTCCTCCTCCGGCAGGGTGGCGAGCAGCCAGCGATCCTCCAGACCAGCCTCCAGCACGAGTTGGGGGCCGACGATCTCCAGGCGCACAGGCTCGAGCCCGGCCAGCCAGCCGGCGAGGGCCAGGGCCCGGCTGGCACTGAACAGGCGCAGCCCCGGCACGGACGCCTCGGGATCGGCCACCGCAGGGACAGGGACCAGCCCGGAGAAGCCGGTCTCCCAGCCGCTGGCACCGGCCAGGGCAGCGACCGGCAGGCTGGCCCAGGCCCAGCTGTCACCCCGGGCCGCCTCCGGCAGGGGAACGGGCACCGGACGGACCGCCTGGGGCGGGGGAGCGAGGGGACCGGCCATGTAGCCCTCCTCCAGGGGGTAGACGTCCCGCTCGCGCTGCTGCAACCAACCGACCAGGGCGTAGGTGCGGCGGCTGGGGATCAGCTCCAGGCCCAGGCCCTCGGCCGCCCGCTGCACCATGGTGCGCATCGAGGCACGCCAGCAGCGCAGCCGGCGCGGGGGCGCGTATCCCTCGGCATCCGCGGCGGCCAGGGCCTCCTCCAGGGACTCGCGCAACCAGAGCGAATTGACGCTGCCGGCAGGACAGGCCTTGGCCCAGCGAAATCCCTCCTGCTGGGAGCTCCCATCCTCCCCCACCGCGGGGGTGGAGCAGATCAGCAGCTCCCAGCGCTTCTTGCCATCCGGTTCGAGGATCGGGCGCGAGTAGTAATCGAGTTCCCAGTCGGGCCCGATGGCCTGGGCCTTGGCACTGCGGGCAGCCGTCATCCGGCGTTCTGCTCCTGCTGACGCAGCACCGAGCGGGCGCGGTTGGCCCGGTCTTCGGCCTCCTCCATCACCTTCTCCTTCGCGACCAGCAGTTCGCCAGGCTGGCCCTCCAGCAGGGCGGTGTTCAGGGCGATGCGGCCCCGGCCCGGATCGAGTTCGGTGATCAGAGCACGGACCCGCTCGCCCTGGCCGAAGGCTTCCCGCAGGTCGCGCAGCTGACCACCGGTCACGCAGCTGTGGTGGAGCAGACCGCTGATGCCCCCGAGATCGACGAAGAATCCGTAGGGCTTCACCGAGGCGACGACGCCCTCCACCAGCTGCCCCACCTCCAGTTCGGAGAAGCGGGCCGCCGTGGCCGCCTTCTTCTCGGAGAGGACGAGCTTACGGGTCTCGGGATTCACCTCCAGGAACGTGACGCCCAGGGTCTTGCCGACGAGGGCCTCATGGTTCTCGCCCTCCTGAAGCTGGGAGCGGGGAATGAAGCCCCGCAACCCCTCCAGATCACAGGTCACGCCACCGCGGTTGAAGCCGTTCACCTTGACCTGCACCACCTTGCCGTCCTTCTCCATGCCGCGGACCTTCTCCCAGCTCTGCCGCAGCGCCAGGGCGCGGGCACTGACGGTCACCATCCCCTCGGCGTTCTGCTCCCGCGTGACGAGCACCTCGACGCGGGTGCCGCGGGGGAAGCGCTCCTTGAGGTTGGTGATCACCCCCAGGCCCGCCTCCTTCTTGGGCATGAACCCCGGAGCCTTGCCCCCGATGTCCACGTAAACCCCATCACTTTCCACACCGACCACCTCACCGGTGACCACCTCACCGGTGGTGCCGACGAAATCCTGCTCATCGAGGGCCGCCAGGAAGGCCTGCTCATCGAAATCGAACTCATCGACACTGCGCGTGGGCTGGCTCGCCGCTGGCCTGGCTGTTCCCTGCTGACGTTTGCGGGTGGTGTCCGGGCCGAGCAGGTCCGCCATGGTGAGGCCCTCCAGGGACCCCATGTCGAAGAGCTCCTCGTCCGTGCGCCGGGGTGACGGCTGCGGGGAGCGGGGCGGCGGGGCGGCCGTGCCCGGAGCCACGGGAGCTTCCACCTGGGCGGAGGTGTCGGGCTGGATCTCGCCGGTCACGGGGGCTGCCGGCTCATCCTTCTTGATCATGAGCACCTGCGGAGGCTTGCGCAGCGGTGGGCCGGCCTGCGGGGATGGGCCGGCCTGGGGCCGCGGGCTGGCTGGGGGCCGCGGGCTGGCCGGGGGCACCGGCCGTGCCGACGGGGCGGGCGGTTGCTTGCCGGATCCGGCCATCTGCAGAGGTGCTGACAGCAGCACACTGTAGGGATCGGTTCCATCGCCCAGCCGCCTTCCATGGAGCGCCAGCACCACCTCATGGCCCTCCGATGGCCCCAGGTTCAGGAGGCTGCCTCCCACCCCGGCAGCACCGTGATCTGGCCCTGGGGGGCAGTGGAGCAGCACGGTCCCCAGCTGCCGCTGGGCACCGATGCCCTGTTCGCCGAGCGGGTGGTCGACGCCGTGCTGGCCCGCCTGCCCTCCGAGCGGCCGATCTGGCGCCTGCCCCTGCAGGCGGTGGGCTTCTCGCCGGAGCACCACGGATTTCCGGGCACCCTGAGCATCACGGCCGGTCAGCTGATCGACCTGGTGATGACCCTGGGCAGCCAGCTGGCGGAGGCCGGATTCCAGAGACTGGTGCTGCTCAACGGCCACGGCGGCCAGATCGCGCTGCTCCAGGCGGCAGCCCGCCAGCTGCGGGCCACCGCCCCGCGGATGGGGGTGCTGCCCTGTTTTCTCTGGAGCGGACCCGAGGGTTTGGCCGACCTGCTTCCCGAGCCCGAACGACGTGACGGACTCCACGCCGGACTGGCGGAAACCAGCCTGATGCTCCATCTGGCCCCGGAACTGGTGGGAAGCGACCGGCCGCGGGATGGCCTGGATGGCCCTCTCCCTCCCACCGGCTGGAGCCTGGAGCGGGAGGCCCCCTGCGCCTGGCTCACCCAGGACCTGAGCCGCTCGGGGGTGGTGGGCGACAGCCGCGGCGCCGAAGCGACGCTCGGAGAGCAGCTGTTCGAGCGGCTGGTGGACGGCTGGACCCGGCGGCTGGAGGCGCTGCTCGTCAGCGACTGGCCACCGAACGGTGCGGCTGAGCACCGGTGAAGGTGGTTACAGTCGCCCCATGACCTGTGCTGCGGCAACCATGGCGACCCTGGCCAACCCTGCTGTCACCGAACCCGCCGCGAACCCTGGCGCCGCCGGGTCTGAGGCGCTTCCCGATTTCAGCGCCGCCACCTACAAGGATGCCTACAGCCGCATCAACGCCATCGTGATCGAGGGCGAGCAGGAAGCCCACGACAACTACATCGCCCTCGGCACCCTCATCCCCGAGCAGGCCGACGAGCTCGCCAGGCTGGCCCGCATGGAGCTCAAGCACATGAAGGGCTTCACCGCCTGTGCCAACAATCTGGGGGTGACCGCCGACATGCCCTTCGCCAAGGAGTTCTTCTCCCCACTCCACGGCAACTTCCAGAAGGCCCTGGCCGAAGGCAAGGTGACCACCTGCCTGCTGATTCAGGCGATCCTGATCGAGGCGTTTGCGATCTCGGCCTACCACATCTACATCCCCGTGGCGGATCCCTTCGCCCGCAAGATCACCGAAGGCGTGGTCAAGGACGAATACACCCATCTGAACTATGGCCAGGAGTGGCTCAAGGCCAACCTGGACAACGTGCGCGAAGAGCTGGAGCAGGCCAACCGCGAGAACCTCCCCCTGGTGCGGCGGATGCTGGAGCAGGTGGCCGACGATGCCGCTGTCCTGCACATGGACAAGGAAGATCTGATGGCCGATTTCCTCAGCTCCTACCAGGAAGCCCTGCTAGACATCGGCTTCACGGGCCGCGAAATCGCCAAGCTGGCGGCGGCCGCTCTGGTCGGCTGACAGGCGCCCCAGCCAACCGTGGGAGGATGTAGCGTCCGCGACATCCTCCGGGTTTCCGCATGTTCGGCCTGATCGGTCACTCCACCAGCTTCGAGGAGGCCAGAGCCAAGGCCCGCTCCCTCGGCTACGACGAGTACGCCGACGGGGACCTGGACATGTGGTGCGCCGCCCCGCCCCAGTTGGTGGAGAAGGTGCAGGTGACCAGCCGCACCGGCAAGACCATCCAGGGGGCCTACATCGACTCGGTCTTCGTGCCCGAGATGCTCCGCCGTTTCAAGACGGCCAAGCGCAAGGTGCTGAAGGCCATGGAACTGGCCCAGCGGTCCGGCATCGACATCACGGCCCTGGGGGGCTTCACCTCGATCATCTTCGAGGACATGAACCTGTTGCGCGAGGAGCGGGTCAGTGCCGTGCAGCTGGACTGGCAGCGTTTCACGACCGGCAACACCCACACCGCCTGGGTCGTCTGTCAGCAGGTGGAGGAGAACGCCCCGAAGCTGGGCATCGACCTGGCCCAGGCCCGGGTGGCCGTGGTGGGAGCCAGCGGTGACATCGGCAGCGCCGTGTGCCGCTGGATGCAGCGGCGTGGCGTTGGCGAACTGCTGCTGGTGGCCCGCCGCCCCCAGCCCCTGGTGGATCTCCAGACCAGCCTGGGGGAGGGTCGGATTCTTGACCTCGACGAGGCCCTGCGCGAAGCGGATGTGGTGGTCTGGGTGGCCAGCCTGCCCCAGAGCCTCCAGATCGACACCGCCTCCCTGAGGAAGCCATGCCTGATGATTGACGGCGGCTATCCCAAGAACCTCGACAGCAAGGCCGCGGCCGACGGCGTGCATGTGCTGAAGGGCGGCATCGTGGAGTTCTGGCAGGACATCGGCTGGCAGATGATGGAAGTGGCGGAAATGGCCAAGCCCCAGCGCCAGATGTTTGCCTGTTTCGCCGAAGCGATGATCCTCGACTTCGAGGACATCCACACGAATTTCAGCTGGGGACGCAACAACATCACCCTGGCCCTGATGGATCAGATCGGTGAGGCCTCACGCCGCCACGGCTTCCAGGCCCTCGGGCTGGAGCCGGCGACCTCCCAGGCCCACGCGATGGCGGTGGCCTGATCCTCCTCTCCCCCCTTACACCCTGCCCCTCCGCCGCCCATGGCCCGTCGTGCCCTGCTGGACTTTGAGAAGCCCCTGGTCGAGCTGGAGGACCAGATCGAGCAGATCCGTCAGCTGGCGCGCGACTCGGAAGTGGATGTGAGCCAGCAACTGCTCCAGCTGGAAAGCCTTGCCACGCGTCGACGCACCGAAATCTTCGAGTCCCTCACGCCGGCCCAGAAGATTCAGGTCGCCCGTCACCCCCAGCGCCCGAGCACCCTGGATTACATCCAGCTGATCAGTGACGAGTTCATCGAACTGCATGGGGATCGACGTGGTTCCGATGATCGCGCCATGGTGGGCGGGATCGGCCGCATCGGTGAAACCAACGTCGTGATGCTCGGTCACCAGAAGGGGCGGGACACCAAGGAGAATGTGGCCCGGAACTTCGGAATGGCCTCCCCCGGCGGTTACCGCAAGGCCATGCGCTTGATGGAGCATGCCGACCGCTTCCGGCTGCCGATCATCAGCTTCATCGACACCCCCGGGGCCTACGCGGGGGTGCTGGCCGAAGAGCAGGGTCAGGGGGAGGCGATCGCCGTCAATCTCCGTGAGATGTTCCGTCTGCGGGTCCCGATCCTGGCGACCGTGATCGGCGAAGGGGGATCCGGTGGTGCCCTCGGCATCGGTGTCGCCGATCGGTTGCTGATGTTTGAGCACAGCGTCTACACGGTGGCATCGCCGGAGGCCTGCGCTTCGATCCTGTGGCGTGATGCGGCCAAGGGTCCCGTGGCGGCGGAGGCTCTCAAGATCACCGGCGCCGACCTGCTGAAGCTGGGCATCGTCGACCTGGTGCTGCGCGAGCCCTCCGGCGGCAACCACTGGGCCCCGCTGCAGGCCGCCGAAGCGCTCAAGGCGGCCCTGCTGCAGCAGCTTCAGGAGCTGGCGCCGCTCAGCGAGCGGGAGCTGCAGGATCAGCGCTATGCCAAGTTCCGCCGCATGGGGCAGTTCCTGGAGCCGGGCGCCCCAGATCCCTCCACGAACCTTTAAGGTTCACAATGGACCTCGTTCCAGCCTGTTTCCTGCACTGCGCCGTTTGCCTGCCGTTCTGATCACTGGAGCCTCGCGGGGCATCGGCGCAGCAGCGGCCCGACGGTTTGCCCAGGCAGGGTTCGATCTCCTGCTGGTCGCCAGGGCCTCCACAGCCCTCGAGGAGCTGGCAAGCGACCTGGGGACTGGTGAACGTCGGGTGGAGACGGCCGGGCTCGACCTGACCGCCCCCGCCGGGATCGGGCCTGCCCTCGAGGACCTGCTCTCCCGGGGCCTGGAACCGCAGGTGGTGATCAACAATGCCGGCATGGCCTACACCGGCGCCCTGGCGGAGATGCCGCTGGAGCGCTGGCAGCAGCTGATGCAGCTGAATCTCACAGCCGTGTTCCAGATCTGCCAGGCAGTCCTGCCCCTGCTGCGCAGGCGCGGCGGGGGGCACATCATCAACGTGAGCAGCCATGCGGCGCACCAGGCGTTCCCCGACTGGGGGGCTTACTGCGTCAGCAAAGCCGCGCTGGTCTCGCTGAGCCGATGCCTGGCCGCTGAAGAGCGCAGCCACGGGATTCGGGTCAGCACGCTCACTCTTGGTGCGGTGAATACACCACTGTGGGACAGCGAAACCGTCCACAGTTCATTCGACCGGCGTGCCATGCTTGACCCTGAGCGGGCCTCCGAAGCCCTGCTGTACCTGGCCCAACAGCCCGCCACCCAGGTGGTGGAAGATCTCACTCTCATGCCGGCCGCCGGCGCGCTCTGAGCCTCTCCATGACCTCCACGCTTCCTTCCAGCTTCAGTCCTGCCGGGTCCGCCCCCGATGCAGCTCCCCTGCCGGTGAGCCTGCGCCTCCGCGACCGGCTCGAAAAGGCCGGTGTGTCGTTCCTCGCCAACGACAACATCGCCGAGCACCTGCTGGATGGTGAGCTGGATCAGCTGGAGATCGAAGTGGCGGGCAAGGTGCGGGAGCTGCTGCGCAGCCTGGTCATTGATATCGACAACGACCACAACACCGAGGAAACGGCCGAGCGGGTCGCCCGGATGTACCTGCATGAGGTGTTCAAGGGCCGCTACCACCATCAGCCGAAGATCGCCAGCTTTCCGAACGTCAAGAAGCTCGACGAGATCTACACCGTTGGGCCCATTTCCGTGCGCTCCGCCTGCTCCCACCACCTGGTTCCCATCCTTGGCAACTGCTGGATCGGCATCAAGCCTGGGGACCAGGTGATCGGCCTTTCGAAGTTCTCCAGGGTGGCCGACTGGGTGTTCTCCCGCCCCCACATTCAGGAAGAGGCCGTAATGATTCTGGCCGACGAAATCGAGCGGCTCTGCAAGCCTCAGGGACTGGCGATTCTCGTCAAGGCTCAGCACTACTGCATGAAGTGGCGCGGCGTGAAAGAACCCCAGACCAGCATGGTCAACTCAATCGTGCGAGGAGACTTCCGCCACGATCCAAGCCTGAAATCCGAATTCTTCGAACTGGTGAAGCAACAGGAAGCCCTGCTCTCCACCTGACGCTCTGCATCTGAACGCTCTGCATCTGACGCAGCCGACGCTCCGGCCTCATCGCCCGATCGGTCCAACAGGGGGGCTGACCTGCCGGCGGCTGCCCGTCCCCGCTCCAGTCGCCGTCGCGACCACCACCATCAACTGACTGCCCACATCCGCGCTGCGGAGGTTGTAGGAGGGTCCTGAGGCCCCAGCGATCAGCAGCCAGTGGCTGGAGCCCGGCAGGAGCCGATACCAGTGGAACGCCGAGGGCGGCAACGCGGCCAGCAGCGTGCCGGTCGCCCTGACGCTGAGCAGGGATCCCTCCGTCAGCTCACCCTCCACCACGAGCGACTCCAGGCCGTCGATCGTCTGCTGCACGCCCGATTCGAGCTCAAGGGTTCCGGAGATCTCCCGGCGCAGGGCGCGGATCTGGGCCTGGGGATCGGCACTGACCCCCGGCACACAGGAGAGCTGGCCCTCCACCAGCGCGCAGCCGACGAGATCCTGAGCCCTGGCGCTCGCGCCGGCCATCCCCAGAGCCAGGGCCGTCAACAGCGCAGGCAGGAAGCGAGCCCGTGGAGTCATGGTGCGTCAGCTGATCGGCCAATCCTGCCTTGGCCAAGGCGATCAGCCCTGGACGCGCGCCGCCGCGCGCACCGCCTCAACCAGGGCGGCGACCCGGGCCAGGTCCTTGTCCCCTGGGGCCCGCTCCACGCCGCTCGAGGCGTCGAGCCCCGTGGGGCTGACGCGCTCCAGCACCTCGGCCACCCGCTCCGGCGCCATGCCCCCGGCGAGCCACCAGGGCCGCGGCGGGATCCAGCCCTCCAGCCACTCGAGGGGAATGCGGTGGCCGGTGCCGCCCAGCTGATCGGGGACCCAGGCATCGAGCACCAGGGCATCCACGTGGTCGCCGTAGAGCTGGGCCCGGCTGAGGTCGTCGGGCGAGCGGATGCGCAGGGCCTTCCACACCGTGCAGCCCAGGCGCTGACGCAGCTCCCGGCAGCGCTCGGGCGTCTCGCCACCGTGGAGCTGAACCACCCGATGTCCCCGCTCAGGCCGCAACGCCGGCAGGTCGTCATCACCGGGATCCGCCACCACGAGGACCCCGGCGCACGGCGGGGCCACGGCGGCGATCGCCTCGAACAGCGCCGGGCGCAGCTCAGGAGGCACATGGCGCGGGGAGGAGGGGACGCCGATCACACCGATGGCCTCCACCCCCAGCCGGGCCACCGCAGCTGCCTGCTGAGGATTCCGCAACCCGCAGATCTTGAGCTGGGTCGACGAGGCCATGCCGGGCGGGCGGAGAGGGGGCTTTCTAGGATCAGCTCCATCATCAGCCGGTGCGCAGCCGGCCCGGGAGAGCGACGACGTGGGTGAGGGATGGCAGCTGCTGAAGATCCGCGGCATCCCCCTGCGCATCCATCCCAGCTGGTTCGTGATCCTGCTGGTGGCCACCGCCGCCTTCCAGCAGCACTACGCCCTCAGCCTCAAGGGGGGGGAGCTGGGGGAGGGGGCCATCTGGGCCCTGGGACTGGCCACGGCCCTGCTTCTGTTCGTGTCCGTCCTGCTGCACGAGCTCGGACACTCCCTGGTCGCCCTGAGCCAGGGGGTGAAGGTGCGCAGCATCACGCTGTTCCTGCTGGGGGGTGTGGCCAGCGTCGAGCGGGAATGCAGCACAGCGATCGGCGCCCTGATGGTCGCCGCGGCTGGTCCGGCCGTCAGCCTGCTGCTCGGGGGGGGGCTGCTGGCCAGCACCCATGCGGCCGCCCATCTGGCCCCCTGGCTCGGGGCGATGGTGGCGGAGCTCGGCACCCTGAACATGGTGCTGGCCCTGTTCAATCTGCTGCCGGGGCTGCCCCTCGACGGGGGCCTGATCGTCAAGGCGCTGGTGTGGCAGGCCAGCGGCAGCCAGCGGCGAGGCACCGAAGTGGCGAATGGCTGCGGCCGCTTTCTGGCCTACCTGGCCATAGGGCTGGGGGCGGTCCTGCTGCTGCGGGGAGGGGGCATCGGGGGAGCCTGGCTGATGCTGCTGGGTTGGTTCGGCCTGGGGGCCGTCCGCAATCAGCAGCAGGTGCTGATCCTGCAGAACGCCCTGAACACCCTGCAGGTGAAGGACGCGGCCGCCCGACGCTTCCGGGTGCTCGAAGCGAGCGCCACCCTGCGGGACATCAGCCGGATCCGCCTCAACGACGAGAGTCCCGTGGGTGCGGCCGACTGGCTGCTGGTCTGCGATCGGGGTCGCTGGAAGGGGGTCATCGATGATCAGGCCCTCCAGCAGGTCCCGGTGCAGCGCTGGGACACCGATCGGCTCGGCGACCATCTCCAGCCCCTGGCGAGCCTGCCGGCGATCAGCGAGTCGGCGCCGCTCTGGCAGGCGGTGCAGCTCCTGGAGGACGGGCAGAACGTGCGCCTGCTGGTGCTCAGCCCCGCAGGCCTGCCCAGCGGCACCCTGGAGCGCCCCGACCTGGGCGAGGCCGTGCTCCAGAAGCTGGGCCTGAAGCTGCCGGCCCCCCTGCTCGAGGCGGCGCGGCGACAGAACACCTACCCGCTGGGACTGGCCCTGCCGATGGTGGTCCGCGGCATGGTCTCCGCGGGCGAAGCCCATCCCCGCGTGGCGACGGCCCGCCCGGACCCGGGCCGCTGAGCGTCCAGGCCTGCGGCGATCGCCGCCAGCTCCGCCGCCCGCAACGGCTCCGGCTGAGCCTGCAGCGGAAAGGGCAGGGCCCTCCGGGCCGCGGCGAGGAGCTCGGTTTCCAGGTCCTGGCCCTCCAGCGGCAGAGGACGCAACCGCGGGGCAGGATCACCGAAGACCTTCTCCCAGAGCTCCGCCGAGGGGGCCAGCAGGATGGAGCCATGCTGGAGCAGACGGCCCCGGCGCCAGAGCTGGGCGCTGCCGATGCGCTTGGCCCCGTCGCTCTCCACCAGATCGGCGGCGGTGCTGAGGGCGAAGCAGCTGGGGTTGGAGGGGACGGCCCGCTGGGACCCGAAGCTCAGCGGATGGCCCAGCCGCTCGAAGGCCTGCTGCAGCCACCGGCAGGCTGTCCCATAGGCCTCCACCCGGGAGGCCGGCGGAGTCGGCCAGACCAGGGCATAGGTGAGGTCGCCGCCATGCAGCACGGCCCGCCCGCCGCTGGGCCGTCGCACCACATCGATCACCCCGGCGCGGGCCAGCTCACCCCAGTGGGGCGGCAGGGCGTGCTGATGCTGACCCAGGGAGAGGGTGGGCCGCTGCCAGCGGTACAGCCGGAAGGCCGGACGGCCCTGATCCAGCAACCAGCTGTCGATCGCCATCTGCCAGCCCCCCCCGAGACGGCAGGTGGGCAGCCAGCGGGCCGGAGCGATGGGGGATGCTGGGGCGCTGGCCATCTCCCCAGCCTGATGCCTGCCCCGCTGGAGCTGCTGCCCTTCCTGCCCCTGGGGCTGGTGGCCGGCCTCCTCTCGGGGCTGCTGGGGATCGGCGGTGGGCTGGTGTTCTCGCCCCTGCTGCTGCTGATGGGACTGGAGCCGCACCAGGCGCTTGCCACCAGCACCCTGGCGATCGTGCCCACCACCCTGGGCGGCACCTGGGCCCATGTGCGCAGCCGCAGCCTGCCCGGCAGGGGGGCGCTGGCCATCGCCCTGGGCGCGGGGCTGGCCGGGGCAGCCTGCAGCCGGATCGGCTTCAGCCTGCCGGGCTGGCTGCTGCTGACGCTGCAGGCGCTGATGTACGCGCTGCTGGCCCTGCTGATCCGCCCCCGAGACGCTGCCCTGCCGGCCGGCCCGGCACCCTCCTGGGCGGCCCTGGGTGGCGTCGGTGGCGTCGCCGGACTGGCCAGCGGCATGCTGGGGGTCGGGGGCGGCCTGGTCATGGTGCCCCTGCTGGTGCAGGGGCTCGGAGTGGCCGTGCACCTGGCGATCCGGTTCAGCACCCTGGCCGTGCTGACCTCCGCGGCGATGGCCTCGCTGACGTTCCTGGCGGATGGACGGGCCATCTGGCCGATCGGCCTGGCGCTCGGCGCCACGGCGGCCCTGGCGGCCCAGTGGTCTGCCCGGCGCCTCAACAGGGTCGGGGAGGGGCGACTGGTCTGGATGCTGCGCGGCCTGACCGTGATCCTGGCGATCGACAGCGGTCGCCGGGCCTTCGGCCTGGTGTCGCCGGGGCTCTAGCGGGGGAGGCTCACGCCGGGGCCGAGGGAATCCCAGAAGGCGGCATCGACCTCCAGACCCAGGACAGCCGCCATCTGCACCAACCCCTGGCGGCAGTTGAGCTGCCGGCTGCTGGCCCAGTCGTCCAGCAGGAACAGCCGGTGGGTGATCCAGAGCTCGAGGGCCTCCGGGGCGAAACGGATGCCCTCCCCACGGCTGAAGCCATGGGGCAGAAGCATGGCGACATGGCGGGTGAGCTGGCCCGTGCTGCGTTCGATCAGCAGGGGAAGCCAGGGCAGGACGGCGTCGGCGCGCAGACACCAGAGCCGCACCTCGGGAATCTCCGAGAGCTCCCGGGGATCGTCATCGGCCCGCGGCCAGTCCAGGCTGATCTCCAGCGTGCCCGTGAACGTCAGCAGCTGCTCCGGCGCCAGCGCCGCCCAGGCCGCCAGGGGGGAGAGATCCAGGCTGCCGATCGCCGTGGAGCTCACCAGCACGGGAGCGGGACTGGGGTTGCCGGCCAGCGGGGTGTTGGGCATCAAGAGCTGTGACAGCAGGGCGTGCGGGGCTGGACCGTAGCGAGGCCACGGCAAAGAATGGTGCCGTTGTGTGCATGGACCTTCCACCATGGTTTCGACCCTCAGCCAGGCCCAGGTGCTGATCGCTCTCGTGGTGGCCGCCCACGCCGGCGTGCTGGCCGTGCGTCTCTGCTTCAGCCTCTACAAGGCCTGATCGCCGGGCCGGGATTCCGGCCGATGGCCCGCCGCCCTTGGCAGCCAGCCGTCGGCCCGCTAGAAGCGATCAACAACCAAGCCCCTCCACCGTTGGCAATCCCCTCCCGGCCAGCCACTCAGTCCCGATCGGTGACGGGACGCCCTGCCGCCCCCAGCCCCGCCCGGGCCCCGGCTCCCCCCGCAAGGCCGGTGGAGCCATCCAGGCATCCCTGGCCCGCATCGAGCCAGGCGGCCAGGCCGGACAGCACAGCGGCTCCGCTGCCGTCGCCGATGCGCGAACCGCTGCTGGTCACCGGGTCCGCCGCCAACCTCTCCGTGGAGCGGCGGGAGCTGATCTGCAGCGTCATCGGCCTCACCGTCAAGACCGGGCTGGCCATCGTGGCCGGGGTCAGCCTGACCCGCCTCGCCATCGCCTACCAGGACCGCATGGAGCGTCAGGGAGAGCTGGCGGCCGTGCTCCAGATCGAGGAGGCCAAGCTCGGCAAGGCCCGCGAGCGCTTCGACCAGCTGTTCTCGGTCGAAGGGGAGCAGCGTCTGCTCCGCGAGCAGAACCAGTGGATCGCCCCCAACCGCCTGAGGGTGGTGTGGCAACCGACAGGAACGTCGCCAAGCGTCCCGTTTCCGTCTGTTGAGCAGCGCTGATCAGCCTCCAGCAATCGAGGCCCCGCTCCGTAGGTTGGGGCGCCTGCCCTGATGCCCAGCCCCATGGCCGATGCCGCTTCGCCAGGAACGGTCCTGATCACCGGCACCACCTCCGGAGTGGGGCTCAACGCCACCAAGGCCCTCGTGGAGCGCGGCTGGACCGTGGTGACCGCCAACCGGGACCCGGTGCGCGCCGCTGCCGCTGCCGAGACCCTCGGCATCGACGCCAGCCGACTCCATCACCTGCGGATCGACCTCGGTGACCTGGAGAGCGTCCGGGTCGGCGTGGAAACCCTGGTCTCCTCCCTGGCGCAGCCCCTCGATGCCCTGGTCATCAATGCGGCGGTGTACAAGCCGAGGCTCAAGCAACCGGAGCGCTCGCCCCAGGGCTTCGAGCTCTCGATGGCGACCAACCACCTGGGCCACTTCCTGCTGATCCAGCTGCTGCTGCCGGATCTGCAGCGCTCGAGCCACCCGTCCCGCCGGGTGGTGATCCTCGGCACCGTCACCGCCAATTCCAAGGAGCTGGGCGGCAAGATCCCGATTCCCGCCCCGGCCGATCTGGGCGACCTCTCGGGCTTCGCAGCCGGCTTCCAGGCACCGATCGCGATGGCGAGCGGCAAGCCCTTCAAGCCCGGCAAGGCCTATAAGGACAGCAAGCTCTGCAACATGATCACCACCCAGGAGCTGCACCGGCGCCTGCACAGGGAGACCGGAATCGTGTTCAGTTCGCTGTATCCCGGCTGTGTGGCGGACACCCCCCTGTTCCGCAACACGCCGAGGCTCTTCCAGAAGATCTTCCCCTGGTTCCAGAAGAACATCACCGGGGGCTACGTGACCCAGGCCCTGGCCGGCGAACGGGTGGCCCAGGTGGTGGCGGATCCCGAATTCGCCGTGTCCGGGGTGCACTGGAGCTGGGGCAACCGCCAGAAGCGGGGGGGCAAACAGTTCAGCCAGGAGCTCTCCGACAAGGCGAGCAACCCCGAAACCGCCCGCAAGGTATGGGAGCACTCCATGCAGCTGGTGGGCCTGGCCTGAGCCAGGCCCCGTCGGCTGGACGGAATGCGGGGCCGCGGATCGGCGTCTGAGAAAGCGTCTGAGAATCAGAGACAGTCGATCAGAGACGCTCCTTCAGAGAGGGTCCATCAGAGACGACGGCGGAAACCGTCGCCGAAGCTGCTGGACGCGCTGTCGGCCCTGCTGAGCTTCCACACATTGCGGCTGAGCCGCCTGGCCCTCAGACCGCCACGCTCCACCACCGCGGCTCCCGGCCGGGCACCGAGCAGGGCCGTGACCTCGGCGGTGCTCAGCGGTGCTCCCGTCTCCAGGGCCAGCTGCACCAGCTCGAGCCGTTGACGCAGGCCCGGGAGGTCGGCGCTGCCACCATCCTCAACCTCGTTCCAGATCCAGGGAAGGTCCTGGCCCGAGGCCGCCATCTTCTGCATCAGCCCGAGGCCGATGAAGGCCAGGGCCTGCTCGGGCTTGACCCCCTGAGCTGAGGCGGCCGCCATCCAGTCGCCCATCGCCGTACGCGGCTGGTCTCCCCGGGGGCTGGGATCGGCCTGATCGACCTGGGCCGAGGTTGCGGCCGAGGCTTTGGCAGAGGCTGCGGGGGAGGCGGTTGTGGAGGACGTGCTCTTGGGGGCCATGGACGTCGCATCAACGGTGCCCGGACGGTATCGGCTTCCGGGAGGCGGGCAAGCCCCTGGCAGGCCAGCCTCCCGGCCCTGCCAGGGGGCGGTGAGGGTAAAGTCAGCCCCACCGAGGCTCCAGGTGGCCGACAGGGCGCACCCCGGTCCCGAGCGGCTGGCTCAAGCGCCCCAAGCTCCAGCCCAACGCCGTCGGTTGCCCGGAAGCGTTCTGCAACCGCCCGCCCTGCCGACGAACCCAGCCCGGCCCCTTCAGTCCTCTCCCTCCACCCCTCTTCCCTCCACCACCGTCTGAGGAGTTCTGCCCTCCTGATGCCCTCCAGCCCGCTCAATCCAGACGATCGGGCCTTTCGGCAGCGGCGGACCTCCCGCATGGATGGGATTGCCACGGGCGCAGGACGCCTGATCACCGGCACGGCGGTGGATCCGGACAGCTCCGGGGCGAGCTGTGTGATCACCACCGACAGTGAGGGCACCCGGCTGGCACGCCAGTCCAGCCACGTGCAGTCGATCGAGCTGCGCACCTACGTCTTTCTCGACTCCCTGCAGCCCCAGCTGGCCGCCTACATGGGAACGGTGAGCCAGGGGTTCCTGCCGATTCCCGGGGACGCCTGCCTGTGGCTGGAAGTCTCCCCCGGCATGGCCGTGCATCGGGTGACCGACATCGCCCTCAAGGCGAGCACCGTGCGCCTCGGCCAGATGATCGTGGAGCGGGCCTTCGGGTCGCTGGCCCTCTACCACCGCGACCAGAGCAACGTGCTCCACTCCGGTGATGTGGTGCTCGAGGCCATCGCCAGCAGCGTCGAACAGCGCAGCCGCTGCGAAGTGAGCTGGACGGAGATCATCCGAGCGATCACGCCCGACCACGCGGTGCTGATCAACCGCCAGAACCGGCGCGGTTCGATGATCCAGGCCGGGATGAGCATGTTCATCCTGGAGACCGAACCGGCGGGCTACGTGCTGATCGCCGCCAACGAGGCCGAGAAGGCCTCCAACATCACCGTGGTCGACGTGAAGGCCGTCGGAGCCTTTGGCCGCCTCACCCTGGCGGGCCGGGAGGGGGACGTGGAGGAGGCGGCGGCGGCGGCCATGCGGGCCATCCACCACATCAACGCGTCGGCCAAGGGCTGAGAAGGGGCACCAACCCAGCGGCCGGCGGGGGCAGGAAGGGCCCCGGGAGCCCCAAGCAAGCGCTCAGGGGAGTCTCAAGCAAGCAAAAGCCCCCAGGGGAACTCTTCAGGCGACACCTAGTAGGGCCAGGAGCTCGGGGGCGAGCTGGCGGGCCGCCTTGCCTCGGCTGCCCAGCTTGCTCTTGAGGTGGTCCGGCATTTCGGCGTAGGAGCAGCCCGCCTCCCGCACGTAGAAGATTGCGTCGTAACCGGCGCCGTGCCCCTGGGGGCGCCGCAGGATCAGGCCGCGGCAGATCCCCTCGGACTCCAGAACGGTCTGCCCGGAGGGATCCGCCAGGGCCATGGCCGAACGGAAACTGGCCCCGCGGTAGAGGCTGTCGCCGAGTTCGTGGAGCAGCCGCTGGATCCGCTGGGCGTCGGTGGGGGCGTACCGAGCCGAATACAGACCTGGAGCCCCGCCAAGGGCATCCACCTCGATGCCGGAATCGTCGGCCAGGGCCCAGTGCCCGGTGCGTCGGGCTGCGGCCTCGGCCTTGAGCCGGGCATTGGCCGCGTAGGTGCTGCCCGTCTCCTCGACCGCCAGGTCACGGGGCTGGCTGACCACCTCGAGAGCGAGGCTGTCGAGCATGGCGCCGATCTGGGCGACCTTGTGGGGGTTGCCACTGGCGATCACCAGGGTCGGCAAGGGCAGGCAGGGCTCGCGACGGGCATTGTGTCGCAGCAGGGTTCCCGATCCGGAGGACCGCCGTCTGCGGGCAGCGGCACCCAGGCGAGGGGAGGGCTCGGTCGACGTTGAAGTGGGTCGGCGATCGGGGCTACCGAAAGGGGTGGAACCGGCCGGGTTGAACATTCCACCCCCAGGAGAAACTCCAGGGGTGCCGGTTCCGCGGCAAGGGTAGGGAGAACGGCGGACGGCCTCCACGACCCGGGCAGCCGCATCACCAAGCCCTGACAAGCAGGCCAAACGCCGGCCAGCACTGGAACGCCAAGCAAAAGCTAACGAAATGTGTTGCTCTGATCAGCTTCGCTTATCAGCGACGATGCAAACGGTGATGACCCAGCCGGGCCCAATCGCTTGACGGGGGGTTTCGCGACGGAGCATGGTTACCTCCGAACATTCCACCCCCTCCTCCAGGAGCAGGTAATGGCTAACGAAACCATGGGCATCGCCCTCGGCATGATCGAAACCCGCGGTCTGGTGCCCGCCATCGAAGCGGCGGACGCCATGACCAAGGCCGCCGAAGTGCGTCTGATCGCCCGCGAGTTCGTCGGCGGCGGCTACGTGACGGTGATGGTGCGCGGCGAGACCGGCGCTGTCAACGCTGCCGTCCGTGCTGGTGCCGACGCCTGCGAGCGGGTCGGTGACGGCCTGGTCGCCGCCCACATCATTGCCCGCCCCCACCGCGAAGTGGAGCCTGCTCTGAGCGGCAGCGCCGGTTTCGTGGGTTCCAAGGACTGAGGCCGATGAGCGCCTGAGGCGTTCCCCTCGTCTTTCCCTTACCGACCCAACCGGAGAATCTCCATGAGCAAGAAGTACGACGCCGGGGTCAAGGAGTACCGCGACACGTATTGGACTCCTGACTACGTCCCCCTCGACACCGACCTGCTGGCCTGCTTCAAGTGCACCGGCCAGGAAGGTGTGCCCAAGGAAGAAGTGGCTGCCGCCGTGGCCGCTGAATCTTCCACCGGCACCTGGTCCACCGTGTGGTCCGAGCTCCTCACCGACCTCGATTTCTACAAGGGCCGCTGCTACCGCATCGAAGACGTGCCCGGCGACAAGGAGTCGTTCTACGCCTTCATCGCCTACCCCCTCGACCTGTTTGAAGAGGGTTCCGTCACCAACGTGCTGACCTCCCTGGTCGGCAACGTGTTCGGCTTCAAGGCCCTGCGCCACCTGCGCCTGGAAGACATCCGCTTCCCGCTGGCCTTCATCAAGACCTGCATGGGTCCCCCGAACGGCATCCAGGTCGAGCGCGACCGGATGAACAAGTACGGCCGTCCCCTGCTGGGCTGCACCATCAAGCCGAAGCTCGGCCTGAGCGGCAAGAACTACGGCCGGGTGGTCTACGAATGCCTGCGTGGTGGTCTCGACTTCACCAAGGACGACGAGAACATCAACTCCCAGCCCTTCCAGCGCTGGCAGAACCGCTTCGAATTCGTGGCGGAAGCTGTGCAGCTGGCTCAGGAAGAAACCGGCGAGAAGAAGGGGCACTACCTCAACTGCACCGCCGCCACTCCTGAGGAGATGTACGAGCGGGCCGAGTTCGCCAAGGAACTGGGCCAGCCGATCATCATGCACGACTACATCACCGGTGGCTTCACGGCCAACACCGGCCTGGCGAAGTGGTGCCGCAAGAACGGCATGCTGCTCCACATCCACCGCGCCATGCACGCGGTGATCGACCGCCATCCCAAGCACGGCATCCACTTCCGGGTGCTGGCCAAGTGCCTGCGCCTCTCCGGTGGTGACCAGCTCCACACCGGCACCGTGGTGGGCAAGCTGGAAGGCGACCGCCAGACCACGCTCGGTTTCATCGACCAGCTGCGTGAATCGTTCGTGCCCGAAGACCGCAGCCGCGGCAACTTCTTCGATCAGGACTGGGCTTCGATGCCCGGCGTGTTCGCCGTGGCCTCCGGCGGCATCCACGTGTGGCACATGCCGGCCCTGGTGGCGATCTTCGGCGACGACTCGGTGCTCCAGTTCGGTGGTGGTACCCACGGTCACCCCTGGGGTTCGGCCGCTGGTGCTGCCGCCAACCGGGTGGCCCTGGAGGCCTGCGTCAAGGCCCGCAACGCCGGCCGTGAAATCGAGAAGGAGAGCCGCGACATCCTGATGGAAGCCGCCAAGCACAGCCCCGAGCTGGCGATCGCTCTCGAAACCTGGAAGGAAATCAAGTTCGAGTTCGACACCGTCGACAAGCTCGACGTCCAGTGATCGTGCACTGAGGGGATCGGCAGGAGGGCCTTGGCTCACCTGCCTCCCCACGTGATCGGCAACAGCCTTCATCCATCCCATCCATCTCAGGATCCCCATGCCCTTCAAGAGCACCGTGGGTGACTACCAAACAGTCGCCACCCTGGAGACCTTCGGCTTCCTCCCGCCGATGACCCAGGACGAGATCTATGACCAGATCGCCTACATCATTGCCCAGGGCTGGAGCCCGCTGATCGAGCACGTGCACCCCAGCCGCGCCATGGCGACCTACTGGTCGTACTGGAAGCTGCCCTTCTTCGGTGAGAAGGATCTCGGCGTGATCGTGAACGAACTCGAGGCCTGCCACCGCGCCTACCCCGACCACCACGTGCGCTTGGTGGGCTACGACGCCTACACCCAGAGCCAGGGTGCCTGCTTCGTGGTGTTCGAGGGCCGCTGAGCCCTTTCGGATCATCACCACCGGCGGTTCCTGAATCTTCCGGAACCGCTCCCCTCCCCCCGCAGGTCTGACCCCCTGGCGGTGAGCCAATCCGCTCACAGCCAGGGTTTCAGGCACTCCGAATCACGAACGCCCACAGACGTCATCTGTCGGCATCGCCTCAGGAACTGCGGCCTAACCACAGCGACCTTCGACGACGGGCGGACATGGCCAGCACATCCAGCCGGGAAGCAGCACTCGAGCGCCGCCGGGCTCTCACCAACGGCGGCAAGAAAGCCGCAGGCCGGTTCATCTCGAGCCCGAGCCGGGTGCGCACCGCCGCTGATGTGCGCCTGAGCCGCCCTGCTGGCGAGCCCACCGCCACCGCCGCCGCCGCTTCCTCAGCCACCACTGCCTCCGCCGCAGCCAGCCCCCCGGCCGCCGCGTCGCGAAGCCGCAGCAGCCTGAGCCTCAGCGCCCCATCCCCGAATCACCGCAGCGAGCCCAAGCGCGTGATCAACCGCAGCCGCGAGCTCGTGCTGGCACGCCGAGAAGCTCTCACCCAGAAGGGCAAGCGGGCTGACACCTCCCGCGACCGAACCCGCACCGACCTGGGCCGTGCGGTCACACGGGGCACCGGCTCCAGCGAGGCAGCCGCCACCCCCGCCAGCTCCGACAAGCCCTGCGGCTGCAAGGACCGTGAACGTGAAACCCCTTCCGCAGGCCGCAGGGCCAGCCGGGGCGACACGCTCAGCCTCAGCCTTGGGGACGCCCGCGGCGCCGCAGGCCGCAGCCAGGCAGGCCAGCGTCCGACCCATCGGAAGGTGCAGGCTCAACACAACCCCAGCCGGTCGCTGGTGCTGGCCCGCCGTGAGGCCCTCTCCAAGCGCGGCAAGTCCGCCAACGCCCCCACCAACACCACGGCCGCCTCGGTGGCGCGTCAGGGCAATCCCGACATCAGCACCCGCGATCTCGCCCGGAAGGTGCGGGAGCTCAAGGCCAAGGTGGGCAGCGCCGGATCCAGCCGCAGCGGCTGCAGCCGCCCCAGCGGCCCGAACCGCCATGGCGCCCGCCAGGCCGCAGCCGCCGATGCCCACTGGAAGGTGGGCACCAGTGAAACCAGTGCCGGTCAGGTGGTGACGGGCACCCAGGCGAACCGCTCGCCCAAGACCACGGGCAACGAGGCCGCCACCTGCCGCGCCATCACCGGCACGGAGTATCTGGGTGCCGAGGTGTTCCAGACCTTCTGCCAGAGCGAAGCCCCCAAACTCCAGCCCGCCAAGGTGCGTGTCACCGCCACCAGCCACGGCAACCGGGTCACCGGCAATGAGGTGGGACGCTCCGAGAAGGTGACGGGGGATGAGCCCGGTACCTGCAAGAACGTCACCGGTACCGAGTACGTGTCCGCCAACCAGTCGGCGAGCTACTGCGGCGGCACCAACCCAGCCCCCCGCAAGGTGGGTCGCAGCCAGACACTGGGCGGCCAACCCGTGTCCGGTGTGATGGTGGGCCGCTCCGAGCGGGTCACCGGCGACGAGCCGGGGTCCGGTCTCCAGCTCACGGGTGACCAGTACCTCGGGGCCGAACCGCCGGCCCCCGGTCGGGCCCCCACCAAGGTGGCCAGTCTCCAGACCCTGCGCGGCACAGGTATCACCGGAACCCATGTGGGCCGGAGCGAGCGGGTGACCGGCGATGAACCGGGCAGCTGCCGTCTGATCACCGGCGATGAGTACATCGGAACACAGCAGTACGCCGGCTTCTGCGGCACCAAGCCCCAGCCTGAAGCCCCCAAGGTGGGCTTCAGCATCACCAACCGGGCCCAGGTGGTGAGCGGCACCCGCACCGGCCGCAGCGACAAGGTGACCGGTGACGAGCCAGGCACCTGCAAGGCCGTGACCGGCACCCCCTACGCCGGCCTCGAGCAGGCCTCGGACCACTGCCCCACGCCCGCGGTGCGCAGCATCCGGGAGCGCACGCCGGTACGTGGCTCCAACCGCATGAGTGGCATCCAGCCCGGCATCGGCGGTGTGATGACCGGAGCCGAGCGCGGCGCCTGTGAAGCCGTCACCGGAACGCCCTATGTGGGGGCCGACCAGCAGGCCGCCGCCTGTGGCGCCGCCGGTGCCGGCGACGCCGATTTCCCCCAGCCGCTCGAGAGTGCGCCCTGGCAGCAGTTCAGTGTTCAGTCCCCCGCTCGCGCAGCGCAGATCGCCCGCCAGTCGAGATCCGGAGTCACCGGCAACAGCTACGAGCAGGGGGGGAGGATCACCGGCCCTTTTGACATGGCCGGTGACAAGGTGACCGGCACCGAGCAGTTCCGTTTCGATCGCCGCGGCCCTCAGCTCTCCCGCGGTCCCATCCAGACCAGCGTCATGTCCCCGGCGCCGGTGAGCGTCGATGAAGACGCCAGGCCCACCTCACGGGTCACGGGCGAAGGCATTTCAGCCGGCCTCAAGATCACCGGGGATGACTGGGACCGCGGCGAACGGGTCACCGGCACCGAAGGCAGTTCCGCCCGTCGTCGCAACCCCACCCGCGTGGGCCCGATGAGCGCGATGCCCGGCTACCAGCCCAAGCGCAACGAAGAGGTACCCGAACCGGTGAGCCGCGTCACCGGCTCCAGCGGCAACACCCAGGCCGGTTCCCTGATCACGGTCTCCGGCGGCGCACGAGGCTGATCAGCCCATGCCCCGTCGCACCCGAACCACCGCTCCCCAGCCGCTGGCCCCCACGGCACCGCGTCGCCGCCCGGTGATGGCCGAGGCCCAACCCGGCCCCGTCGATCCGGTCGGTGCCGCAGATCTCTCCGCAGCCGGCCCCGTGCTGCGAGGAACCCGAGCCCGGGCCGCCATGCAGGCGGCGATTCAGTCGGAGCGCTCCTTGAGCGCACCCGGAGCCCGGCCGATGGGTCGCCGCCGGGTGCTGCGGAGCGCGGCCGTGGCCCGACGCGACGAGCCAGGCACCCCGTCGCGGGCCGCAGCGTCCGCACCCCGGCAGCAGAGCCTGGCTGGGGCCGATGGCGGTGACCACCCCCTCACCGACAGCCGCGGCAACCTGGCCCTCCAGGCCTACGACACGGCTGTCAAGGACGCCTTCGATCGCATCGTCCCGGTGCTGAAGCATCTCTCGGCGGTGCAGCACGAGGATGACTTCGTCACCAAGGCCCAGGAGATCGCCCGGCGCGAGCTCGGGTTCGATCTGCCCCTGCCGATCCTGGAAACGGCCTGGGTCAGCCAGCTCGACATGCGCACCCTGTTCGCCTGGTGCGTCTTCCAGACCTACGAGCAGGTGAGCCAGGGCTTCTTCTGCCAGGACCCGCTCGAGGGTCAACCCGGCAGCCCCTCGGCCGAAGCGTTCAACAGCTTCCTGCTCGCCTGCGGGTTCCACCTGCTGGACATCACCCCCTGCGCCGATGGCCGCCTGGCCCATGCCATCGCCTTCTCCTTGCGACTGCCCTTCAGCTCGGTGCGCCGCCGGCCCCATGCCGGTGCGCTGTTCGATGTGGAGAACACCGTCAACCGCTGGGTCAAGACCGAACACCTCCGCTACCGCGAGGCCCAGCCCAACCCGGCCCACGCCGACACCCGCTACCTCAAGGTGGTGCTGTACCACTTCAGCTCCCGTGATCCCCAGCACGAGGGCTGTGCGGCCCATGGCAGCAACGACGCCCTGGCAGCCTCCTGCGGCCTGAGCCGACTGCAGGATTTCCAGCAGGCGGTGGAGAACAGCTTCTGCTGCGGCGCCTCGGTGGATCTCCTGCTGATCGGCATCGACACCGACACGGATGCGATCCGGGTCCACGTGCCCGGCATGGACGGCAGCACCAACCTGGAGCGCTGGCTCGATGCCCAGGAGGTCTATGCCACCACCCGCCGGCTCGGCGCCGCCGAGGCGCGCGAGCGGATCACCGAGATGGTGCGGCAGGCGGCGGCTTCCGCACCGGATCCGGGCATGGTGACGCTGGTGGCCCGGCTGCTCGAGCACAACCTCTCCCAGATCGACTACGTGCGCCGGTTCCATGGCGGCTCCTACAGCGATGCGGGCCATGCGGAGCGGTTCATCGGTGTGGGCATCGGCTTCAAGGAGATCCACCTGCGCAATCTCACCTACTTCGCCTACATGGACACCGTGGAGGAGGGGGCAGCCGACCTCGACGTGGGGGTGAAGATCTTCACCGGCCTCAATGTCTCCCGCGGCCTGCCGGTCCCGGTGGTGGTGCGCTTCGATTACCACGGCCAGGTGCCCGGCGCCCGCGAACGGGCCGTGCGCCACTGCCAGCGGGTCCAGGCGGCGATCGAGAACCGCTACGCCGAGCTGTTCCAGCAGGGCCTGCTCCATGCCCTGCTCACCGTGCGGGACCAGGATCGCCACACCCCGCCCGAAGCGGTAGGTTCCACGATCACCTTCGCGACCGGAGGAGGGCACTGAGATGCTGATCTGCAAGGTGGTGAAGCCGCTGGTCTCGACCAACCGGATCCCGGACTTCGAACACAAGCATCTGCAGGTCGTGCTGGATGGCAGCACCCAGAAGGTGGCCGTCGATGCCGTGGGCTGCATCCCGGGCGACTGGGTCATCTGTGTGGGAAGCTCGGCCGCCAGGGAAGCGGCGGGCAGCAAGTCCTATCCCAGTGATCTGACCATCGTGGGAATCATCGACCACTGGGATCCCGACGCCGGCAAGCAGGTTCCACCGTCCCAGAGCCCCAGGGCCGGAGGTGGCAGCTGATGGAGATCATGCAGGTCACCGGCTCCCTGATCTGCACCCAGCGGGTCAGCGGCCTGATGCACTGGAACCTCAGGGTTCTGCGCAGTGTCAAGGGCAAACTGAGCGTCGCGGTCGACCCGGTCGGAGCTTCACCCGGCAACTGGGTGTTCACCGCCAGTGGGTCCGCCGCCCGCTTCGCCTGCGGTGACCCTGAAACCCACACCGATCTCACCATCGGAGGAATCATCGATTTCTGGGAACCCGATGGCTGACTGACCCCCTCCCAGCTGGTCGCTCCCGTTGCCCTCCAGCTCTCCCCAGTCACCCTTCCCGTCCCCTTCGCGAACCGCCATGGCCACACCCACACCCAGCTCCAGCGCCAAGGCCACCGCTGCAGCGGCAGGCGCCGCGCCCCCACCGCCGGCCACCACGCCGGCCCCACCGCCGGCCAGCGCCGCAGCGGCCACGCCAGCACCAGCAGCCATTCCGGCCCCGGCGCCCGCCAAGGCCCTTCCGGCCTCCAGCACTGCCCGCAGCAGCAGTTCCAGCCGCCCGACACGCACCACCACCCGCCGCTCGTCTGCGACACCCCGTGCCAGCGGGGCCTCCGCCGGTCGGTCCAGCCGTTCTGGCTCAGGCTCAGGCTCCAACCGTCCTCCCTCCAACACCGCCCCCACCTCCATGGCCCCTTCCGTACACGGCATCGCCCTCGGCATGATCGAAACCCGGGGCCTGGTGCCGGCCATCGAGGCGGCTGACGCCATGACCAAGGCAGCGGAAGTCACCCTGGTGGCCCGGGAGTTCGTGGGCGGCGGTTACGTGACCGTGCTCGTGCGGGGCGAGACCGGCGCGGTCAACGCCGCGGTGCGCGCCGGCGCCGACGCCTGTGAACGGGTGGGCGACGGGCTGGTGGCCGCCCACATCATTGCCCGCCCCCACACCGAAGTGGAGCCTGCGATCCGCGGCACTGACGCCACCCGTCGCCTGTGATCCCCATGGACGCCGTGCATCCGCGCGTCCTGGGTTATCTGGGCCGCGCCCTGAGCCTTGAACTCTCCGCGGTCCAGCAGTACATGACCCAGGCCTCCCTGCTGGAGCTCTGGGGAGACACCGAGTCAGCCGGCCGTTTCCGCGAGGAGACCGTCGAGGAGATGCGCCATGCCGAACAGCTGGTGCAGCGGATGCTGACCCTGGGGGTGGCTCCGGCCGCCTCCCAGCTGAAGCCCGTGGCCCATGCCCGTGATCTGGCGGGCCTGCTGCGCCACGACGCCGTGCTGGAAGCGGAGCTGATCAATCATTACGCCGAGGCGGTCCGGTTCTGTCTGCTGATCGGCGACAGCGAGAATGAGTCCTTCTTCCGCACCCTCTGGACTGAGGAACAGCACCATGGCGAGGAGCTCGAGGCCTGGCTCCGCAGCCTCCAGAGCCAGGCCTACCGCGTTCTGGAACGCGCCACCTTCTAGGTCCCGGTGCCGCTGATGGCGCCTTCCGGCCGGCCCCGCCGCTCGCCAGCACCTCGGAAGCACCTCGGACCCTGAGGATTCCCCTCCCACGCCGTTGCACGCCCCCCTGCCCCTTCCCGTTCAGCTGGCCTGGCTGATCCCCCTCTACGGGTTCAGTGGGATGGCGCTGTCGCTGCCCTGGGCCAGCGGCTGGATCAAGCGCAATGGGCCGCGGCCGGCGGCCTACCTCAACATTCTCGTCACCCTGCTGGCCGTGCTGCACGGCAGCGTGGTGGCCCGGATGGTCCAGTTGCAGGGCCCTGCCCACCTGAGCATCCCCTGGTTCACGGCGGGGGATCTCCACCTGGCCATCGGCATCGATCTCTCGCTCACCAACCTGGCTGCCCTGGAGCTGGTCACGCTGATGAGCCTGATCGCCCAGGTGTTCGCCCTGGGCTATCTCGACAAGGAGTGGGCCCTGGCCCGCTTCTACGCCCTGGTCGGATTCTTCGAGGGGGCCCTCTCCGGTGTGGTGCTGAGCAGCAACCTGTTCATGAGCTATTTCCTGCTGGAGATGCTCACCCTCTCCACCTACCTGCTGGTGGGCTTCTGGTACGCCCAGCCCCTGGTGGTGACGGCGGCACGGGATGCGTTCCTGACCAAGCGCGTGGGGGATGTGCTGCTGCTGATGGGGGTGGTGGCCCTCTCCGCCTGGGCGGGCTCGATGGAGTTCACCGACCTGTACAGCTGGGCGGCCGAAGCCCGGGCCACGGGCGGCATCACCCCCCTGGCGGGCACGCTGGTGGGCCTGGGACTGATCGCCGGTCCGATGGGCAAGTGCGCCCAGTTCCCCATGCACCTCTGGCTCGATGAGGCCATGGAGGGTCCGAACCCCGCCTCGATCCTGCGCAATTCGGTGGTGGTCACCGCCGGCGCCCTGGTGCTGCTCAAACTGATGCCGCTGCTGCAGCTCTCGCCGGTCGCCACCGACGTGCTGCTGGCGGTGGGCACGATCAGCGCGATCGCCGGGGCGCTGGTGGCCCTGGCCCAGGTCGATCTGAAACGGGCCTTCTCCTACTCCACCACCTCCTACCTGGGGCTGGTGTTCATCGCCATCGCCCTCCAGCAGCCCGGCATCGCCGTGCTGCTGCTGTTCTCCCATGGCCTGGCCAAGGCGCTCCTGTTCATGAGCGTGGGCAGCGTGATCTCCGCCACGAACTGCCAGGACCTCACCGAGCTGGGGGGGATCGGAACCCGCATGCCGGCCACCTGCAGTGCCTACCTGGTCGCCTCGGCCGGTCTGGTGGGCCTGCTGCCGCTCGGTTGCTTCTGGTGCTATGGCCTTGGGGTCCAGGCCCTGCTGGCGAGTGCCGCTCCGTTCGCCGGCGTGCTGCTGCTCACCAATCTGCTCACGGCCTTGAACCTCACCCGGGTCTACCGCTCGGTGTTCCTGGGGGACCCGCTGCCCAAGACCCGCCGGACTCCGGAGGTGAACTGGCTCATGGCCCTACCCATGGTGAGCCTCACGGTCCTGGTGCTGCTGACGCCCCTGCTGATCGCCCGGCTCGATCCGGTGCCGGGGATCGCCTCCTTCTCCCCGGCCGTGGGGGTCGCCGTTGCCGGCAGCGGTCTGCTGGGGGTGGGCATCGGCACCGCCATCCCCCAGGACCAGTTCTGGTCACGCTCGATCGTGCAGCCGCTGCGCCGTGTTCAGGACCTGCTGGCCTTCGACTTCTACACCGAGCGCTTCTACCGGGCCACGATCGTGGCCCTGGTCAGCGGGCTGGCGCGGCTCACCGACTGGGTGGACCAGCGGCTGGTCAACGGCCTGGTGAACGGCGTGGGGCGGCTCTCGCTCCAGAGCGCCGAGAACCTCAAGCTGGGGGTGAGCGGCCAGTTGCAGTCGTACGTGCTCACGGTGATCGTGGCGATCGTGCTGCTGCTGGCCTCGCTGAGCTGGCTGGCCGGGGGGCTGCCATGACCCCACCACCACTTCCACTGCTGACGCTGCTGCTGCTGCTGCCCTTCCTCGGCAGCCTCGCCCTGCTGGCCTGGCCCGGCCAGGTCAGCGCCGCCAGGCTGCGCGCAGGCTGCATCGCCCTGCTGGTGGCCCAGCTCCTGCTCAGCCTGGCGCTGCTGCTGTGGTTCAACCCCGCCATGGGGGGGTTGCAGCTCCAGGAGGTGCACCGCTGGGTGCCGGGCATCGGCCTGGACTACCGGCTGGGCGTGGATGGGCTCTCCCTGCCCCTGGTGATCATCAACGCGGGGCTCACCCTGGTCTCGGCGGTGTGCACGCGGGAGTTCAGCCGGCGCCCCAGGCTCTACTTCGCCCTGCTGCTGCTGATCAGCGGGGCGGTCAACGGGGCCTTCCTGGCCGACAACCTGCTGCTCTTCTTCCTGTTCTACGAACTCGAACTGATCCCCCTCTGGCTGCTGATTTCCATCTGGGGCGGGGCCCAGCGGGCCTATGCCGCCACGAAGTTCCTGATCTTCACGGCGGTGTCCGGAATGCTGATCCTGGGTGCCTTTCTGGGGCTGGCGCTGTTCACCGGCAACGTCGACTTCAGCCTCACGCCGGTCACCACGGAGCGGCTGGCGATGGGCAGCCAGCTGGTGCTGCTGGTGGCGCTGCTGGTGGGCTTCGGCATCAAGATGCCGCTGGTTCCCTTCCACACCTGGCTCCCCGACGCCCACACCCAGGCGTCCACCCCCGTGTCGGTGCTGCTGGCCGGGGTGCTGCTCAAGCTCGGCACCTACGGGATGCTGCGCTTCGGCATGGGCCTGTTCCCCGAGGCCTGGGCAGCCCTGTCCCCCTCCCTGGCGATCTGGGCGGCGGTCTCGGTGGTGTTCGGCTCGCTGGCGGCCATCGCCCAGCGCGACATGAAGCGGATGGTGGCCTACAGCTCGGTGGGGCACATGGGGTACATCCTGCTGGCGGCGGCCGCCGCCAGCCCGGTGGGCCTGCTGGGCACCGAGTTTCAGATGGTGAGCCACGGGCTGATCTCCGCCCTGCTCTTCCTGCTGGTGGGCATCGTCTACCGCAAGACCGGCACCCGCGATCTGGAGGTGCTGCGCGGACTGCTGAACCCGGAGCGGGGGTTGCCGCTGACCGGGTCGCTGATGATCCTCGGGGTGATGGCCAGCGCCGGCATGCCGGGAATGGCCGGCTTCATCTCGGAGTTCCTGGTGTTCCGCGGCAGCATCGCCACCTATCCGCTGCCCACCCTGGTCTGCATGGTGGGATCGGGCCTGACGGCGGTGTACTTCCTGCTGCTGGTCAACCGAGCCTTCTTCGGACGCCTGGCCATCACCCCCCCCGGGGATCCGGTCCAGGACGCGCGGCTGGACGTGCAGCTGGTACCGGTGGCCCCCCGGGAGACGGTGCCCGCCATTGCCCTCGCCACCGGGGTTGTGGTGATCGGCCTGGCCCCCGCCGCCCTGGGCCGGCTAAGTGAGGCCACCACGGCCGCCATGGCCGCCCTGCCCTCCCTGGCGGCGACCCTCAGCACCGGAGGCGTGGGCTGATGCCGGTGATTCCCGCCAAGCTCACCTTCGATGGGGGCATGCCCACGGCCGCCGAACTCACCCGTCAGTTGCTGAGCGGCGAAACCCTGCTGGCCGAGCGTGGCGATCACCTGCTGGAGGTGGTGGGGGTGCTGGAGAGCTATGGCGAGGTGCTGGATGCCTACAGCATCAACCTGATCTTTCAGGCAGAGCGGCAGTTCCTCAACCCCTTCCCGATCTTCAAGTATCTCGATGGCGATCCCAGTCCCCGGCGGATCTGGCGGAACCTCAACCACGACCGGATCAACTTCGAATACGCCGAATACTGCATGAAGACCATGCTCTGGCATGGCACCGGAGGCCTGGACGGCTACCTCGACTCGGAGGCGTTCGCCGCCAGCTGCCGCATGATCATCGCCCGCAAGCGGCGGCGGGATCCGCTGCTGGCCCTGCTCGATCCGCTGTTTCCGGCCTTCCTGCCCGAACTGATCCGCACGGCGGCCACCACCCATGCCCTGGGCCAGTTCTGGCGGGTGATGAGCGATCTGTTCCTCGACCTGGCCCGGGCCGAGCGCCAGGGCACGGTGCGCTCGATCGCGGCGGTGGTGGACTTCATCCGTGACGGACTGGTGGCAGCGGCCGCCCATCCGATCACCTACGCGGTGGAGCTCGACGGGGAGCGGCTGTGGGTGCTGCCGCCCGAGGCCGGCCTGACCTTCCTGGTGGACGTGGCCGTGCCCTACGTGGAGGCGGTGTTCCTGCGCGGCACCCCCTTCTTCGGCACGGTGAGCTTCAACGCCCAGGCCCAGCAGATCTCCCCCGACCAGGCCCAGTTCGCCTACGGCGCCCTCTACGCCGATCCCCTGCCCACGATGGGCGCCGGCATCCCGCCGAGCCTGCTGATGCAGGACATGTACCGCCACCTGCCCAAGCCGCTGCATGACTGGTACCTCGAGCGCACCCGGGGGGAAGGTGACATCCGGGTCAAGATCTGCTGCAGCTTCCAGAAATCGATGTTCTGCGTGACCAATGCCGCCATCAACGGCACGATGCCCCATCCGCTGGACAGTCCCGATCCGGCCCACCGGGCCGCCAATCGCGCCCATGCCGCCGCCTGGGCTGCCCGGCTCGCCTCCAGCCGCACCAACTGCCTCTCGGGCCTGACCCGAACGCTGGCCTAGGGTCTCGGAATGGACCAGACCTGGACTCCCCGTCCCAAACCCGAGCGTGCCGAGCGGCTGGAGCGGCGCATTGAATTCGCGGACTATCCGGCCACCCGTGACTTCCTGGAGCGGCTGAACGACCTCTGCGAGGCGGAACAGCGCTTTCCGGACATCAGCTTCGGCCGGACCTACGTGAACCTCACGCTCCGGCCGGATGGGGACGACGTGCCCATCGGAGAGGAGGAACACCGCTTCGCCGCCGCCATCGACGCCCTGACCACTCCCTGACACTGCCCCTGACACCACCGCTGGGCCCACCCATGGACACTGACGGAGCCCCCCGCCCCAGCGCCGCCCAGCCGCCCGACCCCGGCAGGTGCGTGGATCTGCGCGAGGCCTACGAGGGGGCCGGTGTCCAGGAGGTGCTCGACGAACTCGACCGGGACCTGATCGGTCTCCGGCCGGTCAAGGCCCGCATCCGCGAGATTGCGGCACTGCTGGTGGTGAACCGGGCGCGCCAGCAGGTGGGGCTGGAGACGGCGCCCCCCTCGCTGCACATGTCCTTCACGGGGCGACCGGGCACCGGCAAGACCACCGTGGCCGAGCGGATGAGCAAGATCCTGCACGGCCTGGGCTACGTGCGCAAAGGGCATGTGGTGACGGCCACCCGGGATGATCTGGTGGGCCAGTACATCGGCCACACGGCACCCAAGACCCGGGAGATGCTCAAGAAGGCCATGGGCGGCGTGCTGTTCATCGATGAGGCCTATTACCTCTACCGACCGGAGAACGAGCGGGACTATGGCGCCGAGGCGATCGAGATCCTGCTGCAGGTGATGGAGAACAACCGCGATGACCTCGTGGTGATCTTCGCGGGCTACAAGGACAGGATGGACGTGTTCTACCACTCCAACCCGGGGCTCTCCTCGCGGGTGGCCAACCACATCGACTTCCCGGACTACACCGCCGGGGAACTGCTGGCGATCGCCCAGCTAATCCTGGCCTCGGAAAATTATCGCTTCAGTGACTCCGCCCGGGCCGCCTTCGCCGAATACATCCAGCGGCGCATGCAGCTCCCCTTCTTCGCCAATGCCCGCTCGATCCGCAACGCCATCGACCGGGCCCGGATGCGCCAGGCCAACCGTCTGTTCTCCCGGATGGGAACGGCACTCACCCGGCAGGATCTGATGACCCTGGAAGCCGAAGACATCACCGCCTCCCGGGTGTTTCAGGGCGAGGTGGAGGGGCTCGACCCCGCCCAACCGCTGACCTGAGCTGACGGATCAGTTGGGGAAGGGATTGACGCTCGGATAGGCGGGCGGCCGGCGGGTGCCCCCTTCGATGCGGGTACCGCAGGTGATGCCGCCATCACTGTTCGTACGGCAATTCTCGGGCTCCACCCGGGCGCCGGCCGGTGGCGGCGCGCCACGGCGCTGCCAGGTCTGGCTCTGGGCCAGCAGGCTGAGTGGGCACAGGGCCAGGCCGGCCCAGGCCAACAGCACGGTCGCGAGGCTGCGCATAGAAGGGAAAAACGGGGTTTGACCTTACCCGCCTGCACGGCCGGAAAGGGCCTCTAGGGTCGGGAGGATTTTCCAACAGTCCTGTGTTCCAGCCGTCCCGCCTCTCCCTGGTGCTGGCCGTGGCCCTGTCCGGCGCCTCCGTCGTCCTGACCGGCGCAGCAGCCTCCCACGCGGAAACCTGCACCTTCCTGCAGCCGATCGGTGGCGATGGCACCAGTCCCATCGTGTCCAAGACCGTGGGTAGGGCCAAGCTGCTCGGCAAGACGAACTGGAACACCGACTTCGTGGTGGACCAGCCCTACACGAGCTACAAGTTCTTCTTCACCGCCAACTCCTCCGATGCGAGCGCGGAATACCCGGTGGAGGGGTACATGAAGTTCACGGATGGCTCCAACCTGCAGGTGATCAACACCACGATGAATCCGCCGATCGGCAAAGGGCAGGAGTTCGGTCCCTTCCAGGCCGTGCCGGAAAAGCAGGCCAGCCAGATGAACTTCAAGGTGGGGGCGAGCAGCGATCCCGGTGCCCTCGGGTTCAGCTACCGCATCTCGGTGCAGGGCTGCCTCTGAGGAAGGCGGGCCGCGGGCCGGCCTGAGCGCGCCCGGCGGGCTCAGCGGCGCTTGCGGCAGTCGATCTGCAGCAGGTCGCGGACCTGCTGCACCTGCCGGGCCAGCACCGGATCGGCATTGAGCTTCTTTTCGATCTGCTCCACCGCGTACATCACGGTGGAGTGGTCCTTGCCGCCGAAGACCTCACCGATGCGGGGCAGCGACAGGTTCGTGTTCTGACGCATCAGGTACATCCCGACCTGGCGGGCCTGGCTCACGGCCCGCTTGCGGCTGGCACTGCGCATCTCGTCCGGGCCCACACCGAAGACATCGGAAACCTTCTCCAGCACCTGCTCCGGCTTGACCTCCACGTCGCGGCCGGCGGGATCGAGCATCGGGGCCACCGATTCCACCGTCATCGGCAGCCCGGTGATCGAGGCGAAGGCCACGGCCCGCGTCAGGGCCCCCTCGAGTTCGCGGATGTTGGAGGTGAAGCGGCCGGCGATGAACTGGATCAGCTCCCGCGGCAGGGCCATCTGCTCCTGCTCGGCCTTCTTCTGGAGGATGGCCATGCGGGTCTCCAGGTCCGGCGACTGGATGTCGGCGATGAGGCCCATCGAGAAGCGGGAGATCAGGCGCTCCTGCAGGCGGGGGATCTGGCTGGGGGGGCGGTCCGAGGCGATCACGATCTGCCGGCCGGCCTCGTGCAGGGCGTTGAAGGTGTGGAAGAACTCCTCCTGGGTGTACTCCTTGCCCTCGATGAACTGGATGTCATCGACCAGGATCAGGTCCGCGGCCCGGTAGCGATCCCGGAAGGCCTGCATCCCGTCCTGGCGGATCGCCTGGATCAGGTCGTTGGTGAAGGTCTCGGTGGAGACGTAGAAGACCTTGGCCTCCGGATTGATCTCCAGGCGGTAGTGGCCGATCGCCTGCATCAGGTGGGTCTTGCCCAGACCGACGCCGCCGCAGATGAACAGGGGATTGAACTCCCGGCCGGGAGCCTCGGCCACCGCCAGGGCAGCGGCATGGGCCATGCGGCTGTTGGGGCCCACCACGAACCGGTTGAACACGTAGCGGCCGTTCAGGCCCGAGCCGGGTGCCGGGCGCCCCTCGCCAACCCGGCGGCCGGCGGACCCGTTGACACCGCCATGGCCATTGCCGCTGCCGGGGGCATGGCCGCTGCCGGCTGCATGGCCACTGCCGGAGGGCGTGCCGATGGCCGGGGGGGGAACGATCAGGCCGGCGGAGGCGTCGGGATCCGCCGCCGCCGCCACGGTGACCTGGAGGGGACGCCCGGCGATCTCGCTGGCCACCGCCTCGATCGTGTCGAGGTAGTTCTTGCGAAGCCAGCCGCAGGCGAAGCTGTTGGGTGCCAGCAGCTGGAGCCGGCTGCCCTCCAGGCCCTGGCAGCGGGCGGGCCGGATCCAGGTCTCGAAGGTGGGTTTGCTGAAACGGCCCTGGAGGGCCTCCTGAACCTGGTGCCACAGCTGATCTCCCTGCTGCACCGACGGCCCCCTTCCCGGGTGCCGAATATACGCAGATCAGCGGGCCTGAGCGGTCTTAAATGGCGCAATCCCACCCGGACGTCCCACCCCCGATGCACCGCCGTCCCCACTGGCCCAGCGCCGGTCTGATCGCCTCGTTGCTGCTGCTGTCGGGTTGTGCCAATGGCCTCCCCAGACTGCCGGACCTGCCAGGCCTGCCGGGGCGGCAGGAACGGGGAAATGTGCGCATCAGCGACGCCCCGCCGGCACCGCCGCTGCAGCCCAGCAACAACGTCATCGTGGACGCCGTCGAGAAGGTGGGCCCGGCGGTGGTGCGCATCGACACCACCAAGCGGGTGATCAACCCCCTGGGCGGCCTGTTCGGCCGGGGGCCCACCATCCAGCAGCAGCAGGGGCAGGGCTCCGGCTTCATCACCCGCTCCGACGGGGTGCTGCTGACCAATGCCCACGTGGTGGAGGGTGCCAGCGAGGTGAGCGTGACCCTCCCCGACGGTCGCAGCTTCACGGGCAAGGTGCTGGGCAGCGACCCGCTCACGGACGTGGCGGTGGTGAAGGTGGTGGCCACGGATCTGCCCGTCGCGCCGCTCGGGGATTCCACCAGGGTGCGGCCGGGGGAATGGGCCATCGCCATCGGCAACCCCCTCGGCCTGGACAACACCGTCACGGCCGGGATCATCAGCGCCATCCAGCGCACCAACGCCGTGGGCGAGGGCCAGCGGGTGCCCTACATCCAGACGGACGCCGCCGTGAACCCCGGCAACAGCGGCGGCCCGCTGATCAATGACCGGGGCAAGGTGATCGGCATCAACACGGCGATCCGCCAGGCCCCGGGGGCGGGACTCAGCTTCGCCATCCCGATCAACGTCGCCAAGCAGATCGCCGCCCAGATCGTGGAGCGGGGCTACGCCAGTCACCCTTACATCGGGGTCCGGCTCCAGGCGCTGACGCCCCAGCTCGCCCGCGAGATCAACGCCACCACCGACGAGTGCACCCTGCCCGAGGTGAACGGGGTGGTGGTGGTGGATGTGATGCGCGGCAGCCCCGCCGCCCAGGGGGGGCTCAAGCCCTGCGACCTGATCGAGAAGGTGGGCGGCCGCGGCGTGCGCAACCCCTCGGAGGTGCAGCTGGCGGTGGATCAGGGCCGGGTCGGCGAACCGCTGGCCGTGGTGGTGCGGCGCGGCAGCGGCACCACCACCCTGACCCTGCGGCCCGCCGAGTTGCCCCGCCAGGAGTGATCACAACGGGCCCACGGGCCCGCCTGGGGGGCCCCCAGCTCGTGGTGATGGCCCGCTGGCCGGCCGCGGGGCGGTGCAAGAGCCGGCTGGCGGCAGGCCTCGGAGCAGGCCGCGCCGCCGCCATCCAGCGGCAGCTGAGCGACCACACCCTGGCGGTCGCCCGCCGGGCCCGGGAGCGGATCGGCTGCCAGCTGGTGCTGGCCGTGCATGGCCTGGGTGCCCGGGCGAGCCGGCGCTGGGGCCTGGAGCTCGGCTGCGATCGGGCTGTGGCCCAGGGCCGCGGCGGGCTGGGCCTGCGCATGCAGCGGCAGATGCTGCGCGCCCAGGGCGAGGGGGCGGGGCGGGTGGTGCTGATCGGCAGCGACCTGCCCTGCCTGGAGAGTGCCGATCTGGAGGCGGCCTTCGAGGCGCTCACGGCCGCCTCCCTGGTGCTCGGACCGGCGGCGGATGGGGGTTACTGGCTGATCGGCCTGGACCGACCGCGGCCCGGCCTGATGGCGGGGATGCCCTGGGGCAGCCCGGCTGTGCTGGCGCACACCCTGGCGGCGGCGCGGGATCTGGAGCTCAGCCCGCGGCTGCTGCGCCAGCGGCACGACCTGGACCGGGCCATCGACCTGGCTCCCTGGCGCTGAGCCATGGCCACTCCCCAGCCCTGGCTGAGCGTGGTGATCGCGGCCCGCAACGAACGCGAGCGGCTGCCGGCCCTGCTGGCCCAGCTGGCCCACCAGTCCCTGCTGGTGCGGGAGGTGCTGGTCGTGGACGGGGGCAGCAGCGATGGCACCGAGCAGCTGGCCCGACTCGCCGGCGCGCGGCTGCTGCGCTGTGCGCCCGGTCGGGGCCGTCAGCTGGCCCTGGGGGCCCGCGAGGCGCAGGGGCCCTGGCTGCTGCTGCTCCATGCGGACGTGCGCCTGCCGCCCGACTGGGCCCCGCGGGTCGGCCGGGCGCGGGGTCGCCGCAGCGGCGTCGTCTGGTACTTCGACCTGGCGATCGGCAACCGCCACCCCGCCCTCCGGCTCGTGGAGGGGGCCGTGGCCCTGCGCAGCCGACTGCGGCAACTGCCCTATGGCGACCAGGGTCTGCTGCTCCCCCTGGCGCACTACCGGGCCTGCGGCGGCATCCGCCCCATCCCGCTGATGGAGGATCTGGACCTGGTGCAGCGCCTGCGCCGGCGGGGCCGGCTGCTCAGCCTCGGCACCGCCCTGCAGGTGGACGGACGGCGCTGGCGGCAGCGGGGGATCTGGACCACGACCCTCTCCAACGCCCGGCTGCGCAGGGCCTGGCGGCGGGGCGAAGATCCGGAGGCCCTCGCCCGGCGCTACTACGGGACACCGTGACGGCCGGGACCCTTGAAGGGAGCTGGACTCAGGGGGCGTACCAGATCAGGGGGCGTACCAGAAGGCGCAGCGGCGCTCCAGGGGCTCCAGTTCCCAGCCCTGGGCCTGGTAGAAGCCCACCACCTCAGGATCGGCGAACAGGCTGACCCGATCCAGCTCGAGGGCGCGGAGCTGGTCGAGCACGTAGACCATCAGCGCCTTGCCCAGCCCGACGCCCTGGTAGTGGGGGTGCACCGCCACATCCCAGACGGTGGCCTCCACCACGCCATCGCCGGTGCAGCGGGCAAAGCCCACCAGCTTCGGCAGGCGGGGATCATGGCGCCAGAGCCCCACCCTCAGCAGGCTGTGCTGCAGGGCCTTGCTCACCCGGCGCAGGGGGCGGCGGCTCCAGCCCACCGCATCACAGAGCTGCTCCAGCTCGTACAGATCGATCTCCCGCTCGGCACTGAGCACCAGATCGATCTGGGGGTTGGGCGTCGGACAGAGCCGATGCTGCTCCCCGTAGAGAGTGGTGAGGAGCTCGGCCGGAACCACGGACAAGTGGAGGGCGGGATGCCACGATCCTGCCTGATGGCAGCAGCTTCCGCGCAACTGCAGATCGCCGAAGGGCGGTTTCCGGCCGGGCAGCGGCCCCTGCTGGTCGCGTTGCACGGCTGGCTGCTGGCCGGCCGCCTCTGGGATCGGCTGGCCGCCGAGCTCGAACCCGATTGGGAGCTGTGGGCACCCGACCTTCCCGGATTCGGGGGTCGGGAGCGGCCGAAGGGTCTGCAGCCGAGCCTGGCCAGTTACGGCGCCTGGGCGGCCACGGAAAGCCGCCGCAGGGCTGGCGACGGACGGCCGATCGTGCTGATCGGCCACTCCCTGGGGGGCAGTGTCGCCCTCCATGCCGCGGGGCATCTGGATGGTCAGCTCGCCGGGGTCATCCAGATCGCCGTGGGGGGCGGGGTGTACCAGCCCCGGCCCTTTGCCCAGGTGCGTCGCGGCGGTGCAGCCTTCCTGCGTCTTCGCCCCCGCTGGCTGCTGCATGTCCCCGGCAGCGATGCCATCCGGAGTCCGCTGCTGGCCGATCGGCGAGCGGCCCAGGGACTGCTGGCCTGCAGCATGCGCCGCAGCGCCGTGCAGCAGCTGCCCGGCCTGACGGCGGCCCTGCGGGTGCCCAGCCTGTGGATCGCCGGCAGCCGCGACCAGGTGATGGCACCGCGCTACGTGCGCCATCTGGCCGGCTATGCCCAGGGGCACGACCTGGCGATGCTCGAGGGTGCCGGGCACCTGCCGATGCTGGCGCGGGTCCGGGATCTGGGGGACGTCATGCGGCCGTGGCTCGAACAGCTGCCTCCACCCTGGAGTGCCCTGCGCCCGCTGGATGGCGGCGGGGGCCGGCCCTGAGCCGAAGCTCAGCATGATGGAGCCCTGGCGATCCGATCCGGCCCGCATGGAGCTGCCCTGCTTTCACCTCTCCATCCCGGCCGAAGACCTGGATGCCACCGCGGCCTGGTACGGGCGGGTGCTCGGGTGTGTGCCGGGACGCCGCAGCGAGGCCGCCCTGATCCTCGATCTCGGCGGTCACCAGCTGGTGGCCCAGCGCTGCGTGGAGGCGCCGCAACAGGACCAGCGGGGCATCTATCCCCGGCACTTCGGCCTGGTCCTGCCGAGCCTGTCGGCGTGGGAGCAGCTGCGCGATGCCGTGGCGGCTGCCGGGGAGAGCTTTGCGGTGGAGCCGAAATGCCGCTATCCGGGAGGCCCGCTCGAGCACCGCAGCTTCTTTCTGCGGGACCCGAGCGGCAACTGGCTGGAGTTCAAGCACTACACCCATGGGGAAGCCGTGCTCGGCTGCAGGGAGCAGGCCGCGGTCGGAGATCCTGACTTCCGCTGACCCCGCGGGGGCTCAGAGGGCCGCCAGGCCCCGCTCCTGCAGGTCCGCCAGCTGGGCGTAAAGGCCGCCCGCCTGGCGCAGTTCGCCGTGGCTGCCCTGCTCGATCAGCCGCCCCCGCTTGAGCACCAGGATGCGATCGGCCGCCTCGACGGTGGCGAGCCGGTGGGCGATGACGATGGCGGTGCGCTGCTGCAGCAGGCGATCGAGATCCCGCTGCAGGGTGGCTTCGGTGGCGGGATCCATGAAGGCGGTGGCCTCGTCCATCACCAGCACCGAGGGGTCCCGGATCGCCACCCGGGCCACCGAGAGCAGCTGGCGCTCACCGGAGGAGAGGTTGCCTCCCCGCTCGCGCAACTCGGTGGCCAGGCCATCGGGCAGGCGGCGCAGCAGTTCCACCAGCCCCAGCTCCGCGCAGAGGCGTTCAAGGTCCTCGGTCGTGATCGGGGCATCCAGCCGCAGGTTGTCGGCCACATTGCCGCTGAACAGGAAGGTGTCCTGCAGGACCACCCCGAGCCGCTGGCGCAGGGTGGGGATGGCCAGTTCGCGGATGTCGATCCCATCCAGCAGGATCCGACCGCGCTGGGGCTCGTAGAGGCGGCAGAGCAGCCGGATCACGGTGGTCTTGCCGGAGCCGGTGGGACCCACCAGGGCCACGTGCTCACCTGGGGTGATGCGGAAGGAGAGATCGGTGAGGATCGGATCGTCCTCCCGGTAGGCGAAGGAGACGTTCTCGAACACCACCTCGCCGGCGCTGCTGCGCTGGCGGCTCGAGCGCACCGCCGCGGCCGAGCGCTCGGCGGCCGGCAGGTCCTGGATCTCGATCGGCTGCTCCAGCAGTTCGCCGATCCGCTCGACGGCCGTCAGACCGCCCTGAATCTGGGTGAAGCGCTCCGCCAGCTGGCGCAGCGGGTCGAACAGCCGCTGGGAATAGAGGATGAAGGTGGTGAGGGTGCCCAGGCCCATCAGTCCGCCGCTCACCATGGCGCCCCCCAGGGCCAGCACCAGGGCGACGGCGACCAGGGCCACCCATTCGATGAAAGCCGAAATGGCGCTGTCGAACAGGATCGTGCCGGTCACCGCCTTGCGGTACGCATCGGTGGTGCGGCCAAACCGGGCGCTGTTGACGGCCTCCCGCCGGAACATCTGCACCACCTCCAGACCCTGGAGGTTCTCCTGGAGATCGGCATTCAGCTGGCTGAGCTCCTCCCGCACGCGGTAGTTCGCCCGGCGGTAGCGCCGCTGCAGCCACAGCATGCCCAGCACCACCGGCACCTGGGAGGCCAGCAGCAGCAGGCCGAGTCGCCACTCGATGCTCAGCATGGTGACGGCGATCACCAGCAGGGTGACCAGATCGGCCAGCACCCCCACCGCGCCGCTGCCGAACACCTCGGCCAGCGCGTCCACATCGCTGGTGAGCCGGGTGAGCAGCTTGCCCACGGGCGTGCGGTCATGGAAGCGCAGCGACAGCGCCATGGCATGGGCGAACAGGTCGTCGCGGATGCGGGCGGTGAGGCGTTGTCCGACCGCCTGCACGCTGTAGGTCTGAAGACCCTGCAGGCCCAGCCGCAGCAGCACCGCCCCCAGCAGGAGCAGCACCAGCAGGCGCAGGGCCTGGGCCACCGGCATGCCGGTGAGCCAGGCCATGGTGGGTTCACCCCGCAGCACGGCGATGGCCTGCCCCACCAGCAGGGGCTGGATGGCGGCCGCGGTGGCCACCGGGATCAGCAGCAGCAGGGTGAACAGCAACCGCTTGCGGTCACGGCCCAGGTAGGGCAGCAGGCGGGCCAGCCGTTGGCGATCGAGCCGGGCCATCAGGCCACCGCCGCGGGAACCGGGGCCACCGACACGGCGGCGATCCGGTCGACGATGGCCTGAAGCTCGCCGCCATCGAGCCGCAGGGCCAGGGGATGGCCCACCAGCCGGGCGGTGGAATGGAACAGATCCTCGATGGCGACCAGGCCGTTCTCCTCGAGGGTGCGGCCGGTGGCCACCAGATCCACGATGGCCTCGCTCATGCCGGTGATCGGGCCCAGCTCCACCGAGCCGGCGAGGTGAATCAGCTCCACCGGCAGGTCGAGGGCCTCGAAGTAGGCCTCGGCACAGCGGGTGAACTTGCTGGCGATGCGGCAGTGGGCGGGCAGATCGGCGGCCCGTCGGTAGGGGCTGCTGGCCTTCACCGCCACGCTCATGCGGCAGCCGCCGAAGCCCAGATCCACCAGCTGGGCCACGGGCAACGGCTGCTCCCGCAGCACGTCGTAACCCACCACACCGAGCTGGGCCTGACCGTAGGCCACGTAGACCGGCACATCGGCGTTGCGCACCAGCAGGGCGCGGGCGGTGCCGCAGGCACTGGGCACCATCAGCTGGCGGTTGCCAGGCTCGAGCACCGCCGCGAAATCGAGGCCCGCCGCCGCGAAGCGACGGACCGAATCCTTCAGCAGGGCACCCTTGGCGAGGGCGACGGTGATCATGGCTGCCCTCCGTTCAGGACTCGCACCCAGGGCATGGCTGGCACCCGGGTCACGGCTCGCACCCCGGTCATGGCTGGCATCCCGATCATGGCGGCCCTCCAGCGATGGTCATGGCCAGCAGGGATCATGGAATGGTGCTGCAGAGCGGACTTTAACGATGGGCCCGATCCCCCGAGAGCCCCTGGAGGTGGTGCTGCTGCCGGTGCTGCACGACAACTATGTGTTCGTGCTCGCCCGGGGCGGCCGGGCCGCGGTGGTGGATCCGGCCGTCGCCCCACCGGTGGTGGCGGAACTGGAGCGGCGGGGGCTGGAGCTCGAGGCGATCCTCCACACCCACCATCACAGCGACCACATCGGCGGCACCCCGGCGCTGCTGCGGCGCTGGCCGGACTGCGCGGTGATCGCCGCCGCCGCCGACCGGGAGCGGATCCCCTTCCAGACCCGGGGGGTGAAGGGCGGCGATCGCTTCACCCTGCTGGAGGAGCCGGTGGAGGTCATCGCCGTGCCGGGCCACACGCGGGCCCACATCGCCTACTGGCTGCCGGCCAGCGGCCACCTCTTCTGCGGCGACACGCTGTTCGCCGGAGGCTGTGGCCGGCTGTTCGAGGGCACGCCCGCGCAGATGCATGGGTCGCTGCAGCGGCTGGCGGCCCTGCCCGAGGCCACCCAGGTGTGGTGCGCCCATGAGTACACCGAAGCCAACCTGCGCTGGGCCAGGGCCGTGATCTCCCCAGCCGATGGGGCCGCAGCGGCGATTGCCCAGCGCCTGGCACGGGTGCGGCAGCTCCGGGCGCAGGGGCAGGCCACGGTGCCGACACGGGTGGGCGAAGAGCGGGCTACCAACCTGTTCGTGCGGGCTGCCTCTCCGGAAGCGCTGGCCACGCTCCGGCAGCACAAGGACCACTGGAGGGGGTGAGGCCGGGGCCAGCTCAGGCGACCTGGAGGGGCAGGCGCAGGGGAAACAGCAGAGCAGGGTGACCGCGCCGCAGCCGCAGGCGGCAGCGCTGCCCCCGGCCGTACTCGAATTCCAGCGGCAGCCGCAGGCGCAGCTTGTCGCTGCCGCACTGCAGCTGGTACAGCCACTCGCGGCCCAGGAATTCCCGGCCCAGCACCCAGGCCTCTCCCATGGAATCCGGCACCAGCTCGATGGCTTCGGGGCTGATCAGCACCTCGTGGTCACCGTGCCCGCCCAGCCCGGCGTCGGGCGCCTGCTGGCCCTCCGCAGGGTGGAGATCGCCCAGGGCGGTGCGCACCAGACCCTGCCGCAGCTCGGCGGGCAGCAGGTTCGCCTGGAGCACGAACCGCCCGACAAAGGCAGTGGCCGGATGATCGACCAGCTGGCGGGGGCTGTCGCACTGGTGGAGACGGCCCTCCCTGAGCACGGCCACCCGGTCACAGATGGCCAGGGCCTCCTCGGGGTCGTGGGTCACGATCAGGCCGCTGGCCCCGCACTGGCTGAGCACGGCCGGCAGCTCGCTGCGCAGCCGCAGACGCACCTCCACGTCCAGGTTGGAGAAGGGCTCATCGAGCAGCACCACGGAAGGGCCCGGCGCCAGGGCCCGGGCCAGGGCGAGGCGCTGGCGCTGGCCGCCGGAGAGCTCATGGGGGTAGCGGTGCTCCAGGCCCTCCAGCCCCAGCAGTTCCAGCAGCCAGGCGGCACGGCTGCTGTCCTGACCGCGGCGCAGCCCGAAACAGGCGTTGCGCCAGGCGTCGAGGTGGGGGAAGAGGGCGTAGTCCTGAAAGACCATGCCCACCCCGCGTCGCTCGGGCACCAGCCAGCGGGAGGGCCCCGCCACCTGGCGGCCGTCGATCAGGACGGCCCCCCGCTCCGGTCGCTCGAACCCCGCGATCAGGCGCAGCAGGGTGGTCTTGCCACAGCCGGAGGGGCCCAGGAGCCCCATGAGCTCACCCTGGCGCAGGGCCAGGTCAATGCCCTGGAGGGTCCAGCCGTCGGCCGGGCTGTTCGGATAGCGGTGCCAGAGGGCCTGCAGCTGCACGTGCTCGCGCTGCTGCAGATCGGCGGGGATCAGCTCGGCAAGGGGCGTGGCGATCGGCGGACGGCCGCGGCGGACCATAGGCTCAGGCCCCATCCTGACGTGGCATGACCTCTTCTGAGCAGCGGAGCACTCCTGCGGAGCACAGCCCCGTCGACACGGCCGTGAACACTGCTGTGAACACCGACGCGGCTCCCGCACCGGTGGGCCCCTACAACCAGGCAGTCCGGGCCGGAGGTCTGCTGTTCTGCTCCGGCCAGATCGCCCTCGACCCTGCCACCGGCGCGATGGTGGGCAATGGCGATGTGGCGCTGGAGACCCACCAGGTGCTGCGCAATCTGGTGGCGGTGCTGGCCGCGGCGGGTGCGAGCCCGGCCCAGGTGGTGCGCACCACGGTGTTCCTGGCCGATCTGGGCGACTTCGCCACGGTCAATGCCATCTACGCCGACACCTTCGATGGTCCGGTCGCGCCGGCACGGGCCTGCGTGGAGGTGGCGGCGCTGCCGAAGGGGGCGCGGGTGGAGATCGACTGCATCGCCGTGCTGGGCTGAGCCCAGGGAGCAGGGCTCAGGAGGGATCCCAGGAACCGTCGGCCTGGGGCTGGGGCTCGACCGGGCATTCCATCAGGGTGGAGGCCACCTGATCGACCTGGCTGAGCCGGGCCAGGATCGCCTGGAGGTCGAGCGGCGAGAGCTCGCCATCGCCCTGCCACTTCATGCAGGTGCTGCCGAGGCAGGTGCCATCCACCGGCTCGGGAACGGCTGGGGGGCGACGCTGGTCATCCATGGATCCGCCCATGTCCTGATATCCACACTAAACCGACTCCGGGGTTTGCGGACGTGCTTCTCCAGGGATGCATCTGGTCACAGTTCGGTTCAGCGCCAGTCATGGAGCAGACACACACGCTGGCTTGATTGGGGTCATCCCCAAGCGGGGAGATCGTCCTCACGCGATGGCCACCATGACCAACCCAACCCTCTGCTCCCGTGTGCTGGCCCTGCTGGGCGGCACCGGGCTTCTGGCCCTGATCGCCGCCCCCTCGGCGGCGCTGGCGGGCCCCGGCGGCTGGCGGACAGCCCAGCAGCCCGCCTATGTGCTGCTGCCGGCCCGCCCGGTGCCCACCCGCACCGTGGTGCGGACCGTGGAGCGCTACCCCCAGCCCCGCTACGTGCAACCTGACTACGTGCAACCGGGCTACGCGCAACCGCGTTACGTGCAGCCCCGTTACGTCGAGACCCGCTATGACGACCGGCGCTACGACGACAGGCGCTACGTCAACAGGGCACCCCAGCGCTACGACACCTACGCCGTTCAGACCGTTCCCTACCGGCGCGAATCGCGGATCGACCAACTGAAGGCCGACCTGGAGCAGGACGCCCGCCGCTGCAACACCGGCCGGCTGGTGGGCGGCCTGCTGGGTGGTGGCGCCGGCTACGTCGCCTCCCAGGATGAAGGCAGGGCCTGGGCCGTGCCGCTGGGTGCCCTGCTCGGCTCCCAGGTGGGCTGCAACGTCGGCGCCGGACGGGGGCCTGCCCCCTGGTAGGGCCGCAGGCGTATGCAGGGAGCTCAGCAGGGGGGCTCAGCCCGGCTGGGCCCAGCCGGCGGCCTGGCGAAGCCTCTCCTGCTCCGCGGCGATCCGCAGGGCCTGCTGGCCATGCTCCAGGGCGAGCCGGGCCTGGGCCCGGGCCGCCTCGCCCACACCCGCCAGGGGCAGCAGGCTGAGGCGGTAGAGCCCCTTCTGCAGGCGCAGCCCAACCTCCAGGGTCGAGGCCCCATCACGTCCCAGGGCCTGGAAGGCATCCTCGAAGAGATCCTCCAGGTCCAGCTCCGGCACCCGGACCCGGTCGTAGCGCGGCGGCCGCGGGGTCTGCCGCTGCCGCTCAGCACAGACCTCGGCCCAGCGGCAGAAGAGCCGCACCAGGGTGCCGATGATGTGGATCGCGGTACCGGGATCGTTGACCGCCGGGGAGAGGGCACGGCTGGCGATCTCCGAAAGCACCACCAGGGCGAAGCGGGGATCGTCATCGAAGGTGCGGCGATCTCCGACCAGGAAGGCGCTCACCAACCGCTCGAGATCCGCCGGGGCTGGGGAGTGGTCGCTGTGGAGGTAGGCCAGCACCCGGGTCGGTGTGACGAACGCGCCGGGCAGGGAGGCCACCTCCACCTGGCCATCGATCTCCTCCGCCAGCAGCTGGAGGGTCCCGAGATCGATGCGTTGCAGATAACCGACCTCGGCGGCCCAGAGGGGAATCGCCCCGACCCCGGCGGGGCTGGCCATCCCGGGATCGGGGGTGGTGGGCAGGGCCCCGAGGCTGGGCTGCAATCCCCGCGCCTCCAGCACCCGCCAGGCCACGGCCTCGATCTGGGCGATGGTGTGGGTGACCCGCCCCAGTCGGGCGATGCGGTCGACCCAGGTGACGAAGCTGAGCACGACCACGGCGAACACCAGAGCCGTGAGCAGGAACAGGGCGAAACGCCCCGTGCGGCCATAGAGACCGTTGAGGAGGGCGATCAGCGCGACGATGCCGAAGATGAACGCCCCGATGAAGGTGGAGAGGGCGTACTGGGAGATGTCATCGGCCACCACCACGGCAAAGGCCCGCGGGGTGGCGACCGTGCCGGCGGAGGCGTAGGCCGAGAGCATCGAGCCGGCGGCGAACACCGCGATCACGAGCATGCTCGAGGAAATGATCCTGAGCAGGGTCTCGAGCGTGTCGGCGCTGATCTCCGGGAGAGGGGCCGCCGGGGCCAGGTGGTCGGCCAGCGCCGCCAGGGCCACCCCCAGCAGGGACACCAGGCAGAGCAGCAGGGGCTTGACCCAGAGCTTCTCCCCCAGCCGGTTGAGGGCGAAGACCAGACGGCCCCAGAGGCTGAGGGCGATGGGATGGGGACGGTTCATCGGCTGGAGGGGTGGCCGCCCCACCGAGCTTCTGCGCGTGCCGTCAGCGGCAGGCCGGTTTCACGATGACACAGCCATGCCGCGCTGACACAGCCATGCCGATGTCACAGGCCCAGGTCGCTCTGGTCGCCGCGTTCGCAGCAGATCTCCCCATCCCACCGCCTGCATGGACCCTCACGCGGGGGACCAGGCCGGCCCAGTCCCCCGGACAGTGGGGCGGACAGTGGGGCGGTGGCTCCGGCAGGGTGAGGGTCCACCGCGCCAGCCGCCGTGCTCGCTCCCCTGTCGATCCTGGCCGTGATGGCCCTGGTGGCCACCCTGCTGAACCCCGGCCGCGAGGACTTCGCCTGGTTTCTGCGCCTGCGCCGCCCGGCCTGGCTGAGCTTCGAGGGACTGATCCCGTTCATCTGGATCGCGATCTACGCATGCTTCTACGGATCGGCGCTGCTCAGCTGGCGCGCCAGCGGCAGCTGGCCGCTGATGCTGGGCTATCTGGTGCTGCTGCTGCTCGTGCAGAGCTACACGCTGCTGATCTGCCGGACCCGCAGCCTCCGCAACGGCACCGTGGTGGGGTTCGCCGGCTGGGTGTGGGGCCTGGCCCTCACCATCGCCGTGGGCCCCGTGAGTGCACCGGGCTGGCTGCTGCTGGTGCCCTACCTGCTGTGGAGCCCAGTGGGCACCCTGGTCACCTGGCAGATGCAGCGCCTCAACCGCTGAGCGGCGAGGCCGCAGACCGCCGATCAGGGCGCCGATGATCCCCACCACAAGATCACCGATCAGGCCGCAACCGCCCCCCTTGACCAGCACGCCGGCCAGCCAGCCACCACACCAAGGATCAGGAACCAGATCACTGTCATGCACCCAAGGGCCAGGTCAGGCCATACGGACCGCTGCAACGCAGTGACCACCGCTACCAGCGGCAGCCCGATTGGCAGAGCTGCCAACAAAGCGTGACCCGGGCCCGGCCGCGGCTCCCGGCGCCGGACACAACAAAGCCCGGAGTGGAAACTCCGGGCTCTTGTCTGCTCAGCCGTGGTGCCCACCGGGAGGTTGGGGCGCAGCTGTGCGGTCGATCAGATCGTCTGATGTTGGGGTCTTCAGTTGGGGGGCGGAGCTGCCTGGCGATGGCACCTGGGGCCATGGCTCTAGTGGGGCTTTCCGAAGACTCCGGGGCACCTGGCAGCGGGATCAGATCCTGCCGGTGAGCGGTGCATTGGAGGGCTGGGGCGGAGAGGTGAAGACCTCGTCCGAGGGCCGAAGAAAGCCAGTGATCCTTTGAGATTGTTGGAGCAGGGTCCGAACGTCAGTTCGCTCCTTACACCTGATTGGGCGGAGTGTCGTCCAAGGGAGCCTCCGAGATCCGATGCCTCCACCATGGGCCATGGGCGCACCAGTGGCCAGGGGCGGAGGCCGGGTCGACATCGCTCTTCACGCCGGGCAAAACAGCTTCATGAACGGCCGTGACGACCGGCCTCGGCCAGGGTGGCGGCGATCGCCGTCGCCCAGCCGCCGGCCTCGAAGCGATGACGACCGCCGTGACCGGGCAGCAGCCAGCGCACGTCGAGATCGGCGAGCCGTTCCACCGAGGCCAGTTGGGTGGGCCAGTCCCACCAGCAGAAGGTGCGGGAGGCCACCAGCGCCCGGTGGGCCGGATTCCACCAGAGGTGATCGCCGCTGAACAGGATCTGCTCGCCCAGCAGGGCCACCATCGAGCCGGCGGTGTGTCCCGGCGTGGGGATGAGCCGCAGATCGGCATCGAGGTCCACCGGTGCGGCGCCCATCACCCGATGCTCGGCGTCGGGAGCGGCATCGGCATCGGCGGCGTGGATCCAGCGGGGAGCACCGAAGTGACCAGCCCAGCGGTCGTGGTCGGCCACGTCATCCCGGTGGGTGAGCACGATGGCCGCCAGGCCCCCGAGCGCCGCGATTCTCCGGGCCAGCTGGGCGTTGAAACGGGGACTGTCGATCAGCACATTGCCGCCCGCACGGACGACCAGATAGCTGCTGGCCCCGAAGCTGCGGCGCGACGCCCAGCCGCAGTAGTGGACCGCACCCGCCGGGTGCTCGGTGAGCAGGGCCGGGAAGGCGTCGGCCGGGGTCTGAGCCAACACCTGCCGTGGGGCCCCGATCGCCGCGACCGGGCAGGCCTGAAGGGCCTCCAGCGCCCGTCGGGTCTCGGCCGCTCCGACGGGCTGGTGGGACACCTGGGAACTGGAGCCGGTGGGGGCGAAATGGTCGGGATCCCACTGCCAGCAGGTGCCGCAGTCGATGCAGCTGGAGTCGACGTAGAAGGGGCCGGGGGCATTGCCGGCAAGGCGCAGACTCGGCCGGGCCATGGCCGCAGCAGGCGGAGCCCCACCCTAGGAAGCCGCGAAACCCTGCGGGCCAGACTGGGCGCCGCCGCGCCGGGCCCAGCTCGCCAACCGATGGCTCCCCCCTATCTCGAGCTGCAGGCCGTGAGCGCCCACCTCGGGCCGCGCCGGGTGTTCCACGATCTCAGCCTGCGGTTCGATCTGGGCGAGAACACCGTGGTGCTGGGGCCGAACGGTTCCGGCAAAAGCTCCCTGCTCAAGCTGCTGAGCCGCGAGATCTACCCGGTGGTCCAGGCGGGCTCCTGGTTGCGGATCTTCGGCAGCGAGCGCGTCAACCTGTGGGAGCTGCGCCGCCGCATCGGCCTGGTCTCCCAGGACCTGCAGAGCCACTACAGCGGCGGTGTGCTGGGGAGGGACGTGGTGTTGTCCGGGTTCTTCGGCTCGGTGGGCATCGGCCGCAGCCAGGTGCCCACGGCGGAACAGCAGGCCCGGGTGGCGGAGTTGATGCAGGAGCTGGGGCTCACCGGTCTGGCCGGGCAACCCTTCCGGCATCTCTCCGATGGCCAGCGCCGCCGCCTGCTGCTCGCCCGTGCTCTCGTCCATGGGCCTGAGGTGCTGGTGCTGGATGAACCCACCAACGGCCTCGACCTCAAGGCGCGCCACCAGTTCCTGGCCCTGCTGCGCCAGCTGGCCCGGAGCGGCACCACCCTGCTGCTGGTGACCCACCAGATCGAGGCAATCATCCCGGAGATCAGCCGCTGTGTGCTGCTCCGAGCGGGCCAGGTGGTCGGGGATGGACCGGTGGATGAGCTGCTGCAGGATGCGCCACTGAGCGCTCTGTTCGAGACTCCCCTGCAGGTGATCCACGCCGGCGGCTTTCACCAGGTGCTGCCCTCAGCCCCCTCCGCTTGAGACAGGCCATGGCAACGACCTCGGACCCAGTCCCCGATCCGCTCCAGGGGACGCTCGAGACCATGCGGCGGCGCCTCCGCAGCCACTCCCCCCTGGAGGATCTGGGGCCCCTGTTCGGACCGGAGGCCCAGGGCCGCGGTGAAAACCGTGCGGGGGAGCCCTCCCCAGGGCAGCACGGCAGCGACGGCAACTCTGCGAACAGGGGCTGAGCCCACCCCCAACCGCCGGCCCGCTGCCCAGGGCGGCACCTATGATCCCGGGCGACGGGGCGTGGCGCAGCTTGGTAGCGCGGGTGCTTTGGGAGCACTAGGTCGCAGGTTCGAATCCTGTCGCCCCGACTGACTTTTCAGGGATTGGCCAAGGGGGATGTGAGCAAACAGGTGAGCAAATCGCCGCTGTGCTCACTTGGCTGGGTCGCCCGCTCCAGTCCCCGCCTCGGACATGGGCTCTGGCGAACCCGCTGAGTCATCGCTGACCTGTGGATCAGTGATCTGCTCAACCTCGGCCTGGGCGGACCCCCTCCAGGACTGCTTGGAGCGGAGACGTGAGCAAACCCGGAGCAAAAGCTGGTGCTGGATCGGGGTGTCACCGCGCCGGCAGGAGCAGGGACCCAACGACAATTGATCACGCCACTCGATCCCCGAATCGAGGAGGAGTGAAGCCACAGGGAACGGGATGGATGCAAGCTCATGCGTCCTCCTGCTGGTCTTCGGCATCGATGCACTAGGCAGCGACCTCCTCGACAACGGGCACCTCGTCAACGACGCTCACTCGGAGCTGCGCCCCCAGTCCGGGGATGGCAGCCGTTGCGGGCCGCCGGAGATGCCGGAGCCGATCACCAGCCCGCCGCCAAGACCGACAACCAGGGCCAGGAGCGCGGCCAGCGCCGCCCTGCGGCGGGCACTGTGGCAACGGCGTTGAATCCGCTGCAGCAGCCGGGTGATGGCCCGGGCGTTGTGCGCCAGGCGGTCGTCGCGCTCATGGAGCTGAGCCTGCAGGTGCTGGATGTCCGCGAGCAGGGCATCGCGGTGCTGGGTGCTTCGCTCCAGCTCGGCGCGGGCATCGTCCAGATGGCGGGTGATGGCGGCCTTCTCGTTCAGCACCTCCTGCACCACGGCGCGGCTGCCGATGGCCCGTGCGATGACGACCACCGAGCGGGGAGTCCTGCCGAAGCCGATCACCTGCTCACGGGGGCGCGAGCAGCGGCGGCCCCTGATGCCCTCGGGTTGGTCGGCGGCGTCGGGATCCAGCGAACCCTTGGTGCAGTGCTGCACCTTGGCGGTGAAGAGCACCGTGTCACCGGCCCGCACACCGGCCTCGCTCCAGACCTCGCGGAGGGGGAACCACCAGTGATCGGGCTGGATCGGCGCACCCGATTCCTCCATCCGCAGCGAACGGATGCAGATCGTGGGCACGGTCTGCTCGCCGCAGGCGAAGTTCCCGAAGCGATCCACGATGCCTCGGAATCGGTGGACCTCACCCTGGAGCGCCGCCAGATCAAGGCGGCGCAGCGGCCCGCACACACGGCGGCGGGGACGAACGGGGGTCAGGGTCTGGCTCATGGATCGGAAGGGGCGGACACCAAGGGATCGTTCCGTCGGACCGGCCGTGATTCACATCCGGCGGCCGCTGAGGCTGGTGAAGATCGAGATCACCTCCGAGGCAACGGTCTGGGGGCTCTTGCTGGCTGTTTCATGGCCGACCCGGCAAACACCCCCCACCCTGCTCAGTTGAGGGAAGGTTCAAGGCCTGGCAGGAAGGTCACGCTGCCCTCGTTGCTGGAGATCGCCACGCCATCCCGGAACGACTCGAAGGCCCCCTGGTGGGTATCGGGCTGGCCGGCACCGCCCTTGCTGAGGATCTCCACGTCGCCGTCGCGCCAGAACACGTATGAGCTGCGGTAGCCATCGGCCCAGGCCACGTCGTAGACGGTGTGGCCGTTGTTGTTGAGGCGGGCGTTGATGCTGCAGCCGATCTCCTCGGCCCGGGGCTTCTTGTAGCTCTGGAACACGCAGCGGCTGCTGGCGGCCTCGGGGCCCGAGCCGATGCCGGTGCCGCTCGGAGGTGAGGCGGGAGCCGGGGCGCGGGCACTGCCGGAGGCGACCAGGAAGGGGGCGATCAGCTGGCTGGAGAGGGCGAAGTTCAGCCCCTCGGCGTCGACCCGTTTGAAGGTGGCCACGCCCATCACGCAGCCCCGCTCATCGAGCAGAGGGCCGCCGGAGTTGCCGCCGTTGATAGCGGCGTCGGTCTGCACCAGGTCGCCATCGGCGCGCAGCTGGCTCACCACCCCGCGGCTGAGGCTGAACTCGAGGCCCTTCGGGGCCCCGATCGCGAAGACGTTCTGGCCCACCTCGGGTGCAGCCGAGGCGAGAGCCAGCGGCGTGCCGTGGATACCGCTCACCTCCAGCAGGGCCAGATCAACCCCGGGATCACTGTTCCCGGCATCGGCCACCACGGCGGCCACTTCGCTGCGGCCATCGCTCCAGTTCAGCTGCACCTGGCCGTAGGGCCCCACCACATGGGAGTTGGTGAGCAGCAGCGTGCGGCCACGCTCGTGCTTCACCACGAAGGCGCTGCCCTGAGTATCGGGCGTGTGCACCACGGCAACCGCCTCGCGGGAGGCGGCAAAGATCTCCTGGGCGCTGCGGGCTGAACCGCTGCAGGCGGCAGGCTCTGTGCGGGGTGATGCCGCTGGCGCTCTTGGCCGGGCCGGCTGGGATGCCGGCTGCCGCCAGTCCGACGACTCCGCCGGGGCGCGGCCGCCGCCGGCGACGATCACGCAGCCGTTGAGGGCCAGCGCCACCAGGCCGGTGGCAGCCAGGGAAGCGAGCGAGCGGGTTGTCATGACTGTTCACTCTCTGACTCCAGCCTCTGCGGCACGGCAGCAGCTGCCATCCCCCATCCCGGGGAGTGATGAGCGCACGTGTGAATCGGCGGTCATCGGCGGTTCCTGGTGGGATCAGGCGATGGCCATCGCCGGCCGCCAACCCCGGGGCGCGCGCTGGTCGTTCACATTCGCCTCGGTGAAGCGCTCATGGCGAGGCACGGCCTTGTAGTTCAGCCGGCGGTAGACCTCCTCGGGGAAATCCAGGTCGGTGAACACATCCAGCAGCCGCAGGGCCAGCCCGAGGCAGGCGTCGGTCTGGCGCCACACCTGCGCCTCGCTGAGGCGCAGCACGGGGATGCCGAGCCGCGCAGCATCGGCGTCCTTGGCGTCGTCCTTGCGCTTCTGCTCCGGGGTGGAGTGGAAGCTCTGGCCGTTGTCAATGCTGCAGGGCTCATCGATCTCGATCGCCAGGATCTGGCTCGCCTTGCCCGCCACCACCACGATGTCGTAGCCGGAGGCATAGGTGGGATCGCTGCCGCGGCGCAGCCAATCGTTGTGGGCTTTGGTGCCGTGGAACATCACTTCCCGGTAGACATGGCTGTGGGGTCCCAACAGGCGGGAGAGGGTTTCAGTCAGCGCCTGGCTGAAGTTCGGCACGGTCCGGCCCTGGCGGGTGCCCTGGAACTCCTCGGTGAAAACCCTTTGGGAGGCCGCGAAGGTGCGGGATGGATCCCAGCCATTGGCGATGTTGAGCGCCTCGGCGATCTGGCCACCGCTGGCGCCCACCAGGGCGCTGAGATCGAAGCTCACAAGGTCGACGTGCTCAAACAGCTCACCGAGGCCGCCCAGCAGGGCGCTGGTGGCAAAGGCCCCGAGAAACTGCGCGCCCAGGTCCGGCTGCTGGGTCACGACATTGGCGATGGCTGGATTTTCCATCAGCCACGCGATCGAGGCGTGGTCGCCCTTGGGCGCTGCGATCAGGGGATAGGTGGAACGGGACATGGGGATGACTTCAACCAAAGAGGGAATCGAGTTCGTTGCGGGCGCCGGCATTGCGCTGCACCGAGGAGCGGGTCTGCTCCTGCAGGCGCTGGTCAGCGTCCTGGCCGTCCTGCTGACGGTTGATCTCTCCGCCGACGACATGGCCACCGGCGATGGCGGCGGCATCGGCGGCGACGGCCAGGGCACCAGCGCCGGGGATCAGCATCGAGACGGCGACACCGGCGGACTTGGCCAGGGTGCCTCCGGGGTGTCGTTCGAACTCATCGACGTAGGCCGCCACCCCGGTGGAGGCCGCTCCGAAGGGTGTCCAGAGGACCTTTCCGATGGCCTCTAGGGGATCTTTGGAATCGTTGATCCATTCGCCGTGATCACGCATCCAGTTCTCCCAGATGGAGCCGGAGGCGTCGTTGAAGATGGGCATGGAAACAAATGGTCGGAAGGGAAGAGAAGGAAGACAGGTCGGAGGACCACAGGCGTGACGTCACACCGTCGCCGCCTGGTTGCGGCAGCGTGAGATCACCGCCCCACCTGGACAGGGCCCTCCCGGAGCAAAGAAGCCACTCACGTAATCGAGCAGCTGATCAGGGTCGGTGAGAATGGCCTGCATGGCCTGATGCTCGATCTCGAGAGCTTTGAGCTGCTTCTCATCGAGGCTCTTGTGTTCCAGTGCCTCCAGCAGGAAGTCTTCGAGCTTGCTGGCGTAGGTGTTCAGCCTGGATGGGGCCTCAGGACCGAAGTGCTTGAGCACCTGCAGCGACTCATCGCTGAGGTTGCTCAGATAGGAATCGTGGGTGTCGGACATCGGTGGCAATGGTGGGAATGGGATGCGGTTCTCCTGGCGCTGCGGCCATGGACCGCTCAGTGGGATGGGGAAGCGGGCTTGTGCTGGTCAGCCAGTCGGGACCGCAGCCGAGCGTTCTCGGCCTTGACGTCCTGGAGTTGGGCCTCAAGCAGATACCGTTCGATCCGGCGCTGCATGGCCATGAGATAAACAGGAAACAAGATCATGGGAACGTGAAGTGCGACTTGAATCGGGAAGAAAGGGAGAGTGATTGCGGAAGGGAGTGCAGGAGCAGCGCGCCTGCGTGAGCTCCTCTCGTTCCGGCGTTGGCCCGCTGATTCCGGGCATGGGCCGGTGATTCCAAGGAGCTTCAAGCCGTGCGGTGGCTGCCGGCTGCCTGCTCACTGGCCTTGCTGTAGGCCGAGGCGATCGAGATTCCCGCCAGCCCCAACCAGCCGATCGGGCCAGCGCACACCAGCACGGTGGCCAGGGCACCCTTGCCCACCACTTCCAGGCTCTTCTGGTTGTATTCGGCTTCGCTGAGCTGATCTTTCTGGGTGAGCAGCATCACCGCATCAGGGGCCACAAGGCCAATGCCGGCGGTGAGGGGATTGGCCCCCAGCACCGCCTGGGTCACGGCTACAGCGGTGCCGCGCACCGCTCCGTTCACAGCGCCCTTGGCGGCGTCTTCCACCATCTGCGCCTCGGCCTGCTCGGCCAGGTCGTGGCGGCCGGCATCACGGAAGCCCTGGGCCTGGGCCCAGCGGTGCGCCACGGCGATGCCGCCGCCCATCACCCCACCGAGGGCACCGGTTTCCAGCGTGTCGCCGGCCACCTCAGCCAGGTCGCCGGTGACGCCCGGTGTGGCGGCTTCTGCCACCTCGAGGGTGTAGGCCTCGGCCTCGGCGACCTCCGCCTCGCTCATCACCCGATCGCCAATGCGGGCATTGAGCGATTCGGGGCCGTAGACGATGTTGCTGGCATCGGCGCTGCCGCCCTGGGCATGGGGCTCGATGTGCATCGCATCGATGCCGGGGTCGTTCACAACGGCCTCAATGCCCTCGATCGACCCCCTGGCCTCGGCGGGCACGGCCTGCTCAAACAGCTCCTGGGCTTCCGCCAGGCTGCGGCGGCCGCCGTGCATGCCATCGGTGCGGAGCTGATCCACCACGTGGCTCGGCAGATCCTCAAAGGCGATGGAGCGGTAGGCCTCGAGGCCCACCCACGTGCTGGCCGCTGCTGCCGCCGTGATGGAGGGGGTGGCAGGAACGGATTCCAGGGCCTCACGGATCAGAGTGCCGGCCTGGTTTCGGGTGTAGCGGTAGAGGGTCATGGCTGACCTGGGCTGGGGTTGAACCACCGCCCCTCGTTCCGATGGATCGGGGCTGATTCCGGGGCTGCCGGCCCAGCCCGTTCAGAGGCCCTCGATCGGCCGCCAGTCCCCCACCAGCTGCCAGGCCGCCCAGTAGTAGGGGTTGCTCCAGTCCTCCCCGGAGGGGGATGGCACCGAGCCGCTGCGGAATTCCGCCTGTACGGCGGCGAGGGCCTCACTGCGACCCTCGCCGGCCTTGAGGCGCTTGTACAAACGGCTCATGAACTCTGCGGTGGCCCCATCGTCCACCTTCCACAGCGACAGCAGGGTGGTGCGGGCACCCGCAACGGTGAGTGCTCTCTGCAGCCCATAGAGCCCTTCTCCACTTTGGATTTCGCCATCGCCCGTGGAGCAGGCCGAGAGCACCACCAGCTCGGTGCCATCCAGCTGGAGAGCGGTGGCCTCCAGGGCCGTGAGCAGCCCATCGTCGTTGGGATCGAGGCCGGGGTTGTTGGCCCCGGCCAGCACGATGCCGCTGCGCAGGAGCGGGTCTTCTCCCTGGAACCGCGTAACCTGGCCGCCGCTGGCGAACTGGGCAGTGCGGGGATCCTCGGGCTGGATCTCCTGGTCCTTCTCAAAGAACCCATGGCTGGCGATGTGCAGCACCCGGGGGCCCTGGCGGCGCTGCAGCAGGCTCACGGTGGCGGCATCGCCGCCGATGGGATTGGTGCCGAGCAGCGCGGCGATCTGCTCACCCTCCTGAGCTGTGGCGGGCAGAGCCTGCCAGCGCTTGCCGCTGAGTTCGCCCGAGCGCTGCTGGGGGTGGGTGGAGGCGATCAGAGTGGAGGGAGCGGCCTTTCCGCGGTCGAAATTGGGGTTAGCGATCACCACCGGAGCCTTTCCCGCTGGTGCGGGTTGCTGAAAACGCACCAGATCCCGGCCGGTGGTGATGAGGCGGAGCTGCACCGAGCGCGCCAGCACCTCACCCGGCTGGGATGGAGAAGCCAGAGCCGCAAACGGCACCCGATGCAGTTCAGCATCGGGGGAGAGGAACAACTGACGACTGCCGCTCAGGTGAGGGGCCAGGGGTCTGAGGACCCGATCGGTGACCTTGGCCCACAGCTCAGATGAGTCGCCTTGGGCCTGAGCGGTGGCCCTGAGGGCCTTGGATATCGCCTGCTCAATGGGCCCCGCCTCACCGAGAGGCACCACCTTGATGGCTCCGTCGGGCTTGAGGATCAGGGCCAGGTAACGCTCAGGGCCCCATCGTTGTCTGGGATCAGGGCCTCCGAGCCAGGGCCGGAAAGGCTGAAACTCCACCAGCACCCCATCGCTCGGCAACGCAGCAGCGGCCTGATCGGGCTTGATCCGGGGAATCTCCAACTCCGGCAGCTGGCGAAACAGCAGTTGCTCCAGGTCATTGCGCTGCAGGCGTAGGGCTGCGCGCCGCTCCGGGGGCAGCTGCACATCGCTGATGCGGTTGTTCAGTGCCGCCCGCTGCTGAGCCAGGTCCTTGGTAGGCCCCGGAGCGCGACTGAGGCTGGCCTGGGCCTGCTCGATCTCCAGCAGGAGGCCATGCTGTAACAGCCGGGTGGAGAGGGCCAGGTCCGGGCCAGAGGCAGCACGATCAGCAAGGCTGTAGGTCAATTCCCAAGCATTTCCAAGGGTGTTTCTCAGAGCTTGGCGTTGGGCCAGCGGCTTGCTGGGACCTTCCCGGATCAACCAGTCCGCCTCGACCGATAGGCTTTGATTGACAAGGGCAGCAGATAAATCTGGTTTGCCCTGATTGCTGTAGAGGACAGCCAGGTTGTTGAGGCTGAGGGCGGTACTGGGGTGATCGGGGCCCAGGGCTTTTTCGTTGATCGCCAGCG
>NZ_JBKOUC010000014.1:0-109075 GCF_046764815.1 Aphanothece stagnina RSMan2012
ACTGCCTGACCACATCGTCGCTCCCCTGGCCTCCGGATCCCTGTTCACCAAGATCCGCAAGGGCTTCGACGAGTTCATCCAGTGCGGCCTGGTGGAGGAGAAGTCCGTGCGCTTCAGCGGCGCCCAGGCCGAGGGCTGCAGCCCGATCGCCCAGGCCTTCGCCGAAGGCCGGGACTTCATCACCCCGGTGAAGCCCCACACGATCGCCAAATCGATCGCGATCGGCAACCCGGCCGACGGCCCCTATGCCATCGACATCGCCAACCGCACCGGCGGCAGCATCGCCGCGGTGAGCGACGCGGAGATCGTCGACGGGATCAAGCTGCTGGCGGAGACGGAGGGGATCTTCACCGAGACCGCCGGTGGCACCACGATCGCGGTGCTCCGCAAGCTCGTGGAGCAGGGCAGGATCAATCCCGAGGAGCGCACCGTGGCCTACATCACCGGCAACGGCCTCAAGACCACCGAGGCCGTGGTCGATGCCATCGGAGCGCCCTACACGATCGAAGCCCAGCTGGAGAGCTTCAAGGCCGCCTGGCAGCAGGCCCAGGCCGACCACCGGGGCTGACCCTCCTGCAGCCCATGGGCTGCCTGCTGTTCCACTTCTCCCTTTCCCTTTCCCAACGTCGCGCCGATCCATGGGCATTCAGGTTCTGATCCCCACTCCCCTTCAGAAGTTCACCAATGACCAGGCCAGCGTGGAGCTCGAGGCCGCCAGCATCGACACCCTGATCGACGCCCTCGACGGCCAGTTCCCCGGGCTGAAGGCCCGCCTCTGCGATGAGAACGGCAAGCTGCGCCGCTTCCTCAACATCTACGTGAACAGCGAGGACATCCGTTTTCTGGAAAACCAGGCCACCGGTCTCAAGGACGGCGATGAGGTGTCGATCGTGCCCGCGGTGGCCGGGGGCTGAGGCCCCGTCCTGTGCCCGCGAGCACCCCAGCCCCGGCCCGGGCTGCATAGGCTCGGCCACCGATCGTCCTGTGGCTTGAGCCATGACCCTTACGCCCGAGGCCCCAGCCGCGGCCAGCAGCAAGGCCCAGCTGTTCGATTACCGCCAGGCTGCCAATCCGGTGCGCCGCGGTCTCACCGAGCCGATCCCGGAGGGACGCTGGGGACCTGAGCTGCATGCCCGGGGACCCAGCGCCATCCTTCCCCTCGATCTCAGCCGCGAGCTGGGCTGCCAGGGGCCGGCCACCAGCCCGGCCCTCAGCGCCAACTTCGTGCGGATTCTCGCGGGCGAGTCGATCAGCGCCGGTGCCAACGCCACCAGCTCCCTCTTCTATGTGTGGAGGGGAACCGGCCATTGCCGTCAACCGGCCTCGCCAGGGGGCCACGACTTCAGCCAGGACTGGCGCCAGGGCGATCTGTTCGTGCTGCCCGCCGGCGAGGCCGCCCAGCTGGAAGCCGTCGAGGAGAGCGTTCTCTACTGGGTTCACGATGCTCCCCTGCTCAGCCACCTGGGGGTGAGCGCCGATCGCCCCCGCTTCGAGGCCACCCACTACCCCGGCGCGTGGCTGCGGCAGGAACTGGCGGCCCTGTCGGACGACCCCAGCAGTGCCCGCAGCAACCGGCTCAGCCTGCTGCTGGCCAACAGCGATCTGCCGGCCAGCCGCACCGTGACCCACACCCTCTGGGCGATGTACGGCCTGGTGCCGGCCGGAGCCGTGCAACCGCCCCACCGGCACCAGTCGGTGGCCCTGGATCTGGTGATCGACTGTGCCCCCGGCTGCGCCACGCTCTCGGGGCCCGAGCTGAACCCGGACGGCACGATCCGCAACCCGGTGCGGATGGAGTGGGAACCCGGCGCCGCCTTCGTGACGCCACCGGGCCACTGGCACAGCCATGTGAACGACAGTGGCCGGGAGGCCCTGCTGCTGCCGATTCAGGACGCCGGCCTACACACCTACCTGCGCAGCCTCGACATCCGCTTCAGCAGCGGGCTGGCCGCCTGATGAACCCGGAGGGGCCGGGGCCCCGGCGCCCCGGTCATGCGCTTCGACCAGACGGCGGAACACCTCCCCCTCGATGGTTTCCTCGGCGATCAGCCGGTCCACCAGGAGATCCATCAGGTCCCGACGGGGCCTGAGCATGTCCACGGCCCGGTCGAGAGCCGCCTGGGCCAGGGAACGCACCTGCGCATCGATCCGGTTGCCCGTCCCCTGGGAATAGGCGGGCTGGGATCGCAGCCAGTCGCGGCCGAGGAAGACCTCGACACCCTCCCCCTCGAGGGCCTGGGGACCAAGCGAGGAGAAGCCGTAGCGGGTGACCATCTCACGGCAGATCCGGGACACCATCTCCAGGTCACCGGCGGCTCCCTGGGTCACTTCACTGGGCCCGAACACCACCAGCTCGGCAGCCCGGCCGCCCATGGCCACCACGAGCCTGGCCTGCAGGTAGGCCTTGCTGATCAGGCCGGAATCCAGCAGCTCCTCGTCCGGCATGGTGCGGGCAAAACCGCCGACCCCGCCCGCCCTGGGCAGCAGGGTCACCTTGTCCAGCCGATCGGCATGGGGCACCAGGGTGGTGAGCAGGGCATGACCCACTTCGTGGTAAGCGATCAGGCGCTTCTTGGCCGAGTCCTGCAGGGGGGCCACCGCCAGGCCCATGGTGATCCGCTCGAGGGCATCGCTGAGGGCCGCCTCATCGATGGCGCTCTGTTGGCGGCGGGCGGTGAGGATCGCCGCCTCATTGAGCAGGTTGGCCAGATCCGCACCGGAGAACCCGGGGGTGCGGCTGGCCCAGTCGGCCAGGGAAACCGCCTCGTCCAGCGGGCGGGTGCGGGCATGGACGGCCAGGATCTCCTCCCGCCCACGGCGGTCGGGCAGATCGACGGTGATGCGACGGTCGAATCGGCCAGGCCGCATCAGGGCGGCATCGAGCACATCCGGTCGGTTCGTTGCCGCCACCAGGATCACGCCGGAGTTCTCCTCGAAGCCATCCATCTCGGTCAGCAGCTGGTTGAGGGTCTGCTCCCTCTCATCGTTGCCGCCGCCGATCCCGGCACCGCGCTGGCGCCCGACCGCATCGATCTCGTCGATGAAGATGATGCACGGGGCCTTGGCCTTGGCCTTGCGGAAGAGATCCCGCACCCGGCTCGCCCCCACGCCCACGAACATCTCGACGAATTCCGAGGCGGCCATCGAGAAGAAGGGCACCCCGGCCTCCCCGGCGATGGCACGGGCCAGCAGGGTCTTGCCGGTGCCCGGGGGACCGACGAGCAGCACGCCCTTGGGGATGCGGGCACCGATGGCCGTGTAGCGCTCCGGGGACTGCAGGAAGGTCACCACCTCCTGGAGCTCCTCCTTGGCCTCGGCGATGCCGGCCACGTCCTCGAAGCGGACCGTGACCGTGTTCTCCGGCTGCAGCCGGGGCTTGCTGCTGCCGAAGCCCATGGCCCGGCTGGCCACCTGGGTTGAACGCTTCAGCAGCAGCCCCAGCCCGATCAGCAGCAGCAGCACCAGCAGACCGTTGGAGACGAGCGAGGCGGTGGCCGCCTCGCTGCGGTCGTCCCGGACCGTGAGCGGGACCCGGGCCTGCTCCGCCGTCCGCAGCAGCAGCTGGTCGTTGTTGAAGACCGGGACCCGCGCCACCCGGCCGTCCGCGAAGCGCGCCTCCACTTCCCGACGGGCGATGGACAGCTGCAATTCCTTGACCTTTCCACCCTTCAGGTCGGCCAACAGCTGGCTGTAGGAGGGCGTGGGGACACGCCCTCCACCGAGACGATCGGCCAGCGACTCGACCACGGGCCGGGCAGGGGTCGCCGGCTCGGTGGCGCTGGGCTTCGCAGTCGCCGCGTCGTTGGCCGGCCCTGGCTTGTCCGCCTGGGCGGACCCTGCTGCAGTCGCCTGAACGGACCCTGCCGCAGCCGTCTCAGCGGCGCTTGCAGCAGCCGGTGGAAGGCTCTTGCTCACGGGGTTGCGGCTTTCGCAGGAGCTTAGCGATTTGACGAAAGGCAAGCCCGCAGCGGAGGATCCTCGTTTGGCTGTGAGTGAACGGGGATGGCTGTTCCCAAGAAGAAGACCTCGAAAGGGAAGCGCAACCAGCGCCATGCCCACTGGAAGGCCAAGGCCGCCACGGCCGCCCAGAAGGCTCTCTCGATCGGCAAGGCCGTGCTGAGCGGCCGGGCCCAGGGCTTCGTCTATCCGATCAAGGACGAGGAGGAGGCCTCAGAGGCCTGATCCCGGCCCAGGAGAGGAGCCCGGCAGGCCACGCAGCGGCGGCGGCTGTCCAGCCAAGCCACGGCTCTGGTGGGCACCGGCAGGCTCTGCTCGAGCAGGGGGTCCTGGTAGAGGGCTGGCGGCAGACTCGCCAGGCTGGAGCGCACCAGCGCCTCCAGGGCCCGAGGCTCGAGCCACGCGCCGCCGCCGCCCATGGCTGACTGTTGCGCACCGGCATCCAGCCGGCCCCGCCGCTGGCCAGCCGTCAGGGCCCGCCGCTGCCGGGCCTCGGCCTGAAAGCGCCAGCGGCGCGGCAGCGACCAGTCCGTCGGACGGAGCACCCAGAGTTCCCCGAACGCGCTCCAGGCCCCCTGGTAGCCCTCAAGCTGGCGATCCCAGTGCGGCAGCCAGGCCAGCTCCGCCGGCGCGAGGCCAGGGGCCAGGCGCTCGGCCTGCACCACCGCAGTGTCGGCCTCCAGGCCGAGCGGACGACAGCCCATCAACCAGCCCTCGACCACAACCGCGTCACAGGCGATCCGATCGACCCCGGCGCGGTCGCCCTGGCCGCCCCGCAGACTTTTATCGAAGCGGGGGCGCACCCATGCCCCTCCCCCCCGCCAGCGCCGCAGACTCTCCTCGAGCAGGCCGATGTCATGGCTGCCCGGTGGCACCCGGCTCACACCGAACGGGTTGCCGGCCAGCGCATCGAGCCGCGCCTGCCAGGGCAGATAGAAATCATCGATCGAGGCGACCCCCAGGCGCAGACCCAGCCGGGCCGCCAGCACCTGCAGCACCCGGGCCAGACTGCTCTTGCCGACCCCCACCGGACCGTTGATCGCCACGGCCGGACGCCCGCCGGATTCGACACCGTGCAGGAGTCTCGCCAGCAGGGGCAGCGCAAAGCCCTCCACAAGGCTCGGGTGGATGGGGGTCTCCAGCGGAGACCCTGCCCCACAGACCAGTCGCCACTGCAGGGGGTCCTCGATGCCGCAATGCCGCTGCAGGTCGGGGTCCATCAGGTGCCGAGCTTGAACGCCTCCAACACCACCGCATAGACCAGGCCAATGCGCAGGTTGTCGGCGATCACCCAGCCCAGCCCGGGCCGCTCCCGCACCAGGCGGCTGCGCAGCCTCACCACCAGTTCCAGCCCCAGCACAAGCCCCAGCACCGCCATCGGGCGGCCGCCCGGAAAGACCAGCATCACGTAGGTGGTGAGATTGCCACCCGCGTAGAACCCGCCCAGGAGGGACAGCAGCACCACGCTGCGGTAGCGCCAGCTGCCCCGCAGGTTGCCCAGCACGGCGGCGGCGGCGGCCTCGCTGAGCTGATTGAAGCGGGTGGGCTGCAAGGGAGGCGGAGTCAGAGCAGGTCCTCGAGGTACGACAGCGTGACCCGGCCGCTCTGGCAAGCCGGCCCGTTCAGCACCTGGCAGCCCTCTCCGAGCTCGCTCACCACGGCCCGGGCCTGCTGATAGTGCTCGGCAGGCATCTGGGCTCCGTAGTGGCTCAGGGTGACCAGACAGGGCAGCTCCGCCCCCACGGCGGCAGCCAGGCCCTGGGGCGAATCCTCGATCGCCACCACCTGCCGGGCGGGCAGGCCCAGATGGGCCAGAGCCAGGCGGTACGCCTCCGCATCGGGTTTCTTGCGGCGCACATCCTCCCCACAGATCCGGAAGCTGAAGGCCTGGGCCAGATCGCCGAGCAGGCGATGCTCCAGCTCCTGCACAGCCCCCCGGGCGCTGGTGGTGACGAGGCCCTGGGACAGCCCAGCCGCGGCCGCCTCGGTGATCAGGGCCGCGACCCCGAGGCGCAGGCGAAGCAGGCCATCGCGCACCAGGGCGCCGTAGTGGCGCTGCTTGCAGGCCTGAAGGGCCGCCACCCGGGCCGGTTCGGGATCCTGGCCCTCCAGCTCGGCCAGACAGGCCCGGATGCGCTCGGCGCCACCGGAGATGCGAAGCCAGTGGCGATAGCCGTCTGGGTCCCAGTGAACGCCGACACCGCGCTCGGCGAAGGCGCGGTTGAAGGCGACGCGATGGCCGTCGCGCTCGGTCTCGGCGAGGGTGCCATCCACATCCCAGAGCAGGGCGCGCAGGGACATCGACCCGGAGCTGCGGACGGCCGAGGTTAGGCCGCCCTCCACGCTGCCCGGCCCGGGAGCGGCTGGAAGCCCCCCCAGAATGGGCTGTCCTGCGTTGATCGGCCCGTTGCTCCCCGCCCTCTCCGAGCAACGCTGGCAGCTCCCGGCGCCCCTCGGTGCGCTGGCCGATCCTGAACACCTCGGGCGTCTGAACCCTGACGGGGTGGAGCCACTGCCGCTGCCGCTGCTGGCGGTGCTGGCCCGCCGCGGCCGGCGCACGGCCGCGGCGATCGCCCAGCTGCTGGAGCCCGAGGCGGCACCGGCCCCGAATGCCCATTTCCCGGATCTGACCAAGGCCGTCGAACGGTTGGACCGGGCCTGCATCCAGGCGGAACCGGTGGCGATCTGCGGGGACTACGACGCCGACGGCATGACCAGCACCGCCCTGCTGGTGGGCGTGCTGGGACGGCTGGGGGCCCAGCCCCTGGCGGCGATCCCCAGCCGGCTCGACGAGGGCTACGGCCTCAATCCCGCCATGGTCGAGCGGCTGGCCGCCGAGGGTGTGCGGCTGCTGGTGACGGTCGACAACGGCATTGCCGCCGAAGCGGCGCTGGACCGGGCCGAGGCGCTGGGGGTGGAGGTGATCCTCACGGACCACCACACCATTCCGGAACGGATTCCCCCGCACCTGGCGCTGCTGCACCCGGCGCGCACGCCACCGGGATCACCCTTCCGGGGACTGGCGGGGGTGGGCCTGGCCTATGTGCTGGCCGCCGGCCTCTGCCGCCATCGCCGGCGGGAGGACGGACTGGCCATGGCGCGGGATCTCTTCTGCATCGGCACCATCGCCGACATGGCCCCGCTCGAGGGGGTCAACCGTCGCTGGCTGATGGATGGGCTGCCCCGCCTCGGTGGATCCTCCCTGCCGGGTCTGAAGGCCCTGCAACGGCTGGCGGGGACGGAGGACACCCCACTCGATGCCCAGGTGGTGGGGTTTCAGATCGCGCCGCGGATCAATGCGGTCGGGCGGCTGGGTGATCCCCAGCTGGTCGTGGAGCTGCTCACCACCCCGGACTGGGAGAGGGCCCTGGAGCTGGCGCAGGCCTGCGAGGGCCTCAACCGGCAACGCCGGGAGCTCTGCGAGGCGATCGAGGCGGAAGCCCTGGCCCTGCTGGAAGCGGATGGCCCGGCGCGTTCCAACTTCGTGCTCCTGGCCCAGAGCCACTGGCACCACGGCGTGATCGGCATCGTGGCGGCCCGTCTGGTCGAGAGGCTGGGCCTGCCCGCCGCCCTGCTGGCCGCAGAGGGCGGCGGGCTGCTCCGCGCCTCGGTGCGGGCACCGCGGGGCTTTGCCGTCGATGCGGCGCTCAGCCGCTGTGCCGATCTGCTGGAGCGCCATGGCGGCCATCCCGCCGCGGGAGGCTTCACGGTGCGCGCCGAAAACGTGGCATCGCTGCAGCAACGGCTCGAAGCCCTGGCCACCGAATGGCGGGAGAGCCATGGGGGCGGGCATCCGGTCGAACCCGAGGCCCTGCTGCACTTCGAGGTGATCGATCGGCAGTTCCTCGCCCATCAGCGGCGCCTGGAGCCGTTCGGCATCGCCCATCCCCAGCCGGTGTTCTGGAGCGCCGCCTGCCGTGTCGAGGGTCAGAAGCTGCTGCGGGGCGGCCATCTGCAGCTGGAGCTGGCCCAGGGAGAGCGCCGGCTGCGGGCGATGGGATGGCGTTGGCAAGGGGGGGCCGACCTGCCCGAGTGGCTGGATGTGGCCTACCGGCTCACGCTGAACCGCTGGCAGGGGCAGGAGCGCATCCAGCTCGATCTGGTGGGTGTCCGCCGGGGTGCCGCACCCGAGACCGACTGGGAGGTGCAGCTGCAGCGCAACGCCCGCACCTACTGGTGCCGCCGGCTGGGGGACGGACTGGTGGTGCGCAATGCCCAGGGCGAAGAACTGCACAGCAGCAGCGATCCCCAGCACCCCTACCTGCGGGCCCTTCTGGAGGATGCTGCGATGGCTCTCGGTCTTGTCGCCTGATGCCCGGATCGCTCCAGAGCCCCTCCCCCCAGCGGGCGTCGCCCTTCGGTCCATCCCCCCTGCATCGACGCGACGTCAGCACCGTGCTGCAGCTGGCCGTGGTGGGAGCGCTGGTGGGGCTGGCCTGCTGGCCCCTGAACCTCGTGGACGGCTGGCAGGACCAGCTGCAGCTCCAGCTGCCGAGCTTCAGCGGCGGGGGCTGGAGCCCGGTGGCCCTGGCCATCGCCCTGGCGCCCCTGGTGATGATGCCGCTGTTGCTGTGGCTCCAGGCCCACCCGCTGGCCAACGGCTCGGGCTCGGGAATCCCGCAGACGATCAGAAGCCTCCAGGAACCGGAGGCCGCCGAGGCGTTGCTGGCTCCCCGGCCGTTGCTGGCACGGCTCAGCCTCTGGTCGGCCGCCAGCCTGGCCCTGATGCCCCTGGGCCGGGAAGGTCCCGTGGTTCACCTCGGGGCGTCGGTCGCCCAGGCCCTGCGCCGGCGATTTCCGGGGCTCCTGCGGAGCGTGGAGCCGCAGGACCTGCTGGCGATCAGCTCCGGCGCGGGCCTGGCCGGGGGATTCAACAGCCCGTTGATGGGCGCGATCTTCGTGATGGAGGAGCTGACCGGGCGCTACAGCAGCACGGTGCTGTGGCCGGCCCTGATCGTGTGTTCCGCCGCCGCCCTCACCAGCAACCTCGAGGGCAGCCCGCTGTTCACGCTCGGCCTGGTGAGCACGGACGACCCGGAGTGGCAACAGCTGCTGCTGTCCCTGCCGATCGGTGTCGGGGCCGGACTGCTCGGCGGCCTGTTCGCGCGATGGTTGCTGCAGGCCAGCCGCTGGCTGAGGCCGGAGGTGCTTCAGCATCCCTGGCGCTGGGGGCTGATCCTGGGCGCCGCCCTGGGGCTGATGGCGGTGCTCAGCGGCGGCTGGAGCGGCGGCGACGGGGAAGCGGTCATGGAGCAGCTGCTGGAGGGCCGTGGCTGCCTGCCGGTCCCGGGCGCTCCGCTGGGGATCCTGGGCTGGGGGCTGGTGCTCGCCGCGCGGCTGGTCGCTCCGGTGCTCGCGCTCGCCTCAGGGATTCCCGGCGGCCTGATTGATCCGGCCTTCAGCATCGGTGCCGTGTTCGGCGGCGGGCTGCTGGCCATCCTCGGAGCGAACGTGCAGCTCGGCGTGGCGCTGGGCATGGCCGGGGGCCTGGCCGGTGCGACCCAGCTTCCGTTGATGACGGTGCTGTTCTCGCTGCGGATGGCCGGAGACCAGCAATGGCTCTTCGGCCTTCTGCTCAGCGCCGTCGTGGGCGCCTATGCGGGCCGCAGACTCCAGAGCGAGCCGATCTATCACGCCCTGGCCAAGGTCCACCATGAGGCCCACGCCCGCCACAGGGAACGCCGACAGGGAAGTCAGAACAGAGCGCAGATCAAGCTGGAGCCCACGCCGCCGGAGCTGGCCGCTGAAGAAGGGCTGGAAAACTCTGAGCCTGAGGGGGATGGGGGCTGAGGGATCCACGTCCCGACCGTTCAGCCGCCGGCTGATCGATTCAGAGGGCGCCTGGGAGGCTCAGAGGGCGCCGCGCCGGTAGAAGAGGATGAAGATCACGGCAGGGCCGGCCAGGGTGATCAGGGCCAGTGCGGCGAAGTTCGCAATCAGGTGAAAGTCGATGCCCATGGTGGCCAGCTCGGGAGCCCAGGTCGCTGCCGGCAAACTTAGGCGCTGATCTGCAGGCTCCAGGGCCCTGGGCACCCACTGTGACGGCTTGTCACAGCCCCCCGGCCTCAGATCCCCTTCAGATCCACGCCAGAGGCGCAGCCTCCCGGAGCGGCGCCGGCAGGGCGGCGAAGCGGGAACCGCCAGAGCGGTGGAGCGGGAACCGCCAGGCGGGCTGGTCGGGAGCCGAATCGCTGCCGGACGTCGAGATTGGGCGCTTGCTCGGACTGACCGGAAGCTGTGACTGAATGGTTCCAGGCAGCGCACCCCGAGGAAGCGGCACAGGTGGCCTCACGACAACACACCCAGTGGCGATGCATCAGCGGCTGTGGCGCCTGCTGCCGTCTGGATCCCGCCCAGCGCCACGAGGCCCTCGAGGCGCTGGATCCCCAGCAGCGCGCCACCTACCTGGCCATGGTGGGTCCCGACGGATGGTGCATCCACTTCGACACCGGCGGGCGCCGCTGCCGGATCTACGAGAGCCGGCCCGACTTCTGCCGGGTCAGCAACCTGCTCGGTCTGTTCGGCGACGGGCCGGGTGATCCGCCGGCGTCCTTTGATCAGCTGGCGATCGGCTGCTGCACCCAGCAGATCCGCTGTGAGCATGGGGGACGTGGCAAGGTGATGCGTCGATTTCTGCGGGCGATCCGCGGCCGGGCATGAGCAGCCATCCCGAAGACGATCAAGCCGGTGCTGAGGCCGGTGCGGCGGGAGCCCCTTCTCCGCGGGGCAGCAGCTGGGGCGTGGCCTTCATCACGACCTTCACCACGGTGTTCCTCGCCGAACTGGGCGACAAGACCCAGCTGGCGGCGCTGCTGCTCTCGGCCCAGTCGGGCCAGCCCGTGCTGGTGTTCGTGGGGGCCTCCCTGGCGCTGATCTGCTCGAGCCTGGTCGGGGTGCTGCTGGGACGCTGGCTGGCCGGGGTGATGCCCGCCCAGCAGCTGGAACGGCTGGCCGGCATCCTGATGGTGGCCCTGGGGCTCTGGCTGGGGCGCCAGGCGGTGGTCAACCTGGCCCCCTCGCCCGCCGATCTGCCCCTGAGCTGAGGCCCTGCCTCCCGTTCCGATGGACCTCCCCCTCCTCGCCTCGACCTTCGCCACGGTGTTCCTCGCCGAACTGGGCGACAAGACCCAGCTGGCCATCGTGACCATCAGCGGCACCTCACCACGCCCGGGCGCGGTGTTCGCGGGGAGCTCGACCGCCCTGGTGCTGGCCAGCCTGCTGGGGGCGGGGGCGGGGGGATCCCTCTCCGCCGTGATCCCCACCAATGCCCTCCAACTGGCCGCTTCGGCGGGCTTCCTGGTGCTGGGGATCCGGCTGATCCTCAAGGCGACCGCCGAGGCGGAAGCCGAGGCAAGCGAGGATTCCGGCCAGGCCTAGGCCCCTGGCCACTCGCCTGCCTAAAGTCAGCCGATCAGGGAGCAGGGGCTTCGTGGGCATCGCTCCGAGTCCGGAGGGCCCGCTCCCCATGCACCCCTCCGCCGGCCCCCTGGGCTCCCCCCGGCGGACCACGCCAACCAGCCGCTGATTCGATGAAGTTCACGGTCGCCGACCTGCTCGACCAGCTTCCCGCCGGGGAGCCCCTGCCCATCGTCAAGCTGGAGAAGGCCCTGGGCCTCAGCGGTGACCAGGACAAGCGTCAGCTGCAGATCGGACTCGACGCGCTCATCAGGCTCGGCCTCCTCGCCCAGGAGGATTCAGGCCTGCGGCGCCAGGAGAACCCCGAGCTCATCCCGGCCCGGTTGCGCTGCTCCAGCAAGGGCTTCTGCTTCGCCCTGCGTGAAGACGGCGGAGAGGACATCTACATCCGCGACCATCAGCTCAACCACGCCTGGAACGGCGATCGCGTCCTGGTGAAGGTCACCCGCGAGGGGGGACGCCGGCGCTCCCCCGAGGGCGGTGTGCAGTGCATCCTGGAGCGGCAGACCCCATCCCTGCTGGCCCAGGTCGAACAGCAGCAGGATCAGCTGGTGGCCACCCCCCTCGACGACCGGTTGCTGACCAGCGTGCGCCTCCCCGAGGCTGACGCGGCCTATCTCGATCCCGACCACGCCTCGGTGGTGGAGGTGCAGATCGACCGGTACCCCGTGGCCCAGTTCGCTCCCCAGGGCCATGTGGCCCGGCGGCTGCCCGTGAACGGCGGTGAAGCGGCGGATCGGGATCTGCTGCTGACCAAGCACCGCCTCCACGCGCGACCCGCCGCCCCCCGGGCCACCCTCAAGCTGCCGGCGCCGAAGGAGCGCACCGATCTCACCGCCCAGAACAGCCTGCTGCTGAGTGACTGGCAGGGCAAGGAGGCCCCCGACCTGCCGGCCCTCGCCCTGGAGCAGCGCGAGGGTGGCTGCACCCTCTGGATCCACACCCCCGCCGTGGCCGAGCGGCTGGGCTTCGGCAGCAGCCTCGACCACTGGCTGCGGGACCAGGCGGATGCCCTCTGCCTCGGCCGTCAGTGGCTGCCGCTGCTGAGCCCCGCCCTGACCAAGGCCGCGGCCTTCAGGGTCGGCGAGGCGCAGGCGGCCGTCTCGGTCGGACTGGACCTCTCCAGCGAGGGGGTCCTGGAGCACTACCGGTTCTGCCTCAGCCAGATCAAGCCTGCCGCCGTCGTCGGGGCCAGCGCCCTGACGGCCCTGGCGGAGCGCAAGCCCAAGAGCCGCACCACCCCCGCGGCCCTCAAACCGCTCAAGGACCAGATCGAGCAGCTCGAGCAGCTGATCGCCCTGGGCGAGCTGCTCCGCCAGCGACGCCTGGATCAGGGGTCCATCGACCTCGACCTGCCCATGCCCCCGATCGAGAGTCTCGGCGACCTGGCGATTCCGGGACCCGACGCCGCCACCCGGGGATGGATGGTGCAGCTGCCGCCCCATCACCCGATGGCGATCCTGCGGGAGGCCCTGCTGCTGGCGGACCGGGCCCTGGGGCAGCACCTCCGGGCGCTCGAACTGCCGGCCATCTATGCCGTCAATCCTCCGGCGGAGGCCAGTGACCTCAACGATGTGGCCAAGGCCGCCCTGGCCCTCGACATTCCCCTGGAGCTGGGTGAGGAAGGCAACGCCAGCGGGGCGGAGCTGGCCGCCGCCTTCGCCGCCACCGACCGCAGCCGATCCCTGCAGCAGCAGATGAAGGCGATCCTCAGGCCGATCTCCCTGGCCAGCGAACCCGGGGACCATGCCCTGGCCGGCCTGCACGGCGACGAGGCCGCCCTGGCGCCCTGGAGCTGCCCCACCCTCCACTACGCCGACCTCTGGAACCAGTCGCTGCTGGTGCTTCTGCTCACCGAAGGGAAGGACCGCCCCAGCGTGCGTCACAAGATCGGCGTGGATCTGGCCTCAGACTCCTGCCACGGCGCCATCGACTGGCCCCTGCTGCCCAACAGTGCCCTGCAGCCGTTCCTCCAGGCCCATACCCACGGACTTCTGCAGCGCCTCAACGGCAAGCGGCGGTTCCTGGCGGAGCTCGAAGCCGACCTCCTGGCCATGGCCCAGGCCCGTCAGGCGGAACCGCTGGTGGGCCAGGTGCTGCCGGGTGTGATCAGCGGGGTTCAGAGCTACGGCTTCTTCGTCGAGGTGCCCCCTTCGAATGTCGAGGGCCTGGTGCACGTCAGTTCGCTCAAGGACGACTGGTACGAGTACCGCTCCCGCCAGAACCGGCTGGTGGGTCGCAAGAACCGCCGCACCTACATGCTCGGGGATCAGGTGGACGTGGAGATCCAGAAGGTCGACGCGCTGCGGCACCAGATCGACCTGGGGGTTCTCTTGCCCGAGGGCTACGAGGACGACGGCGACGATGGCGGCGACAACGACGATGACGACACCACCTCCACGGCCTTCGAGACCATCCCGGTCCTGAGCGAGGCCTGAGCCATGGACCCCGTCGTGCTGGCCGTCTCGGGCGCTTCGGCGCAGCCCCTGGCGCGGCGGGCCCTGCAGCTGCTGCTGGAGGCCGGCCAGGCCGTCGAGATGGTCACCAGCCGGGGAGCCATCGGGGTGTGGCAGGCGGAACTGGGGCTGCGCGTCCCCAGTGAACCTGAGGCCCAGGAACGGTTCTGGCGCCAGGAAACGGGCTGTCGCACCGGCCGGTTGCGCTGCCACCGCTGGAATGACCAGGCCGCGGCGATCGCCAGCGGCAGCTACCGCACCCGGGGCATGGTGATCCTGCCGGCTTCGATGGGCACCGTCGGCCGGATCGCCTCCGGCGTGGCGCTGGACCTGGTGGAGCGGGCCGCCGACGTGCATCTCAAGGAAGCGCGCCCGCTGGTGATCTGCCCGCGGGAAACGCCCTGGAATCTGGTGCACCTGCGCAACCTCACCGCGCTGGCGGAGGCCGGAGCACGGATCGCGCCACCGGTACCGGCCTGGTACCACCAGCCGCGCACGATCGAGGACATGGTGGATTTTCTGGTGATCCGCACCTTCGACCTGCTCGGCTTCGAGCTGGGCCAGCTGCAGCGTTGGCAGGGCCCTGGAAGGGGAGCAGACTCGGCGAACGCGTCCACCCAGGAGTCTCCAGGCTCCCTGCTCCCGCTGCCCTGAGTCTTGGCCCTGGTGCGACAGCTGCTGCTGCTTCCCCTGCTGGCCCCTCTGCTGGCGGTGCTTCTGGTCGGGGCCTTCAACCCCAGGCCCCCCGTCGCCCTGCGGCTGCTCACCTGGACGTCCCCGGCCCTGCCGATCGGGGTCTGGCTGATGGTGGCCGCGGCCGGTGGTGCCGGTCTGAGTGCCCTGGGCACCGGCCTTGCCCTGCGCACCGCCCCAGGACGGCTGCAACGCCAGGTGCGCCGGCCGTTGAGCACGCCCGAAACCGCCAGCGATCGCGACATCCCCCGCAGGCGCGCTCCCGAACCAGCCCAGCCCGCCCCCTGGCCCGGGGCGACGGCAGGACCGACCCGGGCCGCCGGGGAGGCGAGTCCCACCGTGGCCGTGCCCTACCGGGTGATCCGACGGGGGCAGGACCAGGCCCCCGTGGCCGGAGCCAGCAGCAGCAGCCCCAGCGGCCCGGTCCCTGGGGGGTGGGATCGGAGCGCCGATGATGGCTGGGATCAGGCGCCGAGCGACGCCTGGTAGGGATCCCGCGACCGGGTGGGCACGAGACGTGGCCGCCAGGGGCGGGAGACGTGGCCGCCGGGTGCAGCCAGGGATCCGGGCCAGTGATCGGAAGCAGCGATCCGAGCCCACGGATCAGAACAACCTCATCGGATCCACCTCATCACTACCACCGAATCGAAGCCACCTAAAGTCTGCCGAGACGACGATCGAGGCCAGGTCCGGTGAGTGAATCCACCAAGTCTCCGGAGACCGCTGGCGCGGCCGCCAAAGCCGCGGCCAAGCCGGCCGCCAAGCCTCCTGCCCCTGAAGACACCCCCTTCAACACGTTCATCCCCTCGCTGCTGATCCCGGCCCTGGTCAAGGAGATCCAGAGCTATGGCGGTGCTGAACCCAGCCTCAGTTTCCGTGAGGGGCCGATGCCGGTGATCGGCAGCCCCTGCTCGATGGTGGTCGGCGTTCTTCCGGGGGAACGGCGTTTCTGGCTCTGCTTCACCAGCCCCAGCCTCAACGCGCCGAAGACCGTGCTGGTGGCTGAGGCGGGAGCCGAGCCCAGCCTGGTGGAGTCCTTCCTGATCGACGAGAAGAAGATCACCCTGGCGCTGCTGGTCTCGCGCCTGGTGCAGCGGCTCAACGGCCAGAAGTGGCTGGGGGCCAACTGAGCGGGCGCCGGCGTTACATCCGCGCCCCGCTCGGACTCGCGCCACCTACGATGCAGGCACGCCCTGTGCCGCTCCACCTGATGGTGCCACCCACCGCTGTAGCCAATTCCGTCGCCGCACCTGCGTCCGGCCAGAGCTCCGGCCAGCCGGTCGGCACCCCGGATTCCCCGGCGATCAAGGACCCGGTGAAGGACACCATCCTGACGCCCCGGTTCTACACAACCGACTTCGACGCGATGGCCGCGATGGACCTGCGGCCGAACGAGGTCGAACTGGAAGCCATCTGCGAAGAGTTCCGCAAGGACTACAACCGCCACCACTTCGTCCGCAACGAGGAGTTCGAGGGCGCCGCCGACAAACTCGATCCCGAAACCCGCAAGGTCTTCGTCGAGTTCCTGGAGCAGAGCTGCACCTCCGAGTTCTCCGGATTTCTGCTCTACAAGGAGCTGAGCCGGCGCATCAAGGACAAGAATCCTCTGCTGGCCGAGTGCTTCGCCCACATGGCCCGCGACGAAGCCCGCCATGCCGGGTTCCTCAACAAGTCGATGAGCGACTTCGGCCTCCAGCTTGACCTGGGCTTCCTGACGGCCAACAAGGCCTACACCTTCTTCAAGCCCAAATTCATCTTCTACGCCACCTACCTGAGCGAAAAGATCGGCTACTGGCGCTACATCGCCATCTACAGGCACCTGGAGAAGAACCCGGAGAGCAAGATCTTCCCGATCTTCAATTTCTTCGAAAACTGGTGCCAGGACGAGAACCGCCATGGCGACTTCTTCGATGCCCTGATGAAGGCCCAGCCCGACACCGTCCGGGGATTGCGGGCAAGGCTCTGGTGCCGCTTTTTCCTGCTCGCCGTGTTCGCCACCATGTATGTGCGCGACGTGGCCCGCAAGGAGTTCTACGAAGCCCTCGGTCTCGATGCCCGCGCGTACGACAAGTACGTGATCGACAAGACCAACGAGACCTCCGCCAGGGTCTTCCCCGTGGTTCTCGACGTCCGCAACCCCAGATTCTGGGACCGACTGGAGCGGCTGGTGGAGAACAACGCCAAGCTCAGCAGCGCCGACGCCAGCAGAGCACCGGCCCCGCTCAAGGCGATCCGCAAACTCCCCTACTGGATCGCCAATGCTGCCGAGATGGCCGCACTCTTCCTGATGAAACCCATCCGCAGCGAGGAGTTCCAGCCCGCCGTCCGCTGATCGGCAGGCCCCTTCCCCTGACATCCACCGCCTGCAGCGGTCACTCCCCAGGGCCCCGGTCACCGCAACCGGGGCCTTTTGGCTAGGACCCCTCCGGACGGACCTCAGCCCGGCTCTCCCCGCCCCCCGATCAGCGACCGGGTCACCGCCCTCAACGCCACCCTGAACACTGCCCTCAACACCGCCTTGAACACCGTGGTCGTGTCGACAGCTCCGCCCAGCCTGCAGCGCCTGGACCAGTCCTGGATGGCGCGGCTGGAGCCCCTCCTGGCTGCCGGCCGAGCCGCCGGTGCCGACCTGGTGGAAGTCTTTCTGGAGCGCACCGACCACCTGGGCCTGCTGGCCGAACAGGACAGCATCACCAGCGTCAGCCCATCCTTCGGCATGGGCGCGGGCATCCGGGTCTTCCTCGGCCACCGTGACGGCTTCGTGAGCACCAACGACCTCAGTGAGCGGGGCCTCCTGACCGCGCTGGATCAGGCTCTCGGCATGCTGGGGCTGCAGCGCCTCCAGCACGGCCGTGCAGGCTTCGACGGCCTGCCCGCCCTGCGGGACTTCGGGACCACCAAGGCCGACTGGCTCGAGCGCTGCCCTGCCCTGGCGGAGGCGGGACGCAAACTGCTGGAGGGCACGGCGCGCCTGGAGCAGCACGGCCGCCATCTGCAGGTCCGCCGCGGCAGCTACGCCCGCGACTGGCAGGAGATTCTCGTCGCCGCCAGCGATGGCACCTTTGCGCGGGATATCCGGCTGCATCAATCCCTGGGCCTCAACGTGCTCGTGGCCGACGGTGACCACCGGGCGGGGCTGGGACGTCGCTACGGCACCTCCGGCCGTCCCGATGATCTGCGCCACTGGGATGCCGACGCCAGTGCCCAGGAGGTCTGCGCCAGTGCCGCCACCATGCTCTACGCCGACTATGTGGAGGCCGGCCAGATGCCGGCGGTGCTGGCCAACCGCTTCGGGGGGGTGATCTTCCATGAGGCCTGCGGCCATCTGCTGGAGACCACCCAGGTGGAACGGGGCACCACCCCGTTTGCCGACAAGGTGGGCGAACCGATTGCCCACAGCGCCGTCACCGCGATTGATGAGGGGCTGAGCGATGGGGCCTTCGGCTCCCTCTCGATCGACGACGAGGGCATGGAGGCCCAGCGCACGGTGCTGATCGAGAACGGGGTGCTGCAGCGCTTCATCAGCGACCGCGCCGGGGAACTGCGCACCGGCCACGCCCGCACCGGCAGTGGCCGCCGCCAGAGCCACACCTTTGCGGCCGCCAGTCGCATGCGCAACACCTACATCGCCGCCGGTCCCCACACGCCGGAGCAGCTCATCGCCTCGGTGGACCAAGGGTTGTACTGCAAGTCGATGGGAGGCGGCAGCGTCGGTCCCACCGGACAGTTCAACTTCGCAGTCGAGGAGGGTTACCTGATCGAGAACGGCCAGCTGACCAAACCGGTCAAGGGGGCCACCCTGATCGGCGAAGCCCGAGAGGTGATGCCTCGCATCTCGATGTGCGCCAACGACCTCGACCTCGCGGCCGGCTTCTGCGGCTCCGTGAGTGGCAGCATCTTCGTGACCGTGGGCCAGCCCCACATCAAGGTCGATTCGATCACCGTGGGGGGACGCTGACCATGGCCACCGCAACGGCCGGCACCATGCCGGATCAGGCCCCCGGGCTCGATGGCCCCCAGCTGCGGGAGCGGCTGGAGACCCTGGCCCGGCAGCACGGGGTCGGCCAATGGGACCTGGGCGCCTCCTGCAGCACCGACACCTCGGTCCAGGTGGACCGCGGCGAGGCCAAGCAGATGAAGGGGGCCCAGCGCAGCGCGATCACGATCCGCGTCTGGAACGGCGACGGACTGGTGGGCATCACCAGCACCTCCGATCTCTCCGAGGAAGGCCTGGCCAAGGCCCTGGCCGGAGCCCATGGGGCCAGCGCCTTCGGCAATCCCGCCGAGACTCCGGCCTTCTCCCCCCTGGCCACGGCTCCGCTGGAGCCCCTGGACCAGCCCCGCCATGCCCCGCAGCCGATCCTCCAGCTGCTGGACACGCTGAAGCAGGCGGAAGCCTCCCTGCTCGGCCGGCACAGCGCCTTCGCCACCGTGCCCTACAACGGGCTGGCCCAGCGCAGCAGTGAACGCCTCTATCTGAACAGCGCCGGGGCCTGCCGCCATCAGCAGCTCACCACAGCCAGCCTCTACCTCTACGCCCGGGCCGAGGAAACCGGGCGCAAGCCCCGCAGTGCCGGAGCCGTCCGCCTGGCCCATGGCGCCTCCCAGCTGGACATCCAGGGCTGCATCGACGAGGCCGCGGAACGCACGATCAGCCACCTGGACTACGCCCCGATCGCGACCGGCCGCTACACCTGTGTGTTCAGCCCGGAGGCCTTCCTCGATCTGGTCGGCGCCTTCAGCAGTGTGTTCAATGCCCGGGCGGTGCTGGATGGGGTGAGCCTGAGCCACCGCGACTCCCTGGGCGAGCAGCTGGCGGCGCCGTTTCTCTCGATCCACGACAACGGCCGGCATCCCGGCAACATCGGGGCCTCCGCCTTCGATGGCGAGGGGACCCCCACCCGGCGGCTCACCCTGGTGGAGGGCGGGGTGCTGACGAGCTTCCTCCACTCCGAGGCCACGGCGCGGGCCTTCGGTGTCGCCCCCACAGGTCACGCCGGGCTCGGCGCCAAGGTGTCCGTGGGACCGGACTGGTTCGAGATCGGCCCAACCCCGGGCAGTGGCGGCGGCCAGCAGGGACTGGATCGGTTCCGCGCCGACCAACCCCTGGTGTGGATTGATTCGCTCTCCGCTCTCCATGCCGGCGTGAAGGCCAGCCAGGGGGCCTTCTCCCTTCCCTTCGACGGCTGGCTCATCCAGAACGGCGAGGCGCGATCAATCGAGGCTGCCACCGTGGCCGGCGACATCCGGCAGGTGCTGCAGGGCATCATCGGCTTCGAGGGCGAAGCCAAGCTGACGCCGGATGGCCTCTGCCCGCTGGTGTGGGTGGAAGGTCTCTCTGTCACCGGCGAAGCCTGAGGGGGGCCGGGACGGGGCGATGCGGATCCTGTTCTGGGGCACCCCCGCCTACGCGGTCCCGAGCCTGGATGCCCTGGTGGCGGCGGGCCACACCCTGGTGGGGGTGGTGACCCAACCGGATCGACGCCGCGGGCGAGGCAACCAGCTCGTGCCCTCACCGGTCAAGCAACGGGCCGTGGAGCTGCAGCTGCCCGTGTTCACCCCGGAGCGCATCCGCCGCGAACCCGAGTGCCAGGCCGCCCTCGCCCGGCTGGGAGCGGATGTCTACGTGGTGGTGGCGTTCGGCCAGATCCTTCCCCCGGATGTGCTGGCCCAGCCACCCCTCGGCTGCTGGAACGGCCACGGCTCCCTCCTGCCGCGCTGGCGCGGGGCCGGGCCGATCCAATGGAGCCTGCTGGAAGGCGACCGAGAAACCGGCGTCGGGATCATGGCCATGGAGGCCGGCCTGGACACCGGTCCGGTGCTGCTGGAGCGACGCATCCCGATCGGTCTGCTGGAGAACGCCCACCAGCTCGCCCGCCGCCTCTCCCACCTGACGGGCGAACTGCTGGTGGAAGCGATGGCGGCGATCGCCGCCGTGGGGCCGGGGCCCGAAGCCGAACGCCTGCAGCGGCTGGGTGTGCGCACCCAGAGCCAGGAGGGCATGACCTACGCGCGTCAGCTGGACAAGGCGGACTACCTGATCGACTGGAACCGGCCGGCCCTGGCCATCCACCGCCAGGTGATGGGGCTCTATCCGGCTGCGCACTCCCTCTGGCGGGGTCGTCGACTCAAGCTGCTGGCCACCGAACCGCTCGTGGCCCGTCTGGGTGAGCAGCTCTCGGCGGAAGGCGCTGAACTGTGCGGTCGCTGGCCCAGCGGCAGCGGCGCAGCGGGGACCGTGCTGGCCCTGGACAGCCGCAGCGGTCTGGTGGTGGCCAGCAGTGGCTGCCCGCTGCTGATCCGCGAAGCCCAGCTGGAGGGCAAACGGGCCTGCAGCGGCCAGGGGCTGATCCAGCAGCTCGACGCACGTCCAGGGGATCAGCTCGGTCAGGGGGCAGGGAATCTCTCCGAGCTGGCGGGGGCCTGAAGCGGCGGGAACCCATCGATAAGTTGTGTGTGGTCAGGGTCCCCTGACATGAGCGCCACCTGATCGCGGGGTCAGATTGGAGCAAGTGCTGGGAGTGGACCCATGGCCATCGGTTCCTTCAACTGGTACTTCAAGGCCGCCTCAACAGGTTCCGCGGCCCGGAAGAAACCGGAGTCCAGGGGTCCGGGGGAGCGGGCCCCATCGCCGGAGGGCTGGGTCACCGAACTGTCCTACGTGGCCGATGGCGGCGAAGGCTGCCGGATCTTCCGCCAGACCTCCGGCCACTACGTGGTGCGGCATGAACAGTTCCCGGAGGTGCCGAGACAGGCACCCACCCTCGCCTGCGCCTACGGCCTGTGCAAGGAGCTGGAGCTTCTCGCCAGCTCGGACAGCGCCACCCGCACGGCCTAGGAGCCGGTTCGGCTAGGGGCTGGACCGCCGGTACAGCGCGTGCAGGCCCTCCAGCTGGTTGTGGACGGATCTGAGCTGGTCACGGATGTGGGCACTGTTCTCGATGCGATCCAGGGCCAGCAGCATCGACTCGATCTGGCTCTTGCAGTCGATCAGCACGCGGCATTCAGGGGATCCGGGCTCGTAGGGCATGGGGAAAGTCGTTGCGGCCCTATCCGAGCCGAGGCCCGCGTCCCCGGTTGTGTCGTTTGCTGCCATTTGCGGACACAGCGGGAGCAGCGCCGGCCCGCCGTCCACCCGCCCCCTGCCGCCCGGCGTCGCGACCGCCACTCCGGCGGGCGTCCCCCGGTCGCCGCCCGCCGCGACCGCCGCTGAGATCCAGGGGGGGAGCGCGCAGCACGGTGGGTTCGAAGCCCGGCACCTCCTCACTGGGAAGACGGGTGCCGATCAGCTGTTCGATGGCGCGCAGCAGCTCGCATTCCTCCGCCGCCACCAGGGAGATGGCATGGCCGGGGTGGCCGGCGCGGCCGGTGCGGCCGATCCGGTGGACGTAGTCCTCGGCCTGGTTCGGCAGATCGAGGTTGATCACGTGGGGCAGCTGGTGGATGTCGATGCCCCGCGCCGCCAGGTCCGTGGCCACCAGGACCCGCACCTCACCGCTCTTGAACCCTGCCAGGGCCCGCGTGCGGGCGCCCTGGCTCTTGTTGCCGTGGATGGCCGCGGCCACCATGCCCTCCTGGCAGAGCCGCTCGGCCATGCGGTTCGCCCCATGCTTGGTGCGGGCGAACACCAGCACCTGCTGCCAGTCGTTGCCGGCGATCAGGTGGGAGAGCAACTCCGGCTTGCGGGCCATGTCGCAGGGGTGGAGCAGGTGCTCCACGGTGGCAGCCGTGCGGTTCTCCGGTGTGGCCTGCAGCTGCACGGGCTGATGCAGCAGCCCGTGGGCCAGCTTGCGGATCGACGGACTGAAGGTGGCCGAGAAGAGCAGGTTCTGGCGCTTCGGAGGCATCAGGGCGATCAACTTCTGGATGTCGCGGATGAAGCCCATGTCGAGCATCCGATCGGCTTCATCGAGCACGAGGATCTCGACGCGATCGAGTCGGAGGGCCCCCTGCTGCTGCAGATCGAGCAGCCGCCCCGGCGTGGCCACGAGGATGTCGGCTCCGGCCCTCAGCCGGTGGATCTGGGGGTTGACCTTCACGCCGCCGAACACCACGTCGCTGCGGAGGTCGAGGTAACGCCCATAGGCCGCCACGTTGTCGGCCACCTGGGCGGCCAGCTCCCGTGTCGGGGTGAGCACAAGGGCGCGCACCACCCCTCCCCGGGCATGGGGTCCGTGGCGCAACCGCTCCAGCATCGGCAAGGTGAACCCGGCGGTCTTGCCGGTGCCTGTCTGGGCCGCCGCCATCACGTCATGGCCGGCCAGCACGGTGGGAATGCATTGCTGCTGGATCGGCGAGGGGGTCGTGTAGCCCTTCTCGCTCACGGCCTTGAGGATGGGCAGCCCCAGACCCAGATCGGCGAACCCGGGGCCGCCCTCTCCGCCGGAGGCGGGCGCCGCGAGGGGGAGGGCCTCAGCGCTGGATTGACTGGCGGCTGGGGAGGCGGCGGAACGGGAGGAAGGAGCGATGGGGGAAAGAGGGGCGCGATCGTGCCTTCACCCTACGGGCGGCCCTGCCAGCCCGCCGGCTCGCCTGGGCCGCCGTTGGAGCCACCGTGCCATCGCCGGCACGTCCAGACGTTCAGCCTCGGCGCTGGCGGGATCGGCAGGGGGAGCGAGGCGATCGTCCGTCGCCCCCGGCTCGGAGCGTCGGGGGCGGGATCAGCCGATGCCGGGGGAGAAGTGGGCGCACTGCTCGCAGGGACCATCCGGGAGCACGGCGCAGCGCAGCAGGGGACTGCGGGCATTGAAGCGGCAGCGGGGATCACCGATCACCCAGCCATGACCCCAGCGCCGCGCATCGACGGGCCTGGCCTCCACCTTCACCTGCAGGGCCACCGCCACCAGCTCGTAGCGGCCGCGCCGCAGCTGATAGCGGTGGCGGCGCTGCAGCACGAGAAAACTGCGGCTGCCCAGTTCCAGCCAGCGACCCGGCTGGGGCACCTCGGCCAGGGCCTCCACCTCGAGGGTCTCGAGCAGCCGGTCATTGCCGATCTGGCGCAGTTCCACCCGCATCCCCGCCTCTCCCCTCAGTCGGCCGGGGCCAGGGGATCGCGGGGAGCGTTCCGCACCGAAAATCCCCATAGGAAGAGGCATGCCACCACCAGCAGCAGGGCCCATTCGGGGGGCACCAGCTCAGGCAGTGCCAAGCGAAACAGCAGCCGCACGCCCACCAGACCCACGGCCAGATAGCCGGCGGTTTCGAGATGGCGGAAGATCTCCAGCCAGCGGATGAACAACTCGGCCGTCAATCTCAGGGCAATCACGCCGATCACCCCTCCAGCCATCACCAGAGCCAGACGATCACTCACCGCCACCGCCGTGGCGACGCTGTCGATCGAGAACGCCAGATCCGTCACGGCGAGGGTGGCCACAACGCTCCCCAGGCTGGCGGTGGCGTGGTGGTGGTGATGGTGGTGCGTCTCGTGACCATCCGCCACAGCCGCTCCGGCCGCCAGGGTGCTCGCCATGTCGGCCCCATCGTCCTCGACGTCTTCGCCCTCCTGGAACACGGTGACCAGATGGCGCCCGCACAGCCAGAGCAGATAGCCCGCCGCCAGCAATTCCAGGGGCCAGAAATCCAGCACCCACTCGGCGGCCAGGATCAGGCCGAGGCGAAACACCAGGGCCAGCAGCAGGCCGAGGTTGAGAGCCGTCTCCTGGCGAGCCCGGTCATGCAGGCGCCTGGAAATGGCCGCCAGGGCAATGGCGTTGTCAGCGGATAAAACGGCCTCGAGAGCCACCAGCAGGGGCAGCAGCAGCAGCAGCTCATGCCACTGGTCGACCTCGCGCAACAGCGGGGTCAGGCTCTGAATCGACTCGGCTTCCATCGGGGCCAGCGGAGGCTGCACTGTAGGAAGTGCCAACCCAGCCTCGAGTGCCCCATGCAGCTGCAGGCCCGCCTGGTGCACGCCGAATCCGGATCCCGCGTGGTGGAGGTGTCAGCGCACCAGGCCGGAGCGCTGCTGGGGAGCGCCCTCGGCGAAGCCGCCACGGCGGAGGAGGCGGAAGACCGGGCCCTCGAACGGCTGCAGCGGCGGCTGGGCCATCCGCCGCAGCGTCCCCCGGCCCCACCACCGGCACCCCTGCCCCCGGCCGCCTCTCCATCGGCACCGGCCCCCTCCCCATCGGCCCCATCGGCCCCATCGGCCACTGCGGCCCCTCCATCGGCACCGGCCGAATCCCCTGCCACCAGTCCGGCACGGGCGATGCCGGCGGCCGAGCGCGGACTGGAGCCGCCGGCCGATCCCGAGGACTGGAGCAGTGAGCTGGCCGAGATCGACCTGCTGCTGCGGGGCCTGGGTTGGCAACGGGAGCAGGAGGGGGCCTACCTCGAGCGGGCCTTCGGCCATCCGAGCCGCCACAGACTCACGACCTACGCCGACCTGCAGGCCTACCTGCAGGCCCTCCGGGCCCTGCCGCCGGACAGTCACCCGGAGAGTGCCCCTGTGCCCCTGCGACGCCGGGACCTGCTGGCCCAGTGCGACCAGCTGCTGGGTCAGCTCGGCTGGGATGCCGCCCGCGGCAGGCAGTGCCTGGAACAGCACTTTTCGCTCACCAGTCGTCAGCAGCTCAGCGACACCCAGCTGCTGCAGTTCAACATGCTCCTGGAAGAGGCCCTGATGAACGGCTCTGCCGACAAGGACGGCCCTGCCGGGATGGACGGGCCTGCCGCGATGCACGGGCCTGCCGCAGGGCCCTGATCACATCCCGGCGGGCCGGATTCCGGCCAGGCCTCAGGCCCCAGCTCCCCGCAAGCGGCAGTGCCGACCCACCAGGTCGGCGCCGAACCCGAGGCGGTGCTGGTTCGCATAGGCCTCCCGCTCCAGCAACTGCACCTGGGGCGAGGCCTGGCGGTACACCGACTCCCGCAGGACACCCGCCAGATGGACCGGAAGCTGCTGGGACAGTCCCAGCGGCCTGGGCATGGCGCGCAGATGCCCTCGGCTGCAGCTCTGGGCCACATGGATGGCCTCATGGTTCAGGACCCGGGCGAACTCGCGGCTGCCGCTGGCCACCACCCGCGGCTTGATGCGCAGGGTCCGCGAACCGGGGTCCCACTCGGCTGCGGCCCCCTGCTTGCGGGGCTGGACCAGCTGGATACGCACCCCGGCCCGGCCCAGAACCGCCAGAAGCTGGCTGATGGCAGCCTGTTCCAGTCGGAAGCTGGGGGGGTCGGCGATCCGCTGGCGGATCTCACTCAGGGAGAGGCGGGGCTCCCCCGCATGCCGTTGGTAGTGGTAGCGGGTGCGGCCATCCGGCAGCAGCTCGACGCGGGGGGTCCAGGCCGCATCGGCCACCTCGAGTTGCTGCAGCAGGTTGCCTTCGTCGATGCCCTCCAGCCCGCCGGGGGCCGAGAGGGCGGCGAGGGCCTCCGGCGGCGGCTGGAGCAGCTCCTGCAGGGCGGGGGCCGGCGGAAGGGGCAGGGAGCGCCGCCAGGGCAGAAAGGCCACCCCCAGGCCCAGGGCCACCAGCAGGCCGGCCAGGGCCGGCAGAGGGCGGACCGCCGGTAGCCGCTGCAGCGGATCGCCGCAGCGGGCGCAGATCCAGATCCCATCGGGCCGGCGCAGCATCGCCAGCGGCCGGGGACGGCAGTAGGGGCAGACGTAGCGCGCCACCTGCCCATTCTGACCAGGGACTGCATCGCGGTGGTGCCGGTTGGCAAGATCGGGGATCGCTGGAACCGTCGCCATGCCCCTCTCCGCCCTGGTGCGTCAGCTGCAGCAGGTGCCCCTGACCGGGGAGGTTCTCGAGCGGATCCGACGCCCGGAGCGGCTGAGGCTCAGCGGCGCGGGACGGGCGACCCGGGCCCTGATCAGCAGTGCCCTGGCTGGGGTGGCCGAGGCTCCGCTGCTGGTCGTGGTGCCCACCCTGGAGGAGGCCGGGCGCTGGGCTGCTCTGCTCGAGTTGATGGGCTGGAACAGCAGCCAGCTCTATCCCACCAGCGAGGGCAGCCCCTACGAGCCCTTCGACCCCACCAGTGAGATCACCTGGGGCCAGCTGCAGGTGCTCGGCGAGCTGCTGGACCCGGGCCCCGCACGCATGGCGATCGTGGCCACGGAACGGGCCCTGCAGCCCCATCTGCCTCCACCCGACACGCTCAGGGCCCGCTGCCTGAGCCTGCGCAAAGGCCAGCGCCTCGACCTCGACAGCCTCGGCGACACGCTCACCCGGCTGGGGTATCAGCGGGTGCCGACGATTGACCAGGAGGGCACCTGGAGCCGGCGGGGCGACATCGTCGATGTGTTCCCGGTGAGCGCCGAACTGCCGGTGCGGCTGGAGTTCTTCGGCGAGGACCTCGAGAAGCTGCGCGAATTCGATCCGACCAGCCAGCGTTCGCTCGACCCCACCGAGGTGGTGCGCCTGACGCCCACCGGGTACGGCCCGCTGATCGCCGCCGCCCTGCGGGAGGTGATCCCGGAGGGTCTCGAGCATCTGCTCAGCCCGGAGGCCACCGAGGAGCTGCTCGAAGGGGGAACGCCGGAGGGCATGCGCCGCCTGATGGGACTCGCCTGGTCCCGGCCGGCCTCCCTGCTGGATTACCTCCCCGAGAACACCCTCATCGCCATCGATGAACGGCGCCACTGTCTGGCCCATGGCCAGCAGTGGTTCGAGCATGCCAGCGAGCACCATGGCGATGTCTGCGCCGAGCTGGCCCGACGCCTCGGCCACGGCGATGCCACGGCGGCCGCCTCCCTGCTCCCCGGACAGCTGCACCGCTCCCCCGAGAGCGCTCTGGCCGATGCCACGGCCCTGGCGGGCTTCGATCTGGCCGAACTGCACGAGAGCGACAGCCATCCGAACAGCTTCGATCTGGCGTCCCGCTCGGTGCCGGCCCACCCGAACGCCTTCGGCAAGCTGGCCTCCCTGATCAAGGGGTTCCAGCAGGAGAAGGCGCGGGTGTGGCTGCTCTCCGCCCAGCCGTCCCGGGCGGTGGCCCTGCTCGAGGAGCACGACTGCATCACCCGCTTCGTGCCGAACCCGGCCGACACCCCGGCGATCGAGCGGCTGATCGAGCAGAACACCCCGGTGGCCCTGAAAACCCGGGGCACCGCCGAGCTGGAGGGCCTGCAGCTGCCGGCCTGGAAGCTGGTGCTGATCACCGATCGGGAGTTCTTCGGCCAGCACGCCCTGGCCGCCACCGGCTACGTGCGCCGCCGCCGCAAGGCCGCCAGCCGCACGGTGGATCCCAACAAGATGCAGCCGGGCGACTTCGTGGTGCACCGCAACCACGGCATCGGCCGCTTCCTCAAGCTCGAGAAGCTGGCCATCGGCGGCGAGGAGCGCGACTACCTGGTGGTCCAGTACGCCGATGGGCTGCTGCGGGTCGCCGCCGACCAGCTCGGCAGCCTGGGCCGCTACCGCGCCACCAGCGACAACCCGCCGGACCTCAACCGGATGGGCGGCACGGCCTGGAGCAAGGCCAAGGAGCGGGCCCGCAAGGCGGTGCGCAAGGTGGCGCTCGATCTGGTCAAGCTCTATGCGGAGCGTCACCAGGCTCCTGGCTTCCCGTTCCCCCCCGACGGCCCCTGGCAGAACGAGCTGGAGGACTCCTTCCCCTACGAGCCCACCCCGGATCAGGTGAAGGCGATCGCCGAGGTGAAGCGCGACATGGAGCGGCCCCAGCCGATGGACCGGCTGGTGTGCGGCGATGTGGGTTTCGGCAAGACCGAAGTGGCGATCCGCGCCATCTTCAAGGCCGTGACGGCGGGCAAACAGGTGGCGATGCTCGCCCCCACCACCGTGCTGGCCCAGCAGCACTGGCGCTCCCTCTCGGAGCGTTTCGCCCCCTATCCGGTGAAGGTGAACCTGCTGAACCGCTTCCGCACCGCCGGCGAACGCAAGGTGATCCAGGAGGGGTTGGCGGCGGGCACGGTGGATGTGGTGGTGGGCACCCACCAGCTGCTGGGCAAGAGCACCACGTTCAAGCAGCTGGGCCTGCTGGTGGTGGACGAGGAACAGCGCTTCGGCGTGAACCAGAAGGAGAAGATCAAGGCGCTCCGCAAGGACGTGGACGTGCTCACCCTCAGCGCCACGCCGATCCCCCGCACGCTGTACATGAGCCTCTCGGGCGTGCGCGAGATGAGCCTGATCACCACGCCGCCGCCGCTGCGCCGCCCGATCAAGACCCACCTGGCCGCCCTGGATGAGGAGGCGGTGCGCAGCGCCATCCGCCAGGAGCTCGACCGCGGCGGCCAGATCTTCTACGTGGTGCCGCGGGTGGAGGGCATCGAGGAGGTGGCCGAGGGACTGCGGCTGATGATCCCCGGCCTGCGGCTGCTGGTGGCCCACGGCCAGATGGCCGAGGGGGAGCTGGAGAGCGCCATGGTGGCCTTCAATGCCGGCGAAGCCGATCTGATGCTCTGCACCACGATCGTGGAGAGCGGCCTGGACATCCCGCGGGTCAACACGATCCTGATCGAGGACGCCCACAGGTTCGGCCTGGCCCAGCTCTACCAGCTGCGCGGCCGGGTGGGCCGCAGCGGCATCCAGGCCCATGCCTGGCTGTTCTATCCCGGTGATGCCTCCCTGAGCGAGGCGGCGCGGCAGCGGCTGCGGGCCATCCAGGAATTCGCCCAGCTGGGCAGCGGCTACCAGCTGGCCATGCGCGACATGGAGATCCGCGGCGTGGGCAACCTGCTGGGGGTGGAGCAGAGCGGCCAGATGGAGGCCATCGGCTTCGACCTCTACATGGAGATGCTGCAGGAATCGCTCGCCGAGATCCAGGGTCAGGACATCCCGGCGGTCGACGACACCCAGATCGACCTGCCGATCACGGCCTTCATCCCCGGCGACTGGATCACCGAAAACGACGAGAAGATGGCCGCCTACCGGGCAGCCGCCGACTGCGACAGCTCCGTGGCGCTGCTGGAGCTGGCCACCGGCTGGGTGGACCGCTACGGGGCCATCCCCGCACCGGTGATCTCCCTGCTGCAGCTGATGGAGCTGAAGCTGCTGGCCAGGCGCTGCGGCTTCTCGCGCATCAAGCCCGAGAAACCCAACATCGCCCTGGAGACGCCGATGGAGGAACCGGCCTTCCGGCTGCTGCGCCAGGGATTGCCCCAGCATCTGCACGGCAGGCTCGTGTACCAGGCCGGAGCGGGCAGCACCGCCAAGGTGCTGGCCCGGGGCCTGGCGGTGCTGCCGATGGAGAAGCAGGTGGAGGAGCTGATGACCTGGCTCAAGGCCATGGCCGAGCAGATCCCCGGCAGCGATGGCCTCACCGATGCCCAGCGGGCGGAGCAGGCCTCAGCCCAGAACGAGGCGGTGCTGACGGTCTGATGCCGCCGGAGCGCCCCCAAAGAGCGCAAACCTTCGTTACGATCCTGAGAGTTTTATGAACGGGCCGGCATGGGTGAGGTGATGACGACAGGAGCCGGCCTCTCTTCGGATATCGGCCTGATCGGCATGGTCCTGAGCTGCCTCGTCCTGGGTCTCTACGCCCTGCTCAGCACCCCCGGTGAAAACAACGACGACGACGACTCCCATCCGGGTGGCGGCCTGATGCAGCCCGTCGCCTGAGCCGACCGGATCAGCCGTTCCAGAGGCCGGGAACCCTTCCATCAGGCACCCGTGCATCAGGCCGGTGGACCTTCCTGTGGTTCGAGTTCGCCCCGCCGGTAGGCCGCCGGCACGACCAACAGAAACAGCCACCACCAGAGCAGCACGCCAACCGCCAGAGGCACGGTGATCCACCAGCGGTGCAGGGTCACCCAGCTCGCCGTGGGAACGGCCATGCCGGTGAGCACGATGCTCCAGGGCTGACACCACCAGGGCTTCGAGGCCCAGATCGAGGGGCCGGCCTGCGCAGGGGTCGTCTCCGATTTGGTCAGCACGTCAGAGGCGGCCGAGGCGTCAGTTGGACGGCCGGGCCGAGGCGCCCAGGGCGGCCGGCAGGTTCGTGCTGGCGGGGTTGTAGGAGCGACCCACGGTGTTGGTCGCCTGAAGACGCTTGCGCAGGGTCGATTCGGCCACGCGGTACTGGGTGTCCTTGGCCGTACCCAGGTCCTCCAGGCGCAGGCGCTGGGCCTCCTGCTCCGTCATCTTGGCGGGCACGTCGGGATCGATCCCGTGCTTGTGGATGTCCCGGCCCCGGGGGGTGAGGTACTTGGCGATGGTCACGGTCATGCCGGAACCATCCGAGAGGCCACGTACGGACTGCACGAGGCCCTTGCCGAAGGTCTTCTGACCGACCAGCACGGCGCGCTTGTTGTCCTGCAGGGCACCGGAGAGAATCTCACTGGCGCTGGCCGAGCCCTCGTTCACCAGCACCACCAGCGGTTTGTCCGTGAGGGCGCGGCCGGTGGCCCGCTTGACATCGGTGATGCCGTTGCGGGTCTTGGTGGACACGATCGTGCCCTCATTGAGCCACTGGCGGGCAATCTCCACACTGGCGCCCAGCAGGCCGCCGGGATTGCTGCGCAGGTCGAGCACATAGCCCTGGGCGCCCTTCTCCTCCAGATCCCTCACCGCCAGGCGCATGTCCTTGGTGGCGTTGGCGTTGAACTGCTTGAGACGGATGTAGCCCACCTTCACCCCATCAGGGGTGGCGTTGATCTGGTGGTCGACCGCATGGAGTTCAATCCGGTCTCGCACCAGCGGGAGTTCCAGGACCTGGGACTTGCGGCGCAGGGTGAGCGTCACCGTGGTGCCGGCCTGGCCGCGGATGAGCTTGACCGCATCCTCGGTGCTCATCCCCTTGGTGCTCTTCCCGTCGATGGCGGTGATCACATCCTTGGGCTGCACCCCGGCCCGGGAGGCCGGCGATCCCTCGATGGGGGCCACCACGACCAGGTCCTTGGTGTCCTTGTCGAGACTCAGCTGGATTCCCACCCCGGAGAGCTCCCCGGAGGTGTCGATCTGCATCTCCTTGAATTCGCGCGGATCCAGGAAACGGGTGTACGGGTCATCCAGGGTGCCGAGCATGCCGCGGATGGCCTCGTAGGCATCCTTGGGGGTGTCGTAACTCTTGGCGAGCACGTCTTTGCGCAACTTGCGCCACTGATCCGGGGTGTACTTGCCGTTGATGTCCAGATAGTCACGGAAGACGATCTGCCAGGTCTGGTCGATCACCTCCTTCGGACTGTCGGTGATGCGGCTGGTCCCCCCGGGGGGCGTGACCGCCTCGCGCGCCACGACCGCCGTGGCTGCGCAGGCACCAAGTCCGACCAGCACGATCAGGCTGGTGCGTGCGCTGCCCATCTCGTAGAGCCTTGCAGGCCCGGCTAACTGAGCTTCAAGCTAGCGCCCCCGAACGGCGAACCCACGGGCTGGATAACCGTCGTCAGGGCGGATCAGGGATCGACCCAGCGCCCGTCCTCCCGGATCAGGGCGATCAGGGCCTCCACCCCCTCGGCCTCGGGCACCCGCCGGATCTCCTCCCGGCCGCGGTAGAGGGAGATGGTGCCGGGGGTCTTGCCCACGTAGCCGTAGTCGGCATCGGCCATCTCGCCGGGGCCATTGACGATGCAGCCCATCACGGCGATGTCCAGACCCGTGAGGTGGGCGGTGGCGGAGCGCACCTTGTGCAGCACCTCCTCCAGGTTGAAGAGGGTGCGGCCGCAGCTGGGGCAAGCCACGTACTCCACCATCGTCTTGCGCAGCCCCAGCGCCTGCAGAATTGAGTAGCAGACGGGGATCTCCTTCTCCGGCGCCTCGGTGAGCGACACGCGGATGGTGTCCCCCAGGCCCTCGGCCAGCAGGGTGGCGATGCCGGCGGTGCTCTTGATGCGGCCGTAGTCGCCGTCGCCCGCCTCGGTGACCCCCAGGTGCAGCGGGTAAGGGAACCCCTCGGCATCCATGCGGTCGGCCATCATCCGGTAGGCGGCCAGCATCACCGGGGCACGGGAGGCCTTCATCGACACCACGATGTTGTGGAAATCGAGGCGGTCGCAGATGTGGATGAACTCCATGGCGCTCTCCACCATCCCCAGGGGGGTGTCGCCGTAGGTGAACAGCATCCGCTCCGCCAGGGAGCCATGGTTCACGCCGATGCGCAGGCCCTTGTCCTGCTGCTTGAGCAGGCTCACCAGCGGTTCAAGGGTGGTCTGGATGCGCTCGCCGATCGCGGCCACCTCCTCGGGGGTGAACTCGGTGCGGTTCGGGTCGGGCTTGTCGAACACGTAGAGGCCCGGGTTGATGCGCACCTTGTCGACGTGCTGGGCCACCTCGAGGGCGATCTTCATGCCGTTGTGGTGCACGTCCGCCACCAGGGGCACCGGCCGGTAGGTGTCCTCCAGACGTTTGCGGATCTCGCCCACGGCCTTGGCATGGGCGAGGCTCGGCACCGTGAGCCGCACGATCTCGCAGCCGGCCTCATGCAGGCGGCGGATGCCGGCGGTCGCCCCCTCGATGTCGAGGGTGTCCTCATTGATCATCGACTGCACCACCACAGGGTGGTCGCTGCCCACCCACACGTCACCCACCCGCACGCTGCGGGTCTTGCGGCGCCGGATCACCGTGTCGTAGCGCGGATTGCTGGCCCAGTCGGCGGGGAGCTCCGCTGGGGTGGTGTCGGGACGGGCCAGGGTGCCGGTCATGGCGGGGGGGGGCCGATTGGTCGGACGGGCCAAAGCCTGTCACAAAACGGGGCTCAAGCGGCGAGCTGATCGAGGCGCCGCCGCACGTCCTGCAGGTCCTGCCAGGTGAGCCATTTGGGACTCCCCTGCTCCCGCGAGGGGTTTCGCAACAGATAGGAGGGGTGGAAGATCGGCAGCAGCCAGCGGCCGCCGAGCACCGGCCCGCTGCCCTGCCGCCACTGGCCCCGCAGTCGGGTGATCCCCCCCTTGATTCCCAGGACCCCCTGCATCGCCGTGGCTCCCGCCAGCAGGATCACTGGCGGGTCCACCAGATGGATCTGCCGCTCCAGCCAGGGGGTGCAGGCCGCCATCTCCTCGGCGCTGGGCTTGCGGTTGTCCGGTGGACGGCACTTCACCACGTTGCAGATGTAGGCGTCCCGGTTCGAATCGATCGCCACGCTCGCCAGCATCTGATCGAGCAGCTGGCCGGCCCGTCCCACGAACGGCAGTCCCTGGGCATCCTCCTGGGCACCGGGGCCCTCACCGATCACCATCAGCCGAGCCGCTGGATTGCCGCGGCTCACCACCACCTGCTGCCGCCCCTCGACCAGGCCGCAGCAGCGGCAGTCGGAGCAGGCGGCTGCCAGCTCAGCGAATGAATCCTCGCTGGTGGAAAGCAGGGCCGGGTTTGAAGCGCCTGGCGTGAAAGAACGCTGGCTGCTGGACCTCTCGGGAGGGGGCAAAGGGTTCATCGGCCGCGAACCGTTCCTTGGAATCCTGTTTCAGGGCATCGCCGGGCTGCCGAGCCTGACCCTACGGCTCAGCCGAGCAGAAGCCGATCGACAAAGTCGCCCCAGCTCAGGGGGCGCTGCTGCGAACCGAACAGCTTCACCTCCTCTTCCGGTTGAAGGGGACGGGCACCGACACTGTGCAGCAACCGGCGAAGTTCAGCCTGATCGAGGTGACCATCGGCATTGGCATCGAGGGGCAGCAGGTAGGTCAGCAGCCGCTCGTGTCCCTGGGAAAGGCGCTGCAGACGCAGGGCCATTTCCACGAATTCCGCTTCATCCAGGCGGCCGTCTCCGTTGAGATCCATGTGCTGCAGCACCCGATCCAGCAGGGCTGTGACCTTCGACGAACTCGGCTGAGCACCATCGCCGGCCACCGCACGATGCAGCTCCTCCAGGGATAGACAGCCGCTGGAATCGAGGTCGAGCTGGCGGAAGAGATCCCGCAATCTCCCCAGCCGATCGGGTGCCATCAAGGAGGCCAGGGATGGCCCCGCAGCGGCCCCCGGGGAGGCCGCATGCTGGAGGCGCAGGCGGAAGTCGGCGAGCAGACGGCGTGCCACACGAAAACGACGGCGATGCTCCTCAGGGGTGAGGATCGCGTGAAGGGCGACCGGAACCAGGGCCGGGTGTCGTCTGCGCACCATCACAAGCAGCAGCCAGGTGGTGAACACGAAGGGGAGGGAGGACAGGGGCAGGCCAACCCTGGTCAACGGCGCAAGGAGGATCCGTTCCAGCGGAATGGTGAGCGCTGCGCCGGCGAGGGCGATCGGCAGGCTCCGGCGGGTGGGTGCGAAAAAGATGCCGCCCAAGGCGATGGCAACCAGGACAGCGTTGAAGCCGAACCCCCCGGAGATCACCTCTTCCCACGAGTTCAGCCCCAGCAACAGGCCGGTCAGCGCCGCCGTGAGCGCCCCCAGGCTCCCGAGGAGTGCCGCTACGGGACTGGCCAGAAGGACCGACAGGAGCACCAGCATTCCGCTGCTAATGCCCGTACACAGAAACACCTGACCGAAGGCACGCACGACGGCCTGGAGCAGCCACGGCATCGAGGAGATCCCCCCGGCCGCTGACAAGGCCAGAGAGGGTGTCAGCGGATCGGAATCCAGGCCGGCTCCCCGGAGACCAGCCAGCACCAGCGGCAGCAGCCAGCCGATCAGGCAAGCCGGCAGGGAAAGGGGGGGCAAGGCTGTCCTCCCGAACCACCAGCTCCTCAGACCCTCCAGCAGGACCGCACTCAAAGCGCCCGCGAGCGGTACGAGCACCAGCCAGATCGCCAGGGCGGAGCCGGCAGGGTGCGCAAGCGTGGCAGCGGCGCAACCCACCAAAGCCCCGTTGAAGCCCACGATCCCCTGCCTCCTGGAGGCTGGATCCCAGCTCATGGCCATGGCCATGGCCTGGGCACCGGCAATGCCGAGGACAGCGAACGCGGCCATCCGGCCGGACTGCAGCATCAGAGCGAGCAGCAGCAAAGCCCCGCTGAGGGGATTGTTGATCAGAATGACCTGGCCTACGGAACGCAGGCCGGAAAAGAGCTCGGCGAGATGGGAACGTCCGCTGATCCAGGGATCCGTGAGGGCATGCAAGGTTCCGCTGGTCGGCAGGAGCCGCTCAAGACGACTGCTGGAGCGGGGCACTTCGGGCAGCAGAGCCTGGAGCAGTCCGTAGGCGGTCGCCTGGGAGCCGTTCTCCACCTCTGTTCCGGTCACAGGCGAGGTCATGGCGAGGTCATGGCGAGCTTCGCCGCGGCGTACTCCGCGATCCCTGGAGCAGAACGCCTCGAATCTCTTTCGCCCCGCCCGGGAGCGCCGTCACCCTGGCTACCGGGACCGCCCAGGCCGGCGCCCGATGGGCGGCATGGCGAATGGTGAGCGCCTGAACCCGGCCGGGTCTGGGCCTGAGGCAGGATGGCCAAGAAGCTGAAGCCGCGCCATTCGAGCGTCGGCCCCCCGCCGATGTCGGATTCAGGGATGCTGGCCTCCGCCGATTCTGTCGCTGCAAGTTCACTCGCCACCGGTGCTGTCGCCGCTGCGGCCAGGGCTGACCGCTCCGCCGCCTCGGTGGAAGGACCACAGGCCAGGGCCATCGGCAGCGCCGTCGCCAGTTCTGGCCGGCCGGAGGCCGAGCCACTGCGGCTCTCGGATCGGGCCCGGGCCCTGCGGCCCTCCCTCACCCTCGCCATCGCCGCCAAGGCCAAGCAGCTCCGCGCCGAAGGCCGCGACATCTGCAGCCTCAGCGCAGGCGAGCCGGACTTCGACACCCCGGCCTTCATCCGGCAGGCAGCGGCCCGGGCCCTCGAGAACGGTCACACCCGCTATGGACCCGCCGCCGGGGAACCCGCCCTGCGGGAGGCGATCGCCGAGAAGCTCAGCCGCGAGAACCACGTCCCGACCCGCGCCGACCAGGTGCTGGTCACCAATGGGGGCAAGCAGGCCCTCTACAACCTGTTCCAGGTCCTGCTGGGTCCGGGCGATGAGGTGCTTCTGCCGGCTCCCTACTGGCTGAGCTACCCCGAGATCGCCCGCCTGGCCGGGGCCTCGGTCAGGGTGCTGGCCAGCGAGGCGGCCCAGGGATTCCGGCTCGATCCGCAGCAGCTGGAGCGGGCCATCACGCCCGCCAGCAAGCTGCTGGTGCTGAACAGCCCGGGCAATCCCACCGGCATGGTGCTCAGCCGTCCCGAACTGGAGGCCGTCGCCGCCGTGTTGCGACGCCATCCCCAGGTGGCGGTGGTCTGCGACGAGATCTATGAATTTCTGCTGGCGCCGGGGCACGTCCACCACAGTTTCGCGGCGGTGGCACCCGACCTGGCGGATCGGATCTTCACCGTGAACGGCTTCGCCAAGGGGTGGGCCATGACCGGCTGGCGCATCGGCTGGCTGGCCGGCTCCCAGACCGTGGTCGCCGCCGCCAGTGCGCTCCAGAGCCAGACGACCAGCAACGTCTGCACCTTTGCCCAGTACGGCGCCCTGGCCGCGGTGGAGGGTTCGCGCAGCTGCGTCCAGGAGATGGCGGCCCAGTTCAACCAGCGCCGGACCCTGCTCACCGAGGGACTGATGGCCTTGCCCGGCCTGATGATCCAACCCCCGGAGGGTGCCTTCTACGCCTTTCCTGACGTGAGCGCCTACGGGCTCGATTCGATGACCCTCTGCAGCCGTCTGCTCGATGCGGTGGGCCTGGCGGTGGTTCCCGGCGTGGCCTTCGGGGATGACCGCTGCATCCGGCTCTCCTGCGCCGCCTCGCCTGCCACCATTCAGGACGGCCTGGCGCGCCTCCAGCGCTTCCTCGTCGGCCTCTGACTCCCGTCTTTTCAGCCCCGATGCGCTCCCGACAACGCTGGGCCGGCCTCCTTGCCGGCCTCACCATGGCCCTGGTGCCAGCCGTGGCACCCCGGCCCCTGCCCCTGGTCGCCGACCCGCTGCCGCCGGCCCAGGCCCAGAGCCAGAAGGTGCTTCGGATCGGAGCGATCCCCGACCAGAATCCGGAAAAGCTGAACCGGCTCTACCGCCTCGTCGCCGACGAACTCTCCCAGCAGCTGGGGGTGAAGGTCCAGTACGTCCCTGTGACCGACTACACCGCCGCCGTCAGCGCCTTCCGCACCGGCAACCTCGATCTGGTGTGGTTCGGGGGCCTGACCGGTGTCCAGGCCAGGCTGCAGAAGCCCGGCGCCCAGATGCTCGCCCAACGGGACATCGATGCCCAGTTCTACAGCGTGTTCATCGCCAACGCCCGCAGCGGCATCCAGCCGATCCGCAACCAGAAGGGACTGACGGCGCTGATCGGCAGGCGCTTCACCTTCGGCTCGGAGAGCTCGACCTCCGGCCGGCTCATGCCCCAGTACTTCCTCAGCCAGGCCGGCGTGGGCCTCAACAAGTTCGCCGGCGGGGCGCCGGGATTCAGCGGCAGCCACGATGCCACCATCGCCCTGGTCCAGAGCGGTGCCTACGAAGCCGGGGTCGTCAACGAGCAGGTGTGGAAGAGCAGCCTGCGCAGCGGCAAGGCGAACCGCGCCAAGGTGATCCAGATCTGGCGCACCCCCAGCTACCCCGACTACCTCTGGCTCGGCCAGCCCGACCTGGATCAGCGCTTCGGCCAGGGGTTCAGCCGCAAGGTTCGCCAGGCCATCCTCAGCTGGCGCCCCAGCGATCCTGAGCAGAAGCAGATCCTCGGCCTGTTCGGAGCCCAGCAGTTCACCACCGTCAACCCGGCGGCCTACGCCAAGATCGAGCAGGTGGGCCGGCAGATCGGCAAGATCCGCTGAGATCGCCCCTGGCCTGGACCCGGTCCTAGGTTCGATCCGCTGCGGTGAGTCCGATGCATTTCCACGGATCGCTCCAGGACCTGCAGGCGCTGGTGGCCAGCCTCGGCCTGCCCTGCCACTGGGAGCACAAGGGCCCGTTCGAGATGGCCGTCTTCGATGACGGCGAGAGCAATCTGCGGCTCAACTGGTGGCCCGGCTCCGGCGAACTGCGGCTGGTCGGAGACCCGGCCCAGCGGGTCGACCTGGAGAAGCTGCTGGCGGAGAAGCTGGCCGCACTGGACTGACCGCCAGGCAGCATGGCCCGATGGCCACGCAGGCGGAACCACCGGCCACCCCGGTGCTGGAACTGGAGGAGATCAGCCTGCCGGGCCGCACGCAGCCTCGGCTGGATCAGGTCTCCCTGCGCCTCCGGCCTGGCGAACGGGTTGCGCTGCTGGGCCCCAGTGGCGCCGGCAAGAGCAGTCTGCTGGCCGTTGCCAACGGCCTGCTCCCACCCCAGCAGGGGACCGTGCGATGGCAGGGGGAGCCCATGGCCCGCTCCAGCCGGCAGCGGCGACGCCAGCAGGCCAGGATCGGCACCCTCTGGCAGGACCTCCGCCTGATCGAGGAGCTCACCGTCCAGCAGAACCTGAACGCCGCCCGCCTGGCGGTCTGGGGCTGGCCCCGGGCCCTGCTGAACCTGCTGCTGCCCCTGGAGAGCGAGGCCTGCCGGGCCGTGCTGCGGCGGCTCGACCTCGATCCTCTGCTGCTCGACCAGCCGGTCTGCGCCCTCTCCGGAGGGCAGCGCCAGCGGGTCGCCCTGGCCAGGCTGCTGCGCCAGGACCCCGTCCTGCTGCTGGCTGACGAACCCCTCGCCAGCCTTGATCCCCGCCTGGCCCGGGACCTGCTGGCCCTGCTGCTGGCGCAGGGGGACGCCCCGAGGGCCCTGCTGCTGAGCCTGCACCGACCGGATCTGGTGGACGGTTTCGACCGGGTGGTGGGCCTGCGGCAGGGACGGGTGCAGTTCGACCTGCCGGTGAAGGAGCTGCAGCACGAGCAGCTCGAGGGCCTGTACAGGGGGGCCACTTCCACTGCCAGCACTGGAGCTGGAGCTGGCGCATGACCCAGGCCATCCCCCTGCGGCCGGCGGCTCCCCTGTGGGTCCTGATGCCGGCCCTGGTGCTGGTGCCGGTGCTGCTGCTGCTCCCCGCCATCGGCCACGGCGGAGGCTGGGAGCTGGTGGGGCAGTTCCTGGGGGCGGCCCTGCAGCCCTCCCTCGATCCCACCGTGCTGCGCTCGGTGCTGGAGGGTCTGGGGATGACCCTGGGGATGGCGCTGCTCGGCTGGGCGGGGAGCCTGGTGATCGGCCTCAGTCTGGGCATCCTCAGCTCACGGCTGGTCTGGCGGACCTGCACGGGCAGTGCGGCAGCGGCGGCATGGATCCGCCGGGTCCTGGCCCTTCCCCGTTCGGTTCATGAACTCCTCTGGGGCCTGGCCCTGCTGCAGCTGGTGGGCCTGCAGCCGGTCGTGGCGGTCGCCGCCATCGCGCTGCCCTTCGGAGCCCTGGTCGCCCGCGTGGTCAGCGATCAGCTCGACGCCCTGCCCACCCAGGGGCTGGAGGCCCTGCGCAACAGCGGTGCCCCGGCCCCGGCCGCCCTGCTCACCGCCCTGGGACCGCCACTGCTGCCGCAGGTGATCAGCTACGGCGGCTACAGGCTGGAATGCGCCCTGCGCAGCGCCACCCTGCTGGGGGTGTTCGGGCTGGGCGGACTGGGCACGGAGCTGCGTCTGACCCTCCAGTCGCTGGCCTTCCATGAACTCTGGACGGCCCTGTGGGTGCTGCTGGCGGCCATGCTCAGCCTCGAAAGCCTGGTGGGCTGGCTGCGGCGGCGCTGGTCGATGCCCGGCCGGTTCGCCCTCGAGCAGCGCAGCGTCGGCCACCAGGGCCGGGAAATCCTGCTGGCCAGCCTGTGCCTGCTTCCCCTGCTCGCCGGTGTGGCCTGGGCCCTCCAGGTGGATCCGGCCGCCCTGCTGCGCTGGGACGGAATGCCCCCGCTCCCCCCGCCCGACTGGGCGGCGGTGATGGCCCTGCCGTGGCCGGGTCTGATCGCCAACACCCTGCTGCTCACGGCCCTGGCCGCCTGCCTGGCGGTGGGTGGGGCGCCGCTGCTGCTGCTGCTGGTGCAGCCCTGGCCGTGGGGGAGGCTGGCCCTGCGCGGTGCCTGGGCCCTGGGACGGCTGTGGCCCCCACCCCTGACGGCCCTGCTGCTGCTGTTCGTGCTGAAGCCCGGAGTGCTCACCGGCGCCCTCGCCCTGGGTCTGCACAATCTCGGCATCCTGGGCCGGCTGCTGCTGGAGACCGCCGAAGGCACCGGCTCCGCCCCCCAGCAGGCCCTGGCCTGCGCCGGGAGCGGTCCACGCCTGGCCCTGCTCTACGGCCGCTTCAGCCCGCTGGCACGCCCCTACCTCGCCTATGGGGCCTACCGGGCCGATGTGATCCTGCGGGAATCGGTGGTGGTGGGCCTGGTGGGAGCCACCGGCCTCGGCAGCCAGCTGCTGGAGTCACTCAGCTCCTTCGCCTTCGACCAACTGCTGGCCCTCACGCTGGCCTTCGCCACGCTCACCCTGGTGGGGGAACACCTCAGTGACCGCGCCAGGCAGCGGCTGACGGGCCCGATCCACTGAGCAGGGCTGTGCCTGAGCAGCACTGTCCCTGAGCACGGCTGTGCCTGAGCGGGGCGTCGCTGAGCCCACCAGTCCGTCAGGCCCGGGGCCGCACCAGCCCCTGGCGCAGCAGCAGCCCGGCGGCCCCCGCGGCATCCAGGCCGCCCAGATCGACCGGGTGGCACCGGTGGTGGCTCAGCTCATGGTCGTAACAGCGGTCGTAGTAGTCGAGCATCTGGCGGCAGGCCGCGGGCCAGTCCGCCGCGGCAATCGCCTCAAGGGCCAGGGCGGTGCGCTGGGGTCCGAGGCGCCGAGCGATCCGACGGGTGGCCTCGGCCAGGGCATCGGGATCCTGCGTCCCGTAGATGCGCACCAGCTGCTCCACCCGCTCCTGCAGCGGCCGCTGCACCTCGAGCACCGGGGCGCCCTGCATCTGCCGCCACAGGGCCAGCGGGATCCGGCAGCGACCCACCTGGGCACTCTCGGCCTCGAGCCAGATCTCCCCCGCCGAGGCGAGGGGCGCAAGGGCCGCCGCCAGGCGGTTCTCGTAGTGCTCACTGCTGGGCTGGGGCGGCAGCCCCAGGGCCCCGAAGCTGCTGCCCCGATGGTGGGCCAGCCCCTCCAGATCCACCACCGCCGCGCCACGCGCGGCGAGCGCCAGCAGGAGGTCCGTCTTGCCCGTGCCGGTGCGTCCCCCCAGCAACCTCAGGGGCCAGGGCTGCTCGAACAGGTCGAGCACCCAGCGGCGGTAGGCCTTGTAGCCACCCTCCAGCAGCAGGACCTGAAGCTCAAGCTGCTCCGCCAGCCAGGCGACGCTGGCACTGCGCATCCCGCCCCGCCAACAGGTGAGCCGCAGGGGAACACCCGGACTGGCCTGGGCCACGGCCAGCAGCTCCGCCGCCATGCTCTCCAGGCGCGGTCCCACCAGCGCCAGGCCCCGCCGCACCGCCGCCTGGCGCCCCTCCTGCTTGTAGAGGGTGCCGATCTCGGCCCGCTCCTCGTCACTGAACAGCGGCAGATTGCGGCCGCCGGGGATGTGGCCCTGCAGAAACTCCGCCGGGGTGCGCACATCCAGCAGCGGTCCCCCCTGGAGCAGGAAATCGCCAACCGGCTGGCGGGCGGCCATGGCGGTGGGGGCACAACGGCCCCCATCTTCCCCGGCAGCCGCCCTGCGCCCGCCGGCCCTGCGCCCGCCGGCCCTCGGCCTCCGTTGCAGCAGGATCGGCGTCCATGCCGCCGCTCGCTCAGCCCATGGCCGTCGCCGTTCCGCGCAAGCTGATCGTGATCGGGGACAGCGGGGTCTACGGCTGGGGCGACCCGGAGGAGGGGGGCTGGTGTGAACGGCTGCGCCGCCACTGGATGGGGCTGCCCGAAGGACCGGTGGTCTACCCCCTCGGGGTCCGGGGCGATGGCCTCGAGAGGGTGGCGGCCCGGCTCGAGCATGACGTGCGCTGCCGCGGCGAATTGCGTCGCCAGCAGCCGCAGGGGATTCTGCTGGCGGTGGGGCTCAACGACACCGCCCGGGTGGGCCGCCCGGACGGACGGCCGCAGCTCGATGCCGATGGCTTCCTGTTCGGCCTGGAGCAGCTGCTGCAGAGGGCCTCCCAACTGGCTCCCGTGCTGGTGCTCGGTCTCAGCCCGGTGCAGGAGGAGGCGATGCCCTTTGCCGATGTGCTTTGGTACAGCCTCGAGCAGGTCCGGCGCTATGAGGCCCTGCTGGAGCAGGCCTGCCTGGAAGCCGATGTGCCGTTTCTGCCGCTGCTGCGTCAGCTGCTCAGTGACCCGGCCTGGCCCGACTGGTTGAGCGGCGACGGTCTGCACCTGAACAGCGCAGGGCACCGGGAGGTGTACCGGCGGGTGCGCGACTGGCCGGCCCTGCTCGCCTGGGCTGGGTTGGAGCCCCTGCGCGCGGTCACCGGCGTGTCGGGATGATCCTGGGCCCCTGACCCCTCACCCGATCGAGCGATGCAGGATCCCCCCGGGAGGCGAGGCCCTTCCCCGCCGCCCGGGGGGACGGTGAAGGAGAGCCCTCCACCACCCCATGCGCTCCCATCCCCGGGATCCCTCCGCAACCCTCGACCCGCTTCAACGGGACCCCCAGGCGGCCAACGCCATCCAGATCCGCAACCGGGCCCTGCTGCGGCAGCTGGGCCGCTGCCGCCGGCCAGGGGCGCGCCTGCAGTGGCGCAATGCCCTGGTGGAAAACAACATGGCCCTGGTGCGGATGGTGGCCCAGCGGGAGAGCCGCCGCACCGGTCAGCCCTTCGATGAGCTCTGCTCGGCCGGTTACGAGGGGCTGGTCAGGGCGGTCGAGGGATTCGACACCGGGCGGGCCGTGAGCCTGAGCACCTATGTCGTGCCCTGCGTACGCGGCGCCATGCTCCAGGACCGGCGCGACCGGCAGCAACCCATCCAGACCCCCAGACGCCTGCGGGAACTCCACCGGCGGGCGGAGCGCTGGATGGAAGAACGGCGCGCCGCCGGGTTGCCCCCGGCCGGCAACGCCGCCATGGCTGCAGCGCTGCAGTGCAGTGTGGGGCAGCTCGAGGAGGCGGGCCGGGTGCAGCGGGCCCTGCAGCTCCGCAGCCTCGATGGGCCGCCGGAGGGTGGCGAAGCCGATGGGGCGGCCGGCTGCTGGCTCGACCAGCTGGCGGACCCCGCCGCCTGCCCCGGATCGGGCGCGTGCCCCGAGGTGGATCCCGAACTGAGCTGGCTGGAAGACCAGCTCGCCAGGCTGCCCCTGGCCGATCGACGGCTGCTCGAGGGGCGCTGGATGGAGGGCCTGAGCTGGCGGGACCTGGCCGCTGAACTGCGCCAGCCCCCCCAGCGTTGTCGCCGGCGGGGCGATCAGCTGCTGGCCAGGCTTCAGCGCCAGGCGAGCACGCTCCAGAGCAGCAGGGCCAGGAGCGCGGCCAGGGTGGTCTGAATGGCGTTGACTCGCTCGTTGGTGAGCCAATGGAAGCGGGGCTGCAGGGTGGCACCGATCCAGCTCTCGAGCAGGGTGGCCACCAGAGCCACCAGGCTCACCAGGCACCAGTCGCGCCAGCCGCTGATCAGCCCCAGCCCCAGCATCACCCCCGCCATCAGCGCACCGCCGGCCAGGCTGGCCGCCGTGCCCTCCAGGCTGATCGCCCCCTCCGTGCCCGCGGGCACGGGACGCAGGGTGGTGATCAGCAGGGTGTGACGGCCCCAGAGCTTGCCGAGTTCACTGCCCCAGGTGTCCGCCAGCTTGGCGGCGAAGCTGGCGGCGAAGGCCACCAGCAGCGGCGGCTGCCAGGCGGCGGGAAGCAGCACCACCAGCACGGCCAGAACCGCACCGGTGGCGGCCGAGCCCCAGACGTTCTCGGGGCCACGCCGCCCGCCGCGGCGCTCCGCCAGATCCGCCTGCTGCTTGCGGCGCAGGCCGAGCCGGGTCACCAGGGACCCGAGCAGCAGATAGGCGACCACGGCCAGCCAGCCCCGCGGGCCGAGGGTGCCCCAGAGCACGGTGCCCAGGATCCCCGCGTGCACCCAGCCCGCCGGTGTGAGCAAGGGCAGCCGCTGGACGGCGGCGATCAGGGCTCCATTGATCAGCAGGGCACTCCCCCAGGTGAGCGGCAGCTGGGGGGGAAGGGACAGCACAGTCACAGGTCCAGTCTGCAGGGAGGCGCTGACGGGGCGGGGCATCCGGCTGGGTTGCACGGCTCGGCTGGGTTGGACTGGCCGGATGTGTTGCACTGCCCTAAGCCGGCCGTCCGGGGCGGCCGGTCCAGCGGATAATCAGCCCACGACGTTGCCGTCTCCGACGCGATGGTGTTCAAGCGCAAGGGCTCCTTCTTCCTCGATCTGAGCGGTGAGGGCGGCACCAAGGAGGCCAAGCCGGTGAAGGTGGCGATCGCCGAACAGCCCGCTGCCCAAGCCACCTCAGCCCAACCCGCGGCGGCGGCCGGCTCCCAACCTGCTCCTGCCCAGACGGCAGCCCAGCCTGGAGCCCAGCAGAGCAGCCCCGCCGGTGGAGCCTCCCCCCTGACCACGGCCGAGGCGATCGCCGCCGAGCTGCGGGCCGCCCAGGAGGCGCTGCCCCCCCCCTCCATGGCGACCTATGCCCCGGAGTGCCTGAACCCGGCCAATGCCCTGCCGATGCGCCGCCGCCGCCCGGGCGCCAACCTGGCCGTCTTCAAGGGCATGGCCTCGGGGATGTTCCGCAACTGACCGGCAGGTCCTCCCGCCAGGCGGCCAGCCGTGTCGCCGCCGCCACGGCGGCGGTCGAGCTGCGCAGGATGCCCTCCCCCAGGCTGACCGGCCGCCACCCCGCGGCCTCGGCGACCCTTTCCTCGCTGGGGCTCCAGCCTCCCTCCGGACCGATCGCCACGGTCACCGAATCGGGTGGCGTGGGTCCGGCCCAGTCCTGCAGCACCGCTCCGAGGGAACGAAGCCCAGGCCTGCGCGTCGTGGCCAACAACGCCAGTCCCTGCCCCGGAGCCGCCGCCAGCCAGCCGCAGGCGGGTTCCGGCGCGAGGCAGCTGGGCAGCCAGAGCCGTTCACATTGCTCCAGGGCCTCGCGCAGCACGGCCTCCTGACGATCCGCGCGGATCGCCTCAGCCGCCGCCACGCTGCGCTCGGCCTGCAGCCACTGGAGCCGATCGATGCCGAGCTCGCAGACCATGCGCAGCAGGACGCCGGTGTCGCGGCGCGGGGGGGCCACCGCCAGCCCGAGGCAGGGCCAGGGCGCAGGCTCTCGGGCCAGTGGCTCCGCCAGCGGTTGCTCCAGCACGGCCCAGGCCCCATCCGCCCTGGCTCCCTCGGCCAGCTGGGCTGACCAGAGATGCCCCCGGCCGTCCACCACGCCGAACGCCTGGCCAGGCCGCAGCCGCAGCACCCGCCTCAGGTAGTGGCGTTCGGCAGCCTCCAGGGACACCCGGCCCTCCGTCGCTGCGGCCGCAAGCCGCAGCGGATCCAGCAGCACCCGCCTCAGTTCACGCACCACGCCTGCGCTCAGTCCGCGTCATCGGAGAGGCCGTCGAGCATGGGGAACATCGCCTCCGGCTGCTCCTCGATGGGCCAGTCCTCGTTGACACCGCCGATCAGCAGTTCCTCGATCTCGAGCACATCGTTGTCGAGCTGCCGCAGGGTGTTGATCAGCACGTCCAGGCCGAAGGCGTCACTGGTGCCGAGATCCACCCAGCAGCGGGCCCAGGCGCCCTCGTACTCCATCGGCCCCATGTTGTGCATCAGAGCCGGCATCGCCGTGGCGGCGCCGTCGCTGTCGTACGCCATCCAGCTCAGCTCGGCCCCCTCCTCATGGGCCTGAAGATTTTCCGCGTTGAACCCGCCCAGCTTGCCGAGGAAGAACCAGCTGTCGAAGGCGGTCTCCACATAGCCGCGCTCCCCCTGGCCCGGGGTGCTGGGGAAGCGCATCCAGATCCAGCAGTTGAAGGGATCGAACTCGCGGAAGCGCACCTCCATGACCAGGACACGCGGCAGGCCCGCGCGCGGCAACATGGCCTCACTATCCCCCACGACATCCACCACGACGCCGGCGCGCATGGGGCGGATGGGGTGCCGGCTGCCGCCGGGCCATGCTGGGCCCATGCTCGAACTGTGCGGCGTCGGATACCAGCCGGCCACGGCCACCAGGCCGATCCTGCAGAACGTCAACCTGTCTCTGGCCCCAGGTTCGATCGGCCTGGTGGCGGGCCGCAGTGGGGGCGGCAAGACCACCCTGCTCGAGGTGATCAGCGGTCTGGCCTCACCCGATCGCGGCACGATCAGCTGGGAGGGCCAGCCCCTGAGCTCGCGGCAACGGCGCTGGCTGTGCGGCCTGGTGTTCCAATTTCCCGAACGCCACTTTCTCGGCCTCACCGTGGGGCAGGAACTGAAGCTCGGCCACCGGCGGCTGGACAGCGGGCGGGTGGAGGCTGTGCTGGAGCAGGTGGGCCTCGGCGGCCTCTCCCCCCGGCAGTTGCCCGAGCAGCTCAGTGGCGGCCAGCAACGGCGGCTGGCCCTGGCCGTGCAGCTGCTGCGCAACCCCCAGGTGCTGCTGCTGGATGAGCCCACCGCCGGCCTCGACTGGGCCGTGCGGGCCGAGATCATCAGCCTGCTCCAGGTGCTGGGTCGGGAACGGGCCGTGCTGGTGGTGACCCACGAACCGGAGCTGTTCCGGGGAGCCGTGACGGCCGGCTGGCGGCTGGAGGACGGCACTCTGGTCCCGCTGGCGCCGGCCCCCCTCCTTACGATGCCCTGAGTGCATCGAGCCAGTGTGGGGGATCAGCTGCTGCGGGCCACAGCTGCCGGGGGCGGCATCCGCATGGTGGCGGTGACCACCACCGAGACCAGCCGCACCGCTGCCCAGCGGCACCAGCTCTCCTTTCTCACCACCGCCCTGCTCGGCCGGGCGATGAGTGCCGGGCTGCTTCTGGCGAGCTCGATGAAGATCGCCCATGGCCGGGTCAATCTCCGCATCGCCTCCGACAGCCCCCTCAAGGGTCTGATGGTGGATGCCGGGCGGGACGGCACCGTGCGGGGACACGTCGGCAACCCAGGACTGGAACTCGATCTGGTCGAGGAGCCGGATGGAAGCCGCCATTTCGACTTCGGCACCGCCACCGGCACCGGCTACCTGCATGTGGTGCGCGACTGGGGGGAAGGGGAGCCGTTCAGCTCCACCGTGGAACTGGTGAGCGGCGGCATCGGCGATGACATCGCCTCCTACCTGGCCCACTCCGAACAGACCCCCTCGGCGGTGTTCGTCGGGGAACGGATCGACAGCAGCGGTGTGCGCTGCAGCGGCGGCGTGCTGGTGCAGGTGCTGCCCAAGGCCGCGCGCGAGCCCGCGCTGGTGGCCCTGCTGGAGGAGCGCTGCCGCGAGATCTCGGGCTTCAGCAGCCGGCTGGAGGCCTGCCAGGGCAACCTGCTCACCCTGCTCGAGGACATCTTCCCGGACCTCGATCCCCAACCTCTCGGCAGCGACACGCCGCTGCAACCGGTCCGCTTCCGCTGCCCCTGCAACCGGGACCGCAGCCTCGGAGCCCTGAAACTGCTCGGGCGCCAGGAGCTCCGCTCGATGCTCGAAGAGGACGGCCAGGCCGAACTCACCTGCCATTTCTGCAGTGCCGTGTACCGGGTGAATGCCGATGAACTGCAGGGGCTCATCGAGGAGCTCAGCCCCGCCGCCTGAAGCGCGGCACGGCAGCCGTGCTCAGGCGACCAGCAGGGAGACCAGGAACAGCAGCGCCAGGGCCGGCAGTCCCTGGATCTGCTGATCCGTCAACGGCAAGCCGGCAGGCAGCCCAGTGGCCCCGGCCACCAGCCCACCGAGAATCAGGCCCACCGTCAGGGCGGCGAAGCCCCAGCCCACCGCGGCGAGAAAGCGGCGGCGCCGGCGCTGCAGGCACACCACACAGAGCGCGGTGGTGAGGGCGAGAATCAGTTCGACGGATGCGTTGGGCAACAGCAGCAGCAGGCCCAGCAGCAGGCCGAAGCCCCCCAGTGTCAGGGCCAGGTCCTGTCCTTCGGCCAGGGCGAAATGGGGCATCCCGATCGCCGGAGCGGCCACCTTGGGCATGGGCAGCTGGGGCAGGGCGGGCAAGGCCAGCCGAGGTGGTGGTGGCGCGAGCTGCTCGCGGGCCGAAGCCGTACGGGCGGCGGTGCTGACCTTGCCGGCCTGGCGCTGCTTCAGGCGCTCCATGAGCAGGGCGTCATAGGCCGCCTCGACCCTGGAGCGGGCCAACGGATCGTCGCCGGCGTCGGCGAGGCGAGCCTGCTTGGCCGCCTGCACCTCCTCGAAGGACGCCTCAGGGGTGATGCCGAGGCGTTCGTAGGGGCCGGAAGGTTCGGCCCCCGGAGGTTGCTGGTCGGAGGGGTCGGACATCACCATCAGCAGCGGGATCAGCGGTGGGCACGTTCGCCTGCTCCGAGCGTATCGAGGCCTGACTAGAAGAGCGGCTCACTGCAACGGAAACCTCCCTCTTTCTGGAGGCGCATCTGGCAGCGCTCCGCCTCGTCAGGGTCGAGGCGATGGCGCCGTTTGAGCAGCGGCATCTGGGGGGGGAGATGGCTGCCTTCCCGCATTTCGACACTGGGAGCCAGCGCAGAGCCGGTGACCGAATCGACTTGAAAGCTCACGTAGTCGCATCCCCCGTCCGGGCGGGGACGCACCAGCCAGAGCGGCTTGGGCATCGCCGTGATGGTTCGTTACAGACCAGTCTGGCGCGGCCGCAGGGCGAGTGTGGACGCCCTGCGGCCACACTCGCCGATCAGTGGGCTGGGGCCGGTTCACCACCGCGGCCTCCGGCCTCCTCCGCCACGCCGATGCGGGCGAAGAGATCGGCGCTGGGAGGATTCAGGTTGATCACCTGCACGGCGCTTCCGCCTCGCTTGATGCGACGGATGACCTGGTCCAGCGCGGCGACGCCGCTCTGGTCCCAGATGTGGGCGTCACCCATGTCGATCGTGACCCGGGCGGGATGCTCATGCACGTCGAAACCCTGCCGGAAATAGATGCTGCTGACGAAGAACAGCTGTCCTCGCACGGTGTAGACGCGATGGTCGTCGGCCTCGCGATGGGCCGCCACCTCGATCACCTTGGCCACCTTCCGACTGAACAGGATGCCGGCCAGGGCCACACCCGACAGCAGGCCGATCGCCAGGTTGTGGGTGAGCACGGTGATCACCACGGTGACCACCATCACGGCGGTGTCGCTGCGGGGAATCCGGCGGATCTCCGTGATCGAGCGAAGGTTGGCCGTGTTGATGGCGATCATGATCATCACCCCCACCAGGGTGGCCATCGGGATCCGGTTCACCCACTCCTGGGCCAGGAGAATCATGGCCAGCAGACTCACACCGGATGTGAGGGTCGAGAGGCGGGTCCGCCCCCCGTAGCCCACGTTCATCACCGACTGCCCGACCAGGGCACAGCCCGGCATCCCACCGAACAGGGCGCTGACGATGTTGCCGATGCCCTGGCCCCTGGCCTCCACATCCTTCGGACTGGTCTGGTCGGTGAGATCGTCGAGGATGTCCTGGGTGAGGAAGGTCTCCATCAGCCCCACCAGGGAGATGGCCAGGGCGGTCGGCAGGATGATGCCCAGGGTGTTGAGATCCCAGGGCACCGCGGGGAGACCCAGGACCGGCAGACCGCTGGGCAGGCTTCCGAGGGAAGCGACCGTGGGCACATCGAGCCGGAACCCGATGGCGATCCCCGTGGTGATCAGGATGGCGATCAGGGCCGACGGGATTGCCCGGGTCCAGCGGGGCAGCAGATAGATCAGCAGGAGGGTGAGGGCCATCAGCAACCAGACGGCCGGCAGCTGGGAAGGCTGGACCACGACCTTCTCCGGATGGAACACGTCGAGCCCCAGCTGGGGCAGCTGGGCCAGCAGGATCAGGATGGCCAGAGCGTTCACGAAACCGGCCATCACCGGCTGGGGAACGAAGCGCATCTGGTGGGCCAGCCGCAGGTAGCCCCAGGCGATCTGGAGCAGACCGGTGAGCAGGCCGGCGGCCAGGAGGTACTGCAGCCCGAGGCCCTCGCCAAGGGCCTCCCCCTGGGACACCAGGCCGGTCATCAGCAGGGCCGTGGAGCCCGTGGCCGAGGTGATCAACGCCGTGCGACCGCCCACGACCGCCAGGGTCACCGCCAGGGCGAACGCCCCGAACAACCCCACCCGCGGATCCACGCCGGCAATTCCCGAGAAGGCGATGGCCTCCGGGATCATGGCGAAGGCGACGACCAGTCCGGAGAGAATGTCGCGGTGGGGCTGCTGCCACCACTCACGCAGCGAGACACGCAACGGGAACAGCATCGCGGGAGAAGACAAGCGCGGGAGGACAGCGTGGATGGCAGTCGGGCCATCCCGGGGCTCCACCGCGTTGAGCTGGCGGGTGTTGTCACCCGGGAGGGAGCCGGAGCCGGACCACACCCTTTCCACCTTCTCAGACCGGGTGAGCCCGTCCCGATGCCACCCCAGCCGGAGGGGAGCCTGGGGCGCAGCTACGCCGACCTGATCGAGCGGCTCCACTACGACCCGGAGTTCTTCCGTCCCAGGCCGATCGGTTCCCGACGCTGAGCGCCGCCGCCGCCGAGCCCTACGGGCTCAGGCCTTGAGCGGAGTCACGCCCCGGGGCGCCATTGGCCCCGGGGCCATCCACGGCACGCTGCAGCGCCTCGGAGCGGCTGAGGCTGGCGTTCTCCGGCGGCAGCTTGGCGAACAGGCCGAGCTTCTCGAGCCGCGCCCGGGTGGTGCCTGTGGCGCCGACGACGAACACCTGGCGGCCCTTCTCGATGGCTTCCTCGACGGCGTTCTCCACCGCCAGGGCGGCGGTGACACCGAGGTGGGACACCTCACTGAGATCAAACACCACCGCTTTGCAGTCGCCGATGGCGTTGTGCTCGCGGCCGATCGCCTTGGCCACCCCGAAGATCATGGCGCCGGTGAGCTGGAAGAGCAGCACCTGGCCCTGGCCCTGATCGAGCAGGCGCTTCTCCTCGGGTTCGAGCAGCAGGTCGCCATCGCCGGTGGAGACCGACTTGACGGCCCTGCTCTGCAGGGCGCTCATCTTGTCGATGGTGAGGATGTTGGCGATGAACACGCCGATGCCCACCGCGGCGATCAGGTCGACCAGCACGGTGAGGGCGATCACCAGGTACATGATCAGCGCGCCGGTGATCGAGATGCGGTGGGCGCGCTTGAGGAAGCTCCAGTCGACGATGTCGAAGCCGACCTTGAGGGCGATGCCGGCGAGGACGGCCTGGGGGATCTGGGCGGCGAGGCGACCGCCCACCAGGATCACCAGCATGAGGATGAGGGCGCGGCTGAGGCCGGAGAGGGCGCTGCGGCCGCCGGCCTGGATGTTGACCACGGTGCCCATGGTGGCGCCGGCGCCGGCGATGCCCCCGAAGAGGCCGGAGACGAGGTTGCCGAGGCCCTGACCGATCAGTTCCTTGTTGGAGTCGTGCTCGGTGCGGGTGATGCTGTCGGCGATCACGGCGGTGAGCAGGGCATCGATGCAGCCGAGCATGCCCAGCACGGCGCCGTTCACCAGCATCAGCTGGAGCTGGGGCAGCGCGAAGTGGGGCGTCACCAGATGGGGGAAGCCTGAGGCGATCGCGCCGATGCGGCGGATGCCCTCCACCTCGGCGGAGGCATCGGCGCCGCGCAGCAGGGTGAGCGAGAGGATCGTGCCGGCGATCAGGGCGATCAGCTGGGGCGGGGCAACCTTCTTGATGCGGGCCGGCGTGAACCAGAGGATGGCCAGGGTCACCAGGGCCAGGGTCACTTCCGCCGGTCGGGTGGCGGCGATCAGGCCCGGCAGGTTGGTGAGGGTGCCGAGCACGCCGCCCCTGGGGATGGCCTGGCCGAGGAACGGTCCGAGCTGCAGCACCATCAGGATGATGCCGATGCCGCTCATGAAGCCCGAGATCACCGTGTAGGGCATCTGGGTGATGTAGCGGCCGAGGCGCAGCACCCCGAACAGGATCTGGAAGACCCCGGCCAGCATCACCACGGTGAAGGCCATGGCCAGGCCGGTCTCCCGGTCGGGGGCCTGGCCGATCAGGCTGGCGATGACGGCGGTCATCACCACGGTCATCGGGCCGGTGGGCTCGGAGATGAGGGTGGGGGTGCCGCCGAACAGGGCCGCGAACAGGCCCACCAGCACGGCGCCCCAGAGGCCGGCGGCGGCACCGGCGCCGGAGGCGACCCCGAAGGCCAGGGCCATCGGCAGGGCGATCACCGCCGCGGTGACGCCACCGAACAGGTCGCCCCTGATGTTGCTGCTGCTGAAGTGGTTCAGCAGGCGGAAGGCGGGTCGCCCGGGTGGCGCCGTCACTGTGGCCATGGCGCGCTCAGCCGCGGGTCTGGGCGAACCTTAGGAACGAGGGGATCGCTGGGAAGCTGACGGCAGCATCTTTAGGCTGGGCGGCAGGAACGGCGCTCTTTCATGGCGATCTACGCCGACAACAGCCTCAGCATCGGCCGCACTCCCCTGGTGCAGCTCAACCGGGTCACCCGGGGCTGCCACGCCAGGGTGCTCGCCAAGATCGAAGGCCGCAATCCGGCGTATTCGGTGAAATGCCGCATCGGGGCGGCGATGATCTGGCAGGCCGAGCAGGACGGACTGCTCGGACCCGGCAAGGAACTGATCGAGCCCACCAGCGGCAACACCGGCATTGCCCTGGCCTTCGTGGCGGCCTCCCGCGGGATCCCGCTCACGCTGACCATGCCGGAGACCATGAGCCTGGAGCGCCGCAAACTGCTGACGGCCTACGGCGCCCGCTTGCTCCTCACCGAAGGCCGCCTCGGGATGCCCGGGGCGATCAGTGCCGCCAAGGAGCTGGCCGCGTCCGCACCCGACCGTTACGTCCTGCTGCAGCAGTTCGCCAACCCGGCCAACCCCCGCATCCACCACGACACCACGGGGCCCGAGATCTGGGATGACTCCGAAGGCAGCATCGATGTGCTGGTGGCCGGTGTGGGCACCGGGGGCACCATCAGCGGCGTGAGCAGCTACATCAAGCAGACCCTGGGCCGACCGCTCGAATCGGTGGCGGTCGAGCCGGCCACCAGTCCGGTGATCTCCCAGAGCCGAGCCGGCGAGGATCTCAGGCCCGGCCCCCACAAGATTCAGGGCATCGGTGCCGGCTTCGTGCCGGCCAACCTCGACCTCGATCTGGTCGACCGGGTCGAGACCGTCACCGACGAGGAGGCCATGACCATGGCCCGACGGCTGATGCGGGAGGAGGGCATCCTGGCCGGGATCTCCTGCGGTGCCGCCACCTGTGCGGCGCTGCGCCTGGCCTCGGATCCGGCCTACGCCGGCAAGACGATCGTGGTGGTGTTGCCGGACTCCGGCGAGCGCTATCTGAGTTCGGCCCTGTTCGAAGGCGTGTTCAACGAGAGCGGACTCGCTGTGGTCTGAAACCGGCGGGCCCAGAGCTGGAGGGGACAGTGCGTCGACCGCCCAACCGGGGTGTGGCATCAAGATTGGCGCACCTCGCCCGATCCAGGCCACCCCACGCCATGGCCCGAACCAACTGCATCTGGGTCGTTGACGACGATCCGGAACTCAGGCAGATGCTCCACCGCTACCTGGGCGAACAGGGCTACGAGGTCCGCTGCCTGGCGGATGGTCAGCAACTGAAGGCCCGTCTGGAAAACCAGCGCCCCGATCTGGTGGTGCTGGACCTGATGCTGCCCGGCGACGATGGGCTCAGCCTGCTGCGCCGGCTCCGCGATGCCGGGGATGACCTGCCCGTGCTGATGCTCACCGGTCGGGGGGATGGGGTGGACCGGATCATCGGCCTCGAGCAGGGCGCCGACGACTACCTGGCCAAACCGTTCCTGCCCCGCGAACTGACCGCCCGCATCGAGGCCGTGCTGCGCCGCCGGGGTCAGGGCCCCGCCGGAACACCGGTGGCCGACGCCACCCCGATCAGCTTCGGCCCCTGGTGCCTGGAGCCCAGCAGCCGCAACCTGCTGCGCAGCGGCGAGCCGATCAGCATCACCAGCGGTGAATTCAGTCTGCTGCTGGCCTTTGCCCAGCACCCCCACCGCCCCCTCTCCCGCGAACGGCTGATCGAACTCTCCCGTGGACCGACCAGCGAAACCGATGCCCGCAGCATGGATGTGCAGGTCTCGCGGCTGCGGCGCCTGATCGAGGAGGATCCCTCCCGCCCCCGCCACATCCAGACCGTGTGGGGCTACGGCTATGTCTTCGTCCCCGATGGCCGGCCCCGCGCCTAGCCACCGCTGGTTGAGGCTGCTGGGCTACGGACTCGGGGGCCTGGTGCTGTGGCTGCTCAGCCTGATCGTGGTCCAGGCCCTGCTGAGTCGACGGATCGCGCGGTCCCAGATGGTTCAGCTCGGCTCGGAGGTGGCCTTCAGCCTGCGGCTGGGTGAACTGGCCCTGGAGCGCTACCCGATGGATGCGGTCGCTGAGCTCGGCGGGCTGGAACTCGCCGAGAGTCCCCCACCGTCGAGCCGACGCGGCAGGGCCGAGGCCCTGGCCCTTCGCGCCGAACTCTGCCGCCAGCTGGGCTACTGCCGCGATGTGGTGGCCGCCGGGGGAGGGCTGTGGGTCGAGATGGTCTCACCGCTCGAGCCGATCTGGCTCTTCGTGGCTCCTCCCACACCGCGCCGCTGGCCACCCGACACCCTGTCGCTGGTGCTCTCCCTGGTGGCGACCGGCCTGGGACTGACGACGCTGGTGCTCAGCCTGGAAGTCCAGCGCCCCCTACAGCTGCTGGAGATCTCGCTTCAGCAGCTGGGGACAGGTCGCAATCCCCGGCCGGTGCCGGAGCGCGGCACCCGCGCCGTCCGGCAGATCACGGCACGCTTCAACGCCCTGCTGCGGCGGCTGGACGAGGCCCGCCGCGAGCGGGAGACGATGCTGGCCGGCATCGGCCATGACCTCAACCGGCCGATCACCCGCCTGCGGCTGCGGCTCCATCTGGCGGAGGATCAGCCCATGCGTCCCGAGGAGGCCGCCAAGGCCCAGGGGGATCTCGATGCCCTGGAGCGCATCACCCAGCAGTTCATGTCCTTCGCGCGCGGGGAAAGCCACGAAGCCCCCGTTCAGGTATCCCTCGATGCCCTCTTGGCGGAACTGGCGGGCCAGAGCGCGGTGACGCCGCTGAAGCTCGACCTCGTCTCCCTTGACGCCTGGGTCAGGCCGGTGAGCCTGGGCAGGGCGATCGGCAACCTGCTGGACAATGCCGCCAGCCATGGCCGTGCGCCCTTCCGGCTCGGCCTGCGCCCCTGGGGAAGCGACGGATTCGAGATCACGGTGGCCGACGGGGGCGATGGCATCCCCGAGCACCTCTGGGAGCAGGCCCTGCAGCCGTTTCGCCGGCTGGATGAGGCCCGGGGCGGTGACGGCCACTGTGGCCTGGGTCTGGCCATCGCCCAGCGGGCGGCCCTGGCCCACAACGGCGAACTGATCCATGCACACCCGGAGGGTGGAGGCTTCGTCCTGGGCCTGCGGGGTCGGTCCCTGTCAGATCTGGTCACACTTTCGCGCGATCCAGACAGATCCGCGTCAGATCCAGCCACCAGGATGAAGGGCGTTGAGTCCTCCTGAGTCCATGTCTCCCCTTTCAACCGCCCGGATGCCCCTTCCCCGCCTGCTGGCCGCCTGCGGCTGCGCCAGCGCCCTCAGCCTCAGCATGGCCCTCGGGGCCCTCTCACCCGCCGCCGCCCAGGACTCGGCACCACCGGAGCGGCTGACCCCGGCCCAGAAGGAGAAGGTCTTTCCCGAGCGCAAGGCCCTGCTCCTCAAGCAGCAGCAGCAACGCCTGACCATCCAGCAGAAGGGCCAGCGCTGCACGCAGGCGGCCAAGGACCAGCAGGCCCTTCGCGCCTGCATGAAGGAAGAACGCATGGCCACCCGGCAGCTGCGCAGCCAGTACCGCGAGGAGATGCGCAAGATCTACGAGCGCAATGGCATCAAGGCGCCGGTGGGTGGCCCTGGCAAAGGGAAAAAGGGCTCCAAGGGCGGGGCTGACGCCTGATCCGGCGAGCCGTTCGGGGTCCCTTCATCGGAAGCGGACCCCCGCTGGAGCTGTAACGCGTCTTTGCGCCGACCTGGCGACCGTGGGAGGTCTGCCTACGGTGACCGTACCGCGAGAGGAGACGGCGTCATGCATACCCATGACATGGAGAACCACGACAACCTCTACGCCGACGAAGTCGCCGCCGTGCCGGGGGAGACCCTGGCGGACGCCCAATCCCACGCCCTCTGGGCCACGGCTCTGATCGCGACCATGGTGGTGGGCCTGGGCATCTCCCTGGCAGTCTTCTGATCGCCGAGCTCTTCTGATCGGAGAGCTCATCTGATCGAGGCGCTCTTCTGATCCCGCGGTGGCCGGCGCCGAGCCCCCGCGGGAGGATGGCGGCCGGCCCTGAGCTCCAGCTGAGCAGCCCCGATGCCCCTCCCCCACCAGCCGGCACTCTCCCGTCGCCGGATGCTTCAGCTGAGTGCCCTGGGGGCTGGGGTGCTGCTCAGCCGTGCCTGGCAGGGAGAAGCCCACGCCGCAGGGCAGTCCACTGGGGCGCTGCGGATCGCCTTGATCAGCGACCTCAACAGCAGCTACGGATCGACGCACTACGTGCCCCAGGTGGCACGCGGGGTGGAGCTGCTGCTCTCCCTGCGGCCCGATCTGGTGCTGTGCGCCGGCGACATGGTCGCCGGGCAGAAAGCGGGGCTCAGCCAGGCCCAGCTCGATGCCATGTGGGCCAGTTTCGCCGACCGGGTCCTGGCCCCCCTGCGCAGCGCCGGCATCCCCTTTGCTCCGGCCATGGGCAACCACGATGCGTCGAGCAGCCGCCGCAACGGGGCCTTCGCCTTCGCCCTGGACCGTCAGCGGGCCCAGGCGTTCTGGCGGCCCCGCGCCGCAAGTCTCGGCCTGAACGTCGTGGAGGGCGCGGCCTTCCCGTTCCGCTACAGCCTGCTGGAGGGCGGCGTCTTCACCCTCGTGCTGGATGCCTCCTCAGCGACGCTTGACGCCGAGCAGCTGGCCTGGGCGGAGCAGCAGCTGGGCACTCCGGCGGCCCGCTCAGCCCGACTGGGGCTGGTGGTGGGTCACCTCCCCCTCTACGCCGTGAGCCAGGGCCGCGATCGGCCCGGGGAGGTGCTCGATCAACCCGAGCGCCTGCGGCAGTTGCTGGAACGTCATGGGGTGAGTGCCTACATCAGCGGGCACCATCACGCCTACTTCCCCAGCCGGGTCGGCCGCCTGAATCTGCTCAGCCTCGGGGCCATGGGCAGTGGTCCCCGACGTCTGCTGCAGAACCCGCCAGCCCCGAGCCAGAGCCTCACCCTGCTCGAGCTCCCCGCCGCCGGCTCCAGCGCAACCACCGCCGACGCAACCACCGCCCGCGAAACCACCTACGACCTGAACACCCTCAGGCCGATCCCGCCCAACGCCCTGCCCCAGGCCCTCCAGCCCAGCCGCGGCCCACGCCTGCCCCGCCGTGAACCGGGCCTGCCGCTCAGCTGAGCGCCATCCCATCCAGCAGGTTGTCGATCAGCCGGCGCCCTTGCCGCCGTGCCCGATCGCCCCAGCGGCCGGCCTCCTCGCGCAGGCGAACCGCACCAGCGGGTCCCAGCGCCTCCTCCACATAGGCCCCATCCTCCTGGAGCCAGCGCTCCAGATCGTCGGGCAGCAGCTCCACATGGAACTGCAGGCCGAGGGCACGGCTCCCCAGACGAAACATCTGCTCGCGGCACAACAGGCTGGAGGCCAGCAGGGTCGCCCCCTCGGGCAGAAGGATGCGATCGCCATGCCAGTGGAGCACCAGCTCGCTCGGGTCGAGTCCGACCAGCAGCGGCTCCTGCTCGGGGGTGCGGCTGAAGCTCACGGCGCCCCACCCCACTTCCCGCACCGGTGTGGCGGCGGTGCCGATCGCGAGGGGCTCCACCGCACCCCCCGCGGCATGGGCCAGCAGCTGGGCCCCCAGGCAGATCCCCACCACGGGCCGCTGCTGCCGCAGCACCCGCTCCAGCAGGGCCACCTCCGCCGCGAGCCAGGGGAGGGCCGGATCACCGATCTGCGCGACCCCCATCGGTCCCCCCAGCACGAGCAGGAGATCCCCGGGCCCTGGCTCCGGCAGCGGCTCGCCCCGATCGGGCCGGAACACCTGCAGCTCCCAGCCCCGTGCCGCGGCGGCCTGGGCGAAGAGCCCGGGGCCCTCCCGCTCGAGGTGCTGGACAACGAGCAGTCGGGGCATCGGCTGGGGCCCGGCAGGTCCCCATCCTCGGCGATGGCGCCCGGCCCTGCGGCACCGGGCGTTGGGGTTGTGCCTTTGGTTGCCCGGCCACGTCTCCTGCGACAACCCTGCCGCCGGGTCCAGCCGCCAGGCTGATCGCAGCCCCGGAATCGCCCATGCTTCGACTTCAAGGCAACCGCCTCAGCCTGCTGGCAGCCCTCACCGCCCACTGGGCGGACCAGCAGCTCCAACTGCCCCAGCCATGGCGTCCGTCCCCCCGGGAAATTCGCCGGAGCCTGCCGGGCCGCCCCAGCACCCGAGGCTGAAGGTGCCATCAGAACCGGCGCCCCATGGGTCCATAGCCTTGGAGCGGCCCAGCTGCAGCGGAGCTGCCCTGCCTTGAACAACCTCACCCAAGCCATCAACGCGCACCTGGAATCGGAGTTCCAGGCCAGCCACAGCTACCTCGCGATGTCGATCTGGCTGCGGGAGAAGGACCTGGCCGGCTTCTCGAGCTACATGCTGGAGAAAAGCAACGAGGAGCGGACCCATGCGGCCCGGATGATCGCCTACCTCGTGGATTGTGACGAGGAAGTGGTCCTGCCCACGATCCAGGCTCCCGAAAGGCACTGGGAGTCGGTGCAGCACCTCTTCGATCGGGTCTACGACATGGAGAAGGAGGTCACCGCCTCGATCAACCGCCTCTACAGCCTGGCGGAGGCCTCATCCGACCGGAGCGCCTCCGCCATGCTCGATTGGTTCGTGGCCGAACAGATCAAGGAGGAGGCCGAGGCTCGTTTCGTGCGCAAACGGCTGCGCCTGGCCGGTGACAACGCCGCCGCCCTGCTGCTGCTCGACCAGCAGTTCCTGGAGGGCACGGCCCTGGCCCATGTGAAGGCCACCATGCTGGGCTTCAGCACCGACCAGCCCTGAGCTGACGGGCGCCGCCAGGGCGTCCCGTGCCGGTCCCGCCGGCAGCCGTGGCCCCACCGGGTCCCCCCCACGAGAATGGGGACAGCAGTCGGGCAATCGATGAGTTACCTGCGGGACATCATGGAGCGGCTGGGGGCCAGCCGGGATGGGGCCGCCAGCGGGACCTCCGCCCGCGATGCCGGCGAACCGCAGCTTCTCGAGGCAGCCCCCTACCGCCACCACCTGGATCACTGCAGCGAGCCGATGCTCCTCTACGAGTGGACCTGGCTCGAGCTCCACCTGGAGGATCTGCGCCTCTGCCGGGCCAATGACGAGATGCGGAAGGTGGCCGGCGGTTCCCGCCACCTCGAAGCCCTGATCGCCGCCGCGGAACGGAATCAGGAGCAACTCGCGGCGGTGTTCGCCGAGCGGGGCCTGACTCCCCGCCGCCTCCCCCACAGCGTCGCCGCCGGAGAACACGCCTGGGAACTCAGCAACGCGCAGCTGCGGGCCCAGTGGGGCCTGCCCGGCTCCACGCCCTAGGGCTCCAGCATGCTGCTATCGGCATCCGAGCCGATCTGGTCCCTCGGGCCGGACGCGGTGGTGGCGGGCCTCCTCTCCGCCCCCGAGGGACTCTCCGGCGCGGAGGCCGCACTGCGCCTGGAGCGCTTCGGCCCCAACCGGCTGCCGCCGCCGAAACGGCGCTCCCTGGCCCTGCGGCTGGCCGACCAGCTGCTGCACTTCATGGCCATCCTCCTGTGGGTGGCCGGGGCCCTGGCCTTCGCCGCGGGCACGCCCGAGCTGGGGCTGGCGATCTGGGCCGTGGTGCTGCTCAACGGCCTCTTCTCCTTCTGGCAGGAATTCCAGGCCGAGCGGACCCTCGAGGCCCTCACCCATGCCCTGCCGCTCCAGGTGCGGGTGTGGCGGGATGGCCACCTGGCCGAGATCAACGCCGCCGAGCTGGTGATCGGCGACCGGATCACCCTCGAGGAAGGGGACCAGGTCCCCGCGGATGCCCGGCTGGTGAGCGCCACCGAGCTGAGTGTCGACCTGGCGGTCCTCACCGGTGAGGCGGTGCCGGTGGCCCGCCATGCCGAGCCGATTCCCCCCGACGGCCCGGCCATGCCGATGCGCGAGCGGGCGAACCTGGTGCTGGCGGGCACCACCGTGGCCGCTGGACGGGGAGAGGCGTTCGTCTACGCCACGGCCAGTGACACCGAGTTCGGTCACGTGGCCAGTCTCACGGCCGCCACGGAGCGGGGGGCCAGCACCCTGGAGCGCCAGGTGGGACGGATCGTCCGCACCATCACCACCATCGCCCTGCTGATGGGGCTGGTCACCTTCGGCCTCAGCCTGCTGTTCGTGGGAATGGGCCCGTTGGAGAGCCTGGTCTTCGCCGTGGGGATCCTCGTCGCCAACGTGCCCGAAGGGCTCCTGCCGACGGTCACCCTGGCCCTGGCGATCAACGTGCAGCGCATGGCACGACGGCGGGCGCTGGTGCGGCGGCTCTCCGCCGTGGAGACCCTCGGTTCCGTCAGCGTGATCTGCAGCGACAAGACCGGCACCCTCACCTGCAACCGCATGGCCCTGCAGGCCACCTGGCTCCCCACAGAAGAGCCGGGGCTGGACCTCGAGCTGCTGGAGGCGGCCTGCCTCTGCTCCAATGCCTACCTGCTGCGCAGCGCGGATGGGCTGCGCAGCATCGGTGATCCCACTGAGACGGCGCTGGTCCAGGCCGCCCTCGAGCGCGGTCTCGCGCTGGAGACCCTTCAGGCGGAGCAGCCCCGCCGGCGCGAGCTGCCCTTCGACTCGCGCCGGCGCCGCATGAGCGTGGTGGTGCAGCACGGGGAGCAGTTGCTGCTGCTCACCAAGGGGGCTCCTTCGGAGCTGATCGGTCTCTGCCGGGCCGAGCTCACGGGCCGTGGCGCCGTGCCGCTGGACGACGAGGGGCGCCGCCGGGCAGCGGCGGCCAACGACGCCCTGGCGCGCCAGGGCTACCGCGTCCTCGCCGTGGCCCGTCGGCCGGGCTCGGGGAGCTTGCTCACCGCCCCGGCGGAGGAGCTCGAGCAGAACCTGACACTGGTGGGCCTGGTGGCCCTCTACGACCCGCCGCGCCCCGAGGTTCCCGAGGCCATCCGCCTCTGCCACCAGGCGGGCATCAAGGTGACCATGGTCACCGGCGACTACGGCCTCACCGCCCAGGCCATCGCCCACCAGATCGGCCTGCTGGATCCCCCCATCGGTGCGGCCCATCCGGTCCACGCCGACCCGGTGCGGGTGATTCAGGGTGACCATCTGGATCAGATCAGCGATGTGCAGCTGCGCCAGCTGCTCCGTCACCGCAGCAGGCTGGTGTTCGCACGGATGGCGCCGGAGCAGAAACTGCGGCTGGTGCGGAGCTACCGGAGCCTCGGGGAGGTGGTGGCCGTCACGGGGGACGGCGTGAACGACGCCCCGGCGCTGCGGGCCGCGGACGTGGGGGTGGCGATGGGACTGGTGGGCACCGATGTGGCCCGGGAGGCGGCCGACATCGTGCTGACGGATGACAACTTCGCGACCATCGTGACGGCGGTGCGCTACGGCCGCTCGGTGGTGGCCAACATCGCCAAATTCCTGACCTACATCCTGGCCTCGAACGTGCCGGAGATCCTGCCGTTCCTGGCCATGGTGGTGCTGCGCATCCCCGCCGCCCTCACCGTGCTGCAGATCCTGGCGGTGGACCTGGGCACCGACCTGCTGCCGGCCCTGGGTCTGGGGGCGGAGCCGCCCGAAGCCGGTCTGATGCGCCAGCCTCCGCGCCCCAGGGATCGGCACCTGCTGGATCGCCATCTGCTGGTGCGGGCCTATCTGTTTCTGGGGCTGATCGAGGGCGCCCTTTCTCTGAGCGCCTACCTGCTGGCCTGGCAGGCCCAGGGCGTCGACGCGCTCACACTGCGGCACCTCGCCCCATCGCTGCTGGACGGCAGCGCCGGGGCGGACGTGCTGGACCTGCAGCACCAGGCCTCCGCCGCCGCCTTCACGACGATCGTGCTGGGACAGCTGGGGGTGCTGCTGGCCTGCAGGAGCGAGCGCCAGCCCGCCCTCAGCCAGCTGGGGCTGGCGACCTGGCGGGCCAACCCCCTGCTGCTGCTGGGGATCGGCGCCGAGACCCTGCTCACCCTGGCCCTGATCACCGTGCCCCCCCTGGCCGCCCTCTTCTCCATGGCGCCCTTTCCAGCGGCCTGGCTCGGCTGGATGGGGCTCACACCGCTGGTGATCGTGCTGGCCGACGACGCCCGCAAACGCTGGTGGCACGCCCCCTGAAGGGGACCAGCACACCGGGACCAGCCCGGTCAGGGTCCAGCCGGCTCCGGCCCTGGAATCCGCAGATCCGGGCGGCGGATCATCCGGGCATGGTGACGAACTCCTCGGCCACCGAGGGATGCAGGGCCATGGTGCGATCGAAATCGGCCTTGGTGGCCCCCATCCCGATCGCAATCGCCGCCATCTGGATGATTTCTGCGGCATGTTCACCCACCATGCTGCAGCCCACCACCCTGCCGGAAGCGTTCTCCACAATCAGCTTCAACAGCACCCGGGGACCGCGGGCCGGCAGGGCCTGACTCATCGGCCGGAAACGGGCCCGGTGCACGGTGAGGCCCTCCACACCATGGCGCTCGGTGGCCTCCTCCTCGGTGAGCCCCACCGACGCCAGCTCGGGCTGGGAGAAGACCGCACAGGCCACCAGGTTGTGGTCCACACGCCTGGGCTTGGCGCCGAAGACGCTGTCGGCGAAGGCCCTCCCCTCATCCACGGCCACCGGCGTGAGGTTGATCCGGTCGGTGACATCGCCGACGGCATAGATGCCGGGCACGTTGGTGCGCTGCTCGGGATCCACCGGGATGCGATGCCCCTCCACGGCCACGCCGGCCCCCTCCAGGTTGAGGCCCTGCAGGAACGGGCGGCGGCCGGTGGCCAGCAACACCCCGCCACAGGGAAACTGCTCGCCGCTCTGGCTGGTGACGGTGAGATCGCCGGGAGCACACTCCCCGGTGATGGCCGCCGGGGAGTGGGCGAACCGCAGCACGATGCCGGCCGCCTCCATGGCCTCCTGCACGGCAAGGCTGGCCTCCCGGTCAAAACCGCGGAGCAGGTGATCACCCCGCACCAGCTGGGTCACCTGCACCCCAAGACCGTTGAGGATCCCGGCGAATTCGCAGGCGATGAACCCGGCCCCCACCACCACCATGGAATCCGGCAGGGATTCGAGCTCGAACAGCTCATCGCTCACCCAGCCCAGGTCGGCACCGGGAATGTGGGGGCGGTGGGGGCGGCCGCCCACGGCGATCAGGATCCGTTGCGCCTGCAACTCCCGCACCGAGCCATCGGCGGCCGTGACCTCGACGCAGTCGGAACTCCTGAACCGGCCCCAGCCGCGCACCAGCTCAACGCCGGCCTTCTCCAGAAAACCGATGTGCAACTGGTTGAGCCGATCCACCTCCGCCCGCACGTTCGCCAGCAGGGTGGCCGGGTCCGAACGCACCGCACCGAGATGCCAGCCGTAGCTCGGGGCATCGGCGAGCAGCTGGCGGTACTGGGAGCCGTACACCAGCAGCTTCTTGGGCACGCAGCCGCGGATCACGCAGGTGCCGCCCACCCGATCACCCTCCACGATCGCCACCCTGGCCCCGTAGGAAGCGGCCCGCTTGGCGGCGGCCAGACCACCCGAACCGGCCCCCAGCACGATCAGATCAAAGGACTCGCTCATGCAACCTCTCGCGGCGCTCAGGCAGGGGGGAACGGGGCCCCATCCAAGCGGGCTCCCTCCAGCATGGCGCCACCGAGCTGCACATCCCGCAGATCACAACCCCGCAGGTCGGCCTCCCGCAGGTCCGCTCCCGTGAAATTGGCGCCATAGAGGCAGCTCGTGCGCAGATCGGCCCCATGGAGCTGGGCCCCCTGCAACAGCGCGAAGCTCAGGTCCGCACCGTGGAAGTCACTGCCGCCGAGATCGGTGAGCTGGTCGAGACCGCTGCGGAAATCAGCCTCCACCAGCCGGGCCTGCCGCCACAGACTTCCCGCCGCCACCACCCCGCGCAGGCAGGCCCGGTGCAGCAGGGCGCCGGAGAAATCAGCCCCCTGCAGCCTGGAACCCGAGAGATCGGCCTCGTGCCAGTGGGAGCCTCGGGCCTGCAGCGCCGAGAGGTCAGCCCCCCAGATCAGCGCCTGCTGGAAGCAGCAGCCCTCGACATTGGCCCCGCGCAGGATGGCGCGGCCGAAGCGCGCCTCCTTGAAACAGCCGCCATGGAGATCGCAGGCGGCCAGATCGAGATCGACGCCGTCGAGATCCCCGAGCCGCAAGCCCGGGAAACGGCGTTCACCTTCGGCCAGGGCCGTACGCAGTTCCTGCAGGTTGGCGGGCAGGCGGGACACGCTCACAGAATGGCCGCCAGGGCATCGAGCTGCTGACGGCGCGAGCTGAGCAGCAGCTTCTCGGCCTGGGCCAGCAGCTTGAAGACGCTCCGGTCGAGCACCTCGTAGAAGACGAGGCTTCCCTCGGGCCTGCGCTTGACCACCCCGGCGATGGTGAGGAGCTTGAGGTGCTTGGAGACCAGAGCCTGGCTGAGGCCGGTGCGCTCGACCACGGCGGTGACATTCAACGGCCCCTGCCGCAGGGCTTCCAGCACGGCCAGCCGGTTGGGCTCGGAGAACACCTTGAAGTACTCGGCGAGGGCTTCCATGACAGGGGAGGGGGCAGAGGAGGGGGCAGGGCAGGCAGCAGGCGAGGCTGCGGGGGCAGGGGCGGGTCAGCCCTGGCTCCGCCGTTCCACACTACAGGCCTTCCTTCTACTGGGCTGACGCGCTGACCTGGTAGCGGATTGAGACAGTTTCAAGTTTCTCCGATTCCATGGAATCACGCTGGTGTTATCTGTTGGGAGCCGGCCGCCCGGCCTTCGCAGGTCGCCCCGCAGTCCGACACCCCTTCATCGCCGTCCCCGCCCGAGCATGACGAGCACCGCCGCCGCGCCCCACCTCCGCGAAGACCTCCTCACGCCGCGGTTCTACACCACGGAAATCGACAAGGCCGCCAGAACCGACCTGGAGGACCAGAGACCCGCCTTCGAGGCCATGCTCAAGGAGATGCAGACGGATTACAACCGCGAGCATTTCGACCGCCGGGCGCCCCTCGAGCGCCTGCGCAGCCTGACAGCGGAGGAGAAGGAAGCCTATGAAAGCTATCTCGTGCGCTCCTGTGTCTCGGAATTCTCCGGTTTTCTGCTGTTCAAGGAACTCTCCCGGAGGCTCCACAAGGCCGGCCGGACGGACCTGGGTGAGCTGTTCCAGCTGATGGCACGGGACGAGGCCCGCCACGCCGGCTTTCTGAACCGTGCCCTGGTCGCCGAGGCGATCACGATCGATCTGCCGACCCTGAGCAGCAAGCGTCCGATCACCTGGTTCCCACTCAGCTGGGTTCTCTATTCGGTCTATCTGTCCGAGAAAATCGGCTACTGGCGCTACATCCTCATCGATCGCCACCTGAAGGCCAATCCGGATCACAACTTTGCACCCCTGTTCGACTTCTTCGAACCCTGGTGTCAGGACGAGAACCGGCACGGCGACATCTTCAACATGCTGATCCGTTGCTGGCCGGAACTGAAACGCGGCTTCCCCGGCAAGTTGCTGAGTCGCTTTTTCCTGTGGAGTGTCTTCCTGACCCACAGCCTCACCGTCTGCGAGCGGGGTGACTTCTACCGGATCCTCGGCATGGATCCCAACCAGTTCGACGCCGAGGTGATGCAGCAGACCAACCGCACGGCCCGAAGGGCCTTCCCCTGGGTGTTCGACCTGGAAGGGAGTGAGTTCCTCGGCCTGCGCGATCGGATCGTGGCCACGTTTCGCTCGCAGCGGCAGAGCCGGGGCCTGCGGAAGCTGGCACTGCGCTGGGAGCTGGCCGGGCTGCTGATCAGGCAGTTCGCCCAGCCGATGCTGCCCACCCCAGCCGCCATGGCCACACCATGCAAAACAGAATAACGGCATCGTTGTTCTGTTTTTAGCCAATTCGCCTGACCGCTCCCTCCATCCCCGCCCCTCCCTGCGGCGAGGTTTCACCCCCTGTGATCCCATGGCCACCCCCGTCAGCCCCCTTACAGCCACCACCTCCCGACCCACCACCTGCCAACCCAGCGCCACAGCCCCCTCGATCTCGGAGCACGCCGGTGTCGCTGACGCCCAGCATCGCCGGACCTTGGGTCGGCGGGTGCGCCAGCTGCACGCCCGCATCGGCCGGGCCCACCACCAGGCCGAAGGCATGCCCTTCTCCCGGGCGCTGCTGGCCGGCGCGGCCACACCGCTGCAACTGGCGGCCCTGATCCGCAACCTGGCCCCGGCCTATGCGCTGCTGGAAAGCCGGCTCCCCGCGGTGGCTGCGGCCCTCGGATCCTGCTGCTATCCGTGGCCCTGGCCGGCCCTGGAGCGCTCCGCAGCCCTGCGCCACGACCAGGCCATCCTGGCGAGCCTGCCGGCCACGCCCCCGTCGGCAGCGGCGGCGGTGTGGCTGGAGCAGCTGCGCGTCCTGGCGGACCAGGCGCCCCACCGGCTGATGGCCCATGCCTACGTCCGCTACGGCGGGGACCTCTCGGGAGGCCAGCAGCTGGCGGAACAGGCGCGGCAGATCCTGGAGCGCCACGACCTGCCGAACCTGAACTTCTGGGTGTTCGACCGGCCCACGGGCGAGCTCAAGTCCGCCCTGCACGAGGGATTCGAGCAGCTGCAGCTCTCCGACCAGGAGGAACAGGAGCTGCTGGAGGAGGCCGAGCTGGCCTTTGGCGCCACCCAGTCGCTGCTGGCCGAACTGGCGCTGATCCGCTGACGCTCCGCCCCCAGCCCCCCTCTCCAGCCCACCCCGTCTCCCCCTCCCCTGCCATGGCCGCCACCCTGCTCACCCCGCTGGAGCTGCTGCTCAAGTACGACAAGCCGGTGCCGCGCTACACCAGCTACCCCACCGCCGCGGCCTTCACCGACGCCGTGGGAGAGAGCCAGCTGCGCACCCAGCTGGGCCGGCCCAGCGAGGCCCCCCTGTCGCTCTACGTGCATGTGCCCTTCTGCCGCCATGCCTGCTGGTACTGCGGCTGCAACCGGGTCACCACCCAACGGGGCTCGAAGGTGGTTGCGCCCTATCTCGCCACCCTGGCCCGGGAACTGGAGCTGGTGACGGCGGCGATGCCCCGGCGACGCCGGCTGGCCCAGCTGCACTGGGGGGGCGGCACCCCCAACTACCTCAACGCCGAGGAACAGCGCCAGCTCTGGCAGCTGATCGAGCGCCACTTCGAGCTGGAGGACGACCTGGAGGCCTCGATCGAGGTGAACCCGGAGTTCCTCAGCCGGGACCAGGCCCTGCAGCTGCGCGAGCTGGGCTTCCGGCGCATCAGCTTCGGGATCCAGGACGCCAACCCGGAGGTGCAGAAGGCGGTGAACCGGGTGGTGGCGGTGGAGCAGCTGCGCCGCTCGATGCAGTGGCTGCGCGAGGCGGCCTTCGACAGCATCAATGTGGATCTGATCTGCGGGCTGCCCCTCCAGACTCCGGAGCGCTTCGGACTCACCCTGGAGCTCGTGCAGGAGCTGCGGCCCGACCGCATCTCTCTCTTCTCCTTCGCCTATCTGCCGGAGCAGCTGCCGCTGCAGCGCCGGATCGCCGCGGACGACCTGCCGAGCCAGCGCGAGCGCATCGCCATGCTGGAGAACGCCAACCGGCAGCTCAGCCACCACGGCTACGACGCCATCGGCATGGACCACTACGCCCTCAGGGGCGATGCCCTGGCCGTGGCGGCCCGCAACGGCAGCCTGCACCGCAATTTCCAGGGCTACACCACCGGCGGGGAGCTGGAGCTGCTGGGTGTCGGTCCCACGGCGATCAGCCAGTTCTCCCACCTCACCTGCCAGAACGAGCGCAGCCTCCGGGCCTGGAGCAGCGCCGTCGAAGCCGGCCGGCTGCCGGTGGAGCGGGGCGTGGCGGTGCGGGAGGCGGCGGTGCTCGAGCGACGGGAGCTGATCAAGGAGGTGATGTGCCACTTCCAGGTGGAGCTGGACCTGGCCCGCTTCGGCCTGGAATGGGCCGAGCTGCAGGTCCTGGCCGACGACGGGCTGGTGCAGCTCAGCCAGGCTGAGGGAGTCGGACGGGTGCGCGTGACCACGGAGGGGCGCTGGCTGATCCGCAGCATCGCCGCGGTGCTCGATCCCGAGCAGCGACGCCGGGCGAGCGGATCGCGCCTGGTGTGAAACGTCAGGCCGCTTCGCCAACGATGCTGACTGCGCATCCTTGAGGATGCAACGTGACGATCAGATCCCCCACCCTGAAAGGCCCGATACGGTTGATGGGTCCAGGGCTTTTCAGGTTCGTGGTTGACACCGTGATCCTCGAGGACCAGGTTCTGCTGGCCGAGCTTCTGCACCATGAGCTCGATCGGATCCCTGGTCTCACGGTGGTGGATGTCGCCCACAGCGTGGAGGACGGCAAGCGCCTCTGCCGTGCCCACAGGCCTGATCTGCTGTTGATGGATCTGCTCCTCCCCGACGGGCAGGGGGTGGAGGTGGCGGAATGCCTGCTGCAGGACAATCCAACTGCCCGGGTGGTCGTGCTCTCCGCCCAGAGCGATCGGCTGTCCTGCTCCCGCCGCCTGCACGAGGCGATCCTGGCCGTGGTGGACAAGGGCAGCGCCGTGGACACCCTCCACCTCACCCTCCAGCGGGAGGTCCAACGCCGGGTGGGAACCGTGAACCAGCACGACCCGCTCGCGGCACTCACCGCGCGGGAACGGCAGGTGCTCGCCCTGATCGGGCAGGGGTGCTCCAGCGAAGCGATCGCCCGCCGCCTGACCATCTCCACATTGACGGCCCGCACCCATCGGCGCAACATCATCGCCAAGCTGGGATTCAAGGGGCCTGAACTCGTGCTGCTGGCCTCAGGGAACCTGCCGCAGCAGGCCTGATCCCGATGCCGCACCCCGGCGAGCCTGGGCGAACGCTGGCACAGCCCGCCGGCCAGCCCCTGCGGGCCTGCCTGCAGATGAGCGCGCTCTACCTGCTGGGCGGAGCCCTCTCCTGGGCCGCGCTCCGAGGCACCGGCTGGGCCGACCCGCTCTGGCCGGCGGCCGGCATCGCCCTGGGGATGATGGTCCCCGATCGGCCAGGCCGCCGGGTGGGCCTGGCCATCGGCTCCTTCCTGCTGAGCCTTGCGGTTCTCACGCTCAGCGGCCTCACGCTGCCGGCCACCCTGCTGGGGGCGGCCGGGGTGAGCCTCGCCACCACCCTTCAGGCCCAACTGGGCGCCCAGCTGGTGCGGCGACGCCTCGGCCCGCGCCCATCCCTGCTGCGCAGCGGTGAGATCCTCGACTTCATCGCCCTGGCCGGACCGCTGGCCTGCCTGATCGGCGCCACGGTGGGGGTGCTCACGCTCCTGGCGGCGGGGGTGATCCCTGAGGCCGAGCTGGAACGGGCCTGGCTCACCTGGTGGGCAAGCGACGCGATCGGGGTGATCGTGTTCGCCCCACTCACCCTGATGGCCCTGCCATCCCAGCGCGACCTCTGGCGGGGGCGTCGCCGCATCGTGGCCCTGCCCTCCCTGCTCGTTCTGGCCGTCACCCTGGTGGCCCTGCTTCATGCCAGCTGGCTCGAACAGCGCGAACTGGCGTTGCGCCTGAAGCAGCGGGCGACGCTGGCCGAGGAAAGTCTGCGCCGCACCCTGCTGGCCCATGAGGAGGCTCTGTACGGCCTGCAGAGCCTCATCCAAGCCACCGGGGAGCCGTCGCCAGAGGAATTCAGCCGCTATACGACCAGCCACCTCAAGCGGCTCTCGGGCCTCCACGCCCTCTCCTGGAATCCGGAGGTGCCCGACCAGGGGCGGAGCTCGTTCGAAGCCCGTCAACGGCAGCTCCCTGGCCGCGGCGGCTTCCGAATCACCGAACGCCAGCGGGATGGCAGCTTCGTGGCGGCCGGCCGGCGCCCGACCCTGGTGCCGGTGGCGCTGATCGAGCCGCTGAACGCCAACCGCGCGGCCCTGGGGTTCGACATCGGCTCCGATCCTGTGCGTGCCGCGACGCTCCACGCCGCGCGTGCCGCGGGCAGCCCGAAGGCCACACCTCCGATCCAGCTGGTGCAGGAGCGTGGCGGCCAGAAGGGCGTGCTGCTGATCCTTCCCATCGAGGCTCCCCGCGGCTACGTGGTGGGGGTGTACCGGCTGGGGGATCTGCTCAAGGAGAGCTTCAGGGATCCGGCCTGGCGGCAGTTTCAACTGCGACTGCTGGAGAGCCGCCCGGGGCGTGAGCCCGGCGAACTGGCCCGTATTCCAGCCGCTGAAGCCATCGCGCCGTCAGCCCGGAGCGACGCCAACAGCCTCAGCAGGCCCCTCGAGGTGGGCGGACAGGCCTGGCGGCTGGAAGTGACTCCGACACCGTCCTGGGGGATGGATGGACTGGACAGCCGATCCGCCTGGATCCCCCTGGTGGGTCTGCTGATCAGTGCGCCGCTGGAAGGTTTCCTGCTGCTCACCACCGGCACGGAACGTCTCCGTCAGGCCCAACTGCAGCGCAAGCTGCGCACCAGCCTCACCGCGGCGGCCAAGGCCCACGAAATCAAGCAGCCGCTGGCGCGCCTGCTGCTCCAGGCTCGCGCCATCCAGGGATTGCCGAAGCGATCAGGTCTTGCAAGCCCACGGGACGATCAGCTCTCGGCCCTGGCCGAGGGCATCGTGCGGGATGCCCGTCAGGTGAGTGGTGCCCTCGACGGGATCCGCAACCTGCTTGGCAACGACGTGCCTCAGCTCAGGCCCCTCGACCTCCGCGAGGCCGTGGAGTCAGCGCTGCTGGTCCTCAAGGGAGATCTGGAGCTGCAGGCGATGACCCTGGAGACCCAGGGGCTGGAGCAGCCCCATCCCATCGAAGGCGACAGAAATCAGCTGCAGCTGATGGTGGTCAACCTGATGCGCAACGCCATCGCGGCGACCGGCCCCGGAGGCCTCCTCAGGCTCGCGCTGCGGGATAGCCCCTTGGGTGTGGAGCTCGACGTGGAAGATGACGGGCCTGGATTTCCCCAGAGCATGCGGGAGATCGAGGCCCTCGTGCTGAGCAGCGACAAGCCGGAGGGCATGGGCATCGGGCTGTTCCTGGTGAAGTGTGCCGTTGAGAACCATCAGGGCACGATTGAGCTGGGCCGATCCCCCCTGGGAGGGGCAAGGGTCGTGATCGGTTTTCCAGCAGTCCCGAGTTGGCGCCGCAGCCGTCAGCGCGCGGCATCCATGGCTCAGCGGCGCCGCTCCTCACGGCCCACCGGAAACGGCCGCGCGGCGAAATGATCCACCAGAACGTCGATCAACTGATGGGTGCCGGGCTCACCGGCATGCTCGGCCAGGTACACCAGAGTTTCCGTGTAGGGCAGACCAACCTGATGCTCAGTGACGACCTGCAGCCCCAGAGGCCTCAGCATTTCGGGGGTGAGAAAGGCTGCCCGGTAGCGCGGCCCCCTCTGAATGCTGCTGATCGCAGGAATCTCAAGATCCTGATCCCCGTTCTGCTGAAACCAGGCCGCAGATCGGCTTCGACAGGAGTGGGGCAGAAACGGGAACAGGTGCAGCTGAACCGCAGACGCCCCGCCACCGGCAGCATCCGCTGACCTGGCCTCGGCCGTCACCGCCGCGGTGGCCGGCCCCGCCCAGATCAGCAGATCGATCGAACTGCGGTAGATGGGGAACATCGCCAGCGCTGCTGCCTGCTCAGGGCTGATCTCCTCAAGCTGGGTGGGCGTCAGCAGACAGGCATCGATGATCCGCTCGGTGAGCAGGTCGAGGGGGTTCTCACAGGCATGGGTGCGATCGGGAGGATTGCAGATCCAGGGCCCCATCGGCAGACGCCACAGCTCCGAGGACGACCAGTAGGGGGCATGCAGTCGCAGGGGGCGGCGAGCGCGGAAGCGGAAACACTGGTGCACCCTGCGCTCGAGCTTCAGCATCTCGGAAGCTCCGCGGACCCGCCAGCCTCGCGGCGTGCGTGCCACATGGCCACCGAAGATGGAGAGCACCTTATGGGTGCGGCGGATGACCGTGCTCTGGTTGGTGTGGGTGATCGAGGCCGCACGATGGGAACTCGACATCCAGAGCAGACTGTCGAGGGCTTCCAGATCCTCCTGATCAACCATCTTGATCAACATCAACCATCTTGATCGCCCCGATGAGATGAATCGGCCCGAAGAGATGAATCGGCCGCCAGAACTGTCATGCCATAACCCGCCAAGAACAACCAAGGCTGTTGAGCTAGTTGATCAACAGGAAAGGAAGGCCAGGATTTCTATGGCATGTCAATGTATCGTGAAAACGAGGGATTGGGCGGTCAAGATGGCTGCCAACTTCATCAATCGTGACCTGTGTTCAACCGCAGGAGTGGCTTGCGGACCTGGCTCCTCTGCCATGGAACTCGGCCTACTTCATTGGTGGTAGTGATCGATCAGGAGGAGGCAGAGATACCTCATCGAAGGCATGCCTCCCATCGGCTGGGCCGTGACAGTGATGGGTGACCCACGGCAGGCAACCCTTCATGCCCCGCTTCCTCCCTTCGCGCCTGGCGTCGCGCCTGGCTTGCTCCCGCCGCCCCTTCGCCGCGGGGTTGATCCTGGCCAGCACCCTGTTGATCGGCCTCGGGACCTGGCCGGTGCAGGCCGAGCCGGGCAAGAGCTCCGGCCGATCGGTGGCGCCGGTGGGCCTGGCCTCCAATCCACAGGCCATGAGCACCGCGCCGAGCCGGATCCGATCCAGCGCCCCGGTCGTCCAGCCCGCCTCCGAAAACTCCGAAGATGGGTTCAACTCCAGCTCCAGGAAGTCGCGCGGCGCGGGCAACACCAACTGACCTCAGCATCAAAAAAGTCCGCTCCTGGAGGAGCGGACTTGGGGATGGAGCAACGTTGAGGGTCAGCCGATGAGCGGCCTATTTCGCACTGGGGGCGAAATCCGGATAGGCCTCCATGCCGTGCTCACCGATGTCAAGGCCGATGATCTCCTCTTCCTCGGTGACGCGAAGCCCACCGAAGACGGCTCCGATGATCGACCAGAGAATCAGCGAGGCCACAACCGCGGCGACGGCGTAGGAAATGACCCCGACGAACTGGATGCCGAGCTGGCTGAAGCCATGGCCGGTGAACAGGCCCTTGTCGGTGTTGAACAGGCCCACGGCCAGGGTGGCCCAGACTCCGCAGCTGCCGTGGACGGAGAAGGCACCCACGGGGTCATCGATCTTGATGGCGTCGATGAAGGCGACGGAGAACACCACGATCACACCGGCAAAGAAGCCCACCACCCAGGCGGCCGGCATGGAAAAGCCGTCGCAACCGGCGGTCACGCCGACCAGGCCGGCGAGGATGCCGTTGATGGTCATCGTGAGGTCAGGCTTGCCAGGGCGCTTGTCGGGTCCCATCCCGGGCAACTGGGAGGTCAGCGTGGCAGCGATGCCACCACCGGCAGCACCGAGGGTGGTGGTGACGGCGATGTAGGGAACCTCAGGAGCCAGGGAGAGCCATGAGCCGGGGTTGAAGCCATACCAGCCGATCCAGAGGATCAGGCAACCCAGGGTGGCGATGGCCAGGTTGTGACCGGGAATGGCCTGGGGCTTGCCTCCCACGAACTTGCCGATGCGGGGGCCGAGCAGGGCGGCGCCGACGATGCCGGCCCAGGCACCGACGGAGTGCACAATCGTGGAACCGGCGAAATCAATGAAGCCCAGGGTGCTGAGCCAGCCACCGCCAGCACCGGCATCATCGGGGAAGTTCCACTGCCAGCTCCCCAGGATCGGATAGACGATGCCGACCAGGAGCAGGGAGAAGACCACGAATTCGGCGAACTTGATCCGCTCGGCCACCAGACCGGAGACGATGGTGGCGGCCGTGCCGGCGAAGGCGGCCTGGAAGAGGAAGTCGACGCTGGGCACCAGCTTGCCCTCGGTCACCATTTCGGGGGTGACGGTGGGATCGAAGAACAGGCCCCCGAATTTGAACCAACCGGGAATGACCCAGTCAGCGTTGTACATCAGCTTGTAGCCGATGAACCAGTAAGCCGAAACGGCAACGGCAAAAACCAGCAGGTTCTTGAACAGGATATTGACGGCGTTCTTCTGACGGCACAGCCCGGCTTCCACCATGGCGAAGCCGGCGTTCATGAAGATCACCAGCACCGCGCAGATGAACAGGAAGAAGTTGTTGGCGAGGAAGGCTGGGGTGAGCTCCGGCAGCTCGGCGGCGTGGGCGGTGAGGTTGAAAACACCCAGGCCGAAGAGGGCCACGGGAACGCAGGCCAACCAGACGAGGCGGCTGGAGGAAAGGCCACGAATGCGACCCAGCAAAAGCGAGGGGGCATCCGACAAACTCGCCTCCCTGAGGCGTTTCGGTCGCCTGGGAGGGTGCGATGCGATGGTCATGGGCAGTTCAGAAGGCGGCTGCACGGTGGGGTTGGATGCCATCGGACATCCATCGGAAGTGACAATGCGCGCAAGCCGGTCACTCCGATGTTCTTTTCGATACAGAAAACTCGAGGCGCCGACCTCCGCGGCGGCGACGCGGACGACCGAAGGTGCGCGCGCCGCCACTGCCGAGCCGGCCCGAAATAAGCTTTGTTAAAAAGACGGAATTATGTTCACCATGGACAGCGGCAATCGCTAGAAAAGGCCTGGCAGGTACAGGCTGCAGGGCAAGCCCTGTGGAACAAGGCCTGCAGGACAACAGGACAAAACGTTGATCTGTACGTCCCGGTCCACCCCGTTCGACTGCCCGGCCTCTGTCCATCAGCGTCCGGCAGCACGCGGTATCCCCGGCAAGACGTCTGCTGGAAGTAACCCGGCCATGGCCGGGTGAAGCAACGCTCCTCTCCTTCACCCCGGCCGTCTCTGACGGACCGTCTGCTCTCCTTTCCGAAGAGGTCCCCACGATGAGCGATTCCAAACTGCGCTACCGCGGCATCCCCTACAACGCCGACCAGCACGAGCACCCCTCCGCTGAGGCGGTGGAGCACACCTACCGCGGCCGCCATTTCTTTGCCCCGCTGCGGCACGAAGCCGCCCCGGTGGATCCGTTGGTGGAACTGCAGTATCGCGGCACCAGCTACCACCACCACTCCCGCGAAAGCACCCAGCAGGCCAACGGCCACGCCTGAGGCCCATGGCCCGGCGGTCGCTGTGCCCTGACGGTGGCAGAGGCCAGCGGCCAGCCGGGAAGGGGCAGGACGAACAGGGCCACCAAGGGGCCACAATGTCAAAGAAGGGTGTCATTGCTACAGAACGCCACCCCATCAGCCCTTAAACCTGGGACACAAGGTCCTGTATTGCGTGAAACAGATCCAAGCCGTCGTGCGCCCCGAGAAGCTGGACGCCATCAAGGAAGCCTTGGTGGCCCTCGGCATCAACGGCATGACCGTCACCCCGGTGCAGGGTTTTGGCAAACAGATGGGGCACACCGAGGTCTACCGCGGCGTGAAGGTCGAGGCGAGACTCCTCACCAAGATGCAGATCACCACCGTGGTGACCGATCAGTCCTTGGATTCGGTGATCGAGGCCATCAGGACCACCGCCCACACCGGTGAAATCGGGGACGGCAAGATCATCGTCACGCCCGTGGAGACCGTGATCCGCATCCGCACCGGAGAAACGGGCGACAGCACGTTGAGCTGAACATGAAGGACTCCGGGGCTGGCACCCGGAGCCTTCGTAAGGCGATGGCGTCGATCGGTTGATCAGGCCGATCAGCCGACAGCGGCGGCAGCGCGGTCGAAGTAGGTGCCGACTTCGCTCATGAGGGCGGAGCAGTCACCGGGGGTGATGCCGTTGCGGTCGTTGGCGATGGCGATGGCGGCGTCCTTCATCTTGCGGATGCCTTCAGCGACGGAAGCGCCGGGAACGCCGAGGGCGAGGTAGGTCTCGCGGAGGCCGTTGAGGCAGCGATCTTCCAGAACGGAGGCGTCACCGGTGAAGATGGCGTAGGTGACGTAGCGGAGGACGATCTCCATGTCACGCAGGCAGGCAGCCATGCGGCGGTGGGTGTAGGCGTTACCACCGGGGGCGATGAGAGCAGGCTGCTGATCGAAGAGATCGCGAGCGGCGTTGGTGACGATCTTGGAAGCGTTGGAGGTGATGCGGTTCACCGTGTCCATGCGCTTGCTCCCATCGGCAACCATGGCGGCGAGCGCATCGATCTGGCCGGGGTTGAGGAATTCGCCGCGGGCATCGGCCTGGGCCACGACCTTGGTGAAGGCGTCAAACATGGAATGGAACGGAATGGACTGCCGTGGTGAAGCCTAAGAAGCCTGGCCTGGCTGACGCGAACGGCAGGCCGAGGCCATCACCTAGAACGGGCCTCCCCTGACCAGCCCGATGACATCCACGCCGGTGATGGAGTGGCAGGAGCTCGAGGCCCACGCCCCCGTACCCACGGCGGGGGAGGAGGAGCTGGCCCGGATCCATGGCCCCACCAATGCCCAGGCCGTGCTGCGGCTCTTCGGCCAGTCCGAGAGCGCCGTGCGCGTCACGCTCTACCGGGACCACCACGCCTGGTGTCCCTACTGCCAGAAGGTGTGGCTCTGGCTGGAGGAACGGCAGATCCCCTACAGGATCCGCAAGGTCACGATGGTCTGCTACGGGGAGAAGGAGAGCTGGTACCGGCATCGGGTGCCCTCCGGGATGCTGCCGGCCCTGGAGCTCGACGGCCGCCTGATCACCGAGAGCGACCGGATCCTCGAGGAGCTGGAGCTGGCCTTCGGCCCCCTCCAGCGCGGCATGGGCGATCCGGAGGTGCTGGCGCTGCGGCGGCTGGAGCGGATGCTGTTCCGTGCCTGGTGCCAGTGGCTCTGCTACCCGGCGTCCAGCCCCAGGGATGATCAGGAGGCGCGCCAGGGCTTCCAGCGCTGGGCCGAGACCATGGAAGAGGCCCTCACAGCCGGGGACGGCCCCTTTCTGCTGGGGGAGCTGTCCACGGCCGACCTGGTGTTCGTGCCCTACCTCGAGCGCATGAATGCCTCCCTGGCCTATTACAAGGGCTTCCTGCTCCGCGAGGCGCACCCCGCCATCGGCGGCTGGTTCAGGGCCCTCGAGCAGCGCGCCACTTACCTCGGGACCCAGGGCGATTTCCATACCCATGCCCACGACCTCCCCCCCCAGATGGGGGGCTGTTACGCCAATGGCTCAGCCGGGCAACAGCTGCTGGCCAGACGCATCGACCACGGCCCCTGGCCCCTGACCCTCGCCGACGGCACCGACCCTGAAACTGCCGCCGCGGAGCCGGCGGACGCGGCCCTTCGGGCCCTGGCCCGGGTGCTGCGCCACCGCGCAACGCTGTTGCAACGCCCCCCCCTGGCCGATCCGGCCATGGACACGGCCCTGCGCTGTGCCCTCACCGAGCTGATCAGCCCGATGGCCTGCCCGCCGCCGCCGGGAACGGCCCCCGGGCTTCGCTACCTGCGCGACCGGATCAGCGTGCCGCGCGACATGCCGCTGCACGCCGCGCGGCGTCTGCGTCAGGCCCTCGAGGACACCGCCCTGCGGGATCCCCTGGACCCGCAGGGCCAGGGAACCGCCCTGCCCCAGAGACACCGACGCGACCAGGATCCCCGGCCCTTTCTGACCAGCCCACCTAGTGTCTGAGCAGGCCCCCGCGAAGCCATGACCCCGCCTGGCGTCCCCCCCCGCGTCTCCGCCACCCTGCTGCGGCACCTGGCTCCCCTGGTCGTGACGGCAGGGCTCGGCGCGATTGCCACGGGCCTGTTGCCGCCGGCGCCGCTCAGGGCCCTGGAGCTGCGCGGGGCCACCCATTTCACGCGCCCCCCCTGGAAGGTCACGCTGCGCAGCTACAACAGCACGGTCTCCCAGCCTTCGGCCGAGTACTACTTCACCGTGGTCCTGGCGGAGGATGCCGGCGCCGCCCTCGGCGAGTTGCAGTTTCGCCAGACGCGCGGTGTCGATACCCAGTTCCAGTTCAGCCCCGGCCGCACCCGCGCCTTTCTCGGTCAACCCCGTCGCGAAGGCCCGGCCGTGCCGGTGGAGGCAGCGTTCGACCAGGAGGAGCGCCTGGTCACCGTGCGGTTTCCGGAGCCCGTGCCTCCCGGATCGACCCTCACCGTGATGCTGAAGCCATGGGCCAATCCCTCGATGTCGGACACCTACCTGTTCCAGGTCATGGCCCTGCCGGCGGGCCCCAACCCCTCAGCCGTGTCGCTGGGATTCGCCACCCTCAGGATCTACGACCCCGACTGGCGCTGAAACCGGCTCAGATGCCGGGAAACCCACCGGGGAAACGGAGGGTGCGCCAGTCGCCACTGGCCGTGCTGACCTCCACGCCGATCTCCACCGGGTCCTGGGTGGCCCCGAACTGCTCCTGCCACCAGCCCATGGCCTCAGCCCAGGCGGCGTCGAGGGATTCATAGAGGTCGTCGAGCACCGGGTGGGGAGCCCCCTGCTGATCGACGAGCCGGTAGTGGCGCACATGCTGGGCGTGGACTGGAGCCATCTCTCACAACACGACATCTGGATGAAATCATCGCCGGTGTGCCAGCCTGAAACTGTCACCTTCACAACATCTTTCGGTGTCCTGGACGGCCTGACCGGCAGCCGGCCCCGTGGGCTCAGGTGAGGTAGCGGCGGATGGAGGGCCGGCACCAGAACACCAGGGCCGCGATGTTGACCGTCCAGAGCAGGGCAGCGGCGATCGCTGTGAGCGGCCGCCCCTCGGGCAGCAGCGCCAGTCGCACGATGCCGTAGGGCAGGGCCACGGCCAGGCTCATCGACAGGCCGACGATCGCCACGATCTGGCCCCAGGCCCGCCAGCGCAACAGGGCGATCGCGCCCACCAGACCAACGGCGGCCGTGGGCAGCACCGCACTGGATCCGACGGCGATGTGCACGCCGCGCCAGGTGGGATCCAGCAGGATGACGCCCAGCGTGAACGGCACGATCAGGATGTTCGCCACCAGGCCCAGCCAGGCCAGGGTGAGGTAGCCGCGCGGAGGCTGGAGCATCGCGAGCCGGGTTGGGAGGAGAACCACCTCTCCATGCTGGGTCATGGCTAGCGCAGTTCGAACAGGAGCAGATCAGCGCCCGCCGATCCTGCCTCAAAGCGCTGCGGAGCACCGGAGGAGAAACCGATCCCATCGCCTTGCCGCAGGCTTCGACCCGACATCCGGCCGTCACCCGCGATCAGCTGCAGCCAGCCCAGACGGTCCGGTGCGATCGCCACATCCAGCACGTCACCGGCCCCGGGCCTCGAACGCCACAACCGCACCGGCCGACCCACCGACAGCGCACCGTGGGCCCCGTGCGGATCGAGCAGTGGGGTCCAACCCCCATCCAGCGCAAAGGCCTTCTGGGCATAGGTCGGTGGCAGGCCGGGGCTGGTGGGCTCGATCCAGATCTGCAGCAGACGACAGGGCCGATCGCCCTCGTTCATCTCGCTGTGCACCACCCCGGTGCCGGCACTCATGCACTGAACCTCACCGGCCCGCAGGACCTCCGCATGCCCCATCGAATCGCGATGGGTCAGCTGGCCCTCCACCATCACCGTGACGATCTCCATGCCGCGGTGGGGATGCAGGCCAAATCCGCGGCCAGGAGCCAGGGTGTCGTCATTGATCACGCGCAGCGGCCCGAAGCCCATCCAGGCCGGGTCGTAGTGGCTGGCGAAGGAAAAGGAATGCCAGCTGTCCAGCCAGTCCAGCTGGCTGTGGAACCGTTCAGCGGCGGGGCGCAGGAGCAGGGGCGCCAGAACGTCGGCGGAAGTCATCGCAGAGGTCATCGCAGAGGTCGTCGCAGAGGTCGTCGCGGAGGTCAGCAGCGGGGTACGGCGTGGGCGAAGAGACGGTCCACGAGATCGTCGATGGAGCTGTCCTTGGCGGGAGTGGCCGCGGTGCTCACCAGCTGACGGCCGACCACCTCAGCCCCGAGATGGGCCAGCTGGAGCCTCAGGGCGACCAGCACGGTGTGGCCACCCCCGCCGGAGCGGGAGGCGATGGCGATTGGCCGCTGGTTGAACAGGCTCCGGAAGTCCTCACCCTGCACCGACAGCCAGGCGATCGCACTGGTGAGCACCGGGGGAATGGAGCCGTTGTACTCCGGCGTGCAGATCACCCAGCGGGGTGCCCCCGCCAACCGGCTCTGCAGCACCGCCAGGCCTGGAGGGGCTGGTTCGGCCTGCTTCCGGGAGGTGAACAGCGGCAACGCCAGCTCGGTGAGGTCCAGCACCTCGGCACTGCGATCCCGGGCCCTGGCCGCGGCGGCGAACCGCTCGGCCATCAGCAGGTTCTCCCCATGACTGGCGGCAAGGACAAGCAGGTCGGTCATGGCTGGAGGCTCGAAGGTCTCTCGCCCGATCGTGGGCTACCTCACGCCACGGGGGCAAGACGGTACGAGAAGGTGGGTTGGTGACCTGGCGGTAACCCATGGACAGGCAGGGCGATCCAAACGAGCAGGGATTTCTGGGCAGCCACGACCACACCCACTGCAAGGCCGAAGTGGCCCTGCGGGTCATCCAGGGGCGCTGGAAGCTGCTGATCCTGCGGGAGCTGATTCAGGCCGTGCGTCGCTTTTCGGATCTGCACAAAGCTCTGCCCGGGGTGAGCCAGAAGGTCCTCACCGCCCAGTTGCGCGAACTGGAAGCCGATGGCGTGCTCAGCCGCACGATCCACCCCGAGGTGCCACCCCGGGTGGACTACGCCCTCACCGACCTGGGACGGGAACTCCTGCCGGTCCTGGATGGTCTGCATGCCTGGGGAGAGCGGATTGGCAGCCCCAGGACCGCTGACAGAACCATCACCGCCCCCGTGGCTGGGTCGCGTCCTACTGCGTAGGCTTGCAGCGCGGGCTCATTGAGATGGTGCCTCGCCCTGACCGCGGACGGTGCCACTTCAACCCAACTCTGACTCCTTCTTTGTGCCGCGCCGGCAACCCCGTCAGGTGGTGCCGGCCATCAGCATGTCCATCCGCGTCGATTTCCGTGTCGAGACCAGGATCGAGACGAAACCCCTGCATGGTCGTCTCTGGGATGTGAGCCTGTCCGGCGCCTGTCTGCTGTTCCCCACCACCAGCCTTGTGGAGATCGGCCATGAGGGGCCCATCACCATGCACCACCCCAGCGTGGGGACCCCGATCCACTCCCAGGCCAGGATTCTCTGGGTCGATCGCCTCACCCACGCGGTGTATGCCGGTGCCCTGTTCACCGAATCGATCAACTTCGAAACCACCTTCCTGCGCTCGCTGATGCGACGCAACGGTCAGAACCCCGCGCCCTCGCAACTGGGTGATCTCCGCGATCAGCTGCACGACTTCCCAGGCTTCAGCTGATGCCCCATCGGCTGACGACCCTGCTGCTGCTGGCAGGCCTGCTGGTCGTGCCCGCCGATGCGGCCGGCCCCAGCCCCATGCTGGCCATCCAGCAACCGGAGCCCCCCGTGGCCGTCTGCGTGGTCACCCCGCGGGTCGAGCCGGTGGAGGATGCCGATGCCCTCGGCATCGTGCCGGTATCCCGACCGCGGTTGATCGTGGTCGAGCCGTTGCTTGAACTGCGGATCGCCCGCCCGGGAGCGGCCACCTGGATCCTCACCGGCACACGCGAGCAGCCGATCCGCACCCCCCTGGACTGGCCCACCAGCCCCATCGGCCCAGGCGAGCTGATCCTGCTGCAACTCCGCCCGAGCGAGGCCCCTGCCGAAGCCTTTGCCCACGTGCACCTGGTCGGCGCCTCGGAAACCCGGATGGCGACAACCGAGCGGCTGATCCGCCAGCTCGCACGCCAGGCTTCCGACTGGCTCGCCGCCATCGAATCGGCGCTCCAAGCCGGCGATGTGCCCGTGGCCTGGTCGCTGCTCTTTGCGCCGGAAGCCCCTGCGGACCCGGAGCTGGAGGACCTCCAGGTGGAGGTGATCCGCCGCGGCTGCGGCGGCTGAGCACGCCGCGGCCCACGAAACCGCCTATGGTACAGGTGTACTGCGGGCGGTCTTGTGGTCAAGGTGGCGCCCACTCCAGCCGGCGGCAGCGGCGCCGACCTGGTGTGGCTCGGATCGATCGACGGCGAGGCCTCCACCGGGATGCTGCCGCTGGCCACCGAAACCGTGGCCGCCGGGTTCCCCAGCCCCGCCGACGACTACATCGAGGCCACGATCGACCTGAACGCGGCCCTCATTCCCAGGCCCACCTCCACCTTTCTGATGCGGGTGGAGGGAGAGGCCATGCGCGACGCCGGCATTCACCACGGGGACCTGCTGGTGATCGACCGCAGCGTGGATGCCATGCCCGGGTGCCTGGTGGTGGCTGTTCACGAAGGCCGCTTCGTGCTGCGCCGCCTGGGCGGTCGCCCGCCGTCCTGGCTCCTGGTGGCGAGTGATCCGACCATCCCGCCCATCCCGGTGGCGGAGGGTGATCCCGACCTGCTGATCTGGGGCGTGGTGATCCACGCGGTGCACCACCTGCTGCCCCGGGCGCGCTGAAGCGGGGCAGACCCGGCCCGGATCACCAGAATCCCTGGGAGCGGAGCCACAGCCCCAGCAGGGCCATCGGCAGGAACACGGCGGCAGCGATCTGCAGCCTCACCACCAGGGAGGAGGACGGCTGGGGAGCGGGCATGGATGGCGACAGCAAACCCCCCCTGACGATGCCAGGGGGGTCAGGGGGTCAGGGGGACGGGCTGGCGGGGGGCTCAGCCGAGGCCGATCTGGGCGAGAATGCCCTGGCCGGTGAGGATTTCGGTGGCCAGGCCGATCACGAAGCCCATCATGGCGAGGCGGCCATTCCAGGTTTCAGCGAAAGCGACGAAGCCGAAGCGGTTGGTGGTGTCAGCCATGGGTGAGGTGGCGGTGGATGGGCACAGTGTAACGGGATATGAAGGTTTGTGGAGCATGGTGAAGGTGAGGGGATCCGCCCTCTGCCGCGGGCGGCCCCGGGGGGTGGCCGTGCCGTGGACCCCGGAGCGGGCACCGGCGTGATGGGAGCGCCAAACCTGCATGACCGGACGCCCCTGGTGATGGTTCACGGGCTCTGGGACACGCCCCGTCTGTTCGAGCCGCTCAGGCGCCGGCTGGCCGATCGGCGCCAGCCCCTGCTGATCCCCCATCTTCCGCATGGTCTGGGGCAGGTTCCGGTGGCAACCCTGGCGGAGCAGCTGGCCGTGCGGATCGAAGCCAGCTTCGGGCGGGATCAACCGATCGATCTGTTCGGGTTCTCCATGGGGGGGCTGATCGGCCGCGTCTGGATCCAGCGCATGGGGGGGCACCGCCGCACCCGCCGCTTCATCGGCGTGGGCAGTCCCCAGCAGGGATCCCTGGTGGCCCAGCCCTGGCCCCGCTGGATGCTGGCCGGCATCGCCGACATGAAGCTCGGCAGCCGACTGCTCCAGGAGCTCAACAGCGATCCCACACCGTTGCAGGACGTGGACTGCTGCAGCTTCTATTCGCCGGCCGACCTGATGGTGGTCCCGGGCTGGCGCGCCGTGCTGCCGCTGGGACGCCGGGAATGCCTGCCCGTCTGGACCCACCGGCAGCTGATCTGCTCGCCGATCGCCCTGGAGCGTCTGAGCGCCGAGCTGTTGAAAGGCTGAGCCCAGGCTGAGCCCGTGGACCCAATTCCGGCAAAACTCTGAAGGGAAGGACCCCGACTCCAGGACTGCTTCACAATGGCTTCATGCAAAAGCCAGTTTCCGAAGGCGGTTGCTTCCTGGGGCCGAGGCGTTCACGGGAAGACGGTTGCGCCGGACCAGAAGCCGGCATGGCGCCGACCATCGGCCTGCAGGACAGCACGGGCCAGAAGGAAAGCGACGGCCCTTCCGAACTGGGGCGCTATCGGGTCCGTCCACGGATCGAGCGTGAACAGACCGTGCCGCAGCAGGTGCTGGCCCCACGGTTCCTGAACCGCGACGACGCGGAGACCTTTGCCCGGCAGGTGGCGCTGGAGCGGCACCAGAGCGTGGTGGTCGAGAAGCTGGCACCCGGGGGGTGCTGGCTTCAGCTCAGCATGGTGGCCTCAGTCGCCTGAGGCTTCTGGACCGCGGTCCCGTCGCAGGCGGATCACTTCCGGCGCAAAGACGAAGGTGACCTCGTCGAGGCATTCCGCCTGGCCGTCCATGGCACTCACGCCACCGGCCACGAAGTCGATCAGACGCTGGGCCTCCCCACGCTCCATGGCCCCGGCGTTGACCAGCACGGTCTTGAGCTCCCGCACGGCCAGCACGATCGCCTGAGCCTCTTCGAAGCGCATGGGGTTGAACACCACCACTTCAGGCAGCCAGTCGCCGAACGGACTCTGCATGACCACTGCGTGTGACTCAACGCTAGTCGGGTGGGGAGGAGGATGCCCGACGGCGGTACGGCCATCGCAACACAGCAAAAGGGGCCCCGGGGGGCCCCATCTCGGAAAACACCCCCAGGGGATGGGGGCATCGTCCACCTCGACCCAGGCAAGCTACCGGGCTGGAGGGGGGAGCGTAGTGGTCCCCGTCTCCGGGACACAGTGGAAACGGGTCTCGGAGGCGCGCAGCTGGCGGAAATCCGGTCTGAGCGGATCCTCCAGACTCCACCACCAGCGGCCATCGCTGTAGCGCGGTGCGCCGGCCTGGTTGCTGCGGGGCAACTGGAGGTGCTCGCCGCGCCAGTCGATCACCACGTAGGCCCCCGGCAGCGTGCCGGCCAGGGTGTTGGGAATGCCGATGGCATCCACCGCGCCGTTCTCCATCCGCGCCACCAGCACGTCACCGTCGCAGCGGTAGCGGCTCTCCGCCGCGGCAGCCGACCAGGCCGGGGCGACGGCGGGGCCGGACACCAGAGCCAGGATGGCGATCAGCCAGCCCACAAGGACCGGCAGCAGTCCCGGCAGACGCCGGCGGGATGCTCCCGGGCCGCGGTCCTCGTGCCGTGGCATCAGCTCCGCCTCCCTTCCACGCCACCAGCCTGCAGCAGACCATCCGCCAGCCGTTCGCCGCTGCGCAGGGCTCCCTCGATGCGTCCGAAGCCGACCCCTGTGAGGTAGTCCCCACAGAAGCCGACGCGACTGCCGGAACAGAGCATCAGCTCCGAGGGCAGACCGGGGGGCACCGGGAAGGCGGCGCCCCAGCGCATCAACTGGGAGTCGGCGCTGCTGACCTCCACCCCGTCGATCCAGGGAGCCAGGCACTGCACCACGGCCTGGGAGAGGGCCTCGATCACGGTCTCCTCGCGCCCTTCATCGGGAGGGAGGGCCAGCATCCGCGCGGCGGCCGAGCGGGAACCGTAGACATCCAGGTGATCGGCGGCGAAGGAATCGCTCGAGTGGGCCACCACCACGCAGCGGCCATCGGGCAACGGTTGAATGCTGATCCGCCGCAGCCCCCAGCGCTGCTGGGCCGCGGCATCGAAGTTCACCAGCGCAAAGGGCAGGGAGCGCCAGGGGATGGCCCGCTCCGCATCGAACACCAGCAGCAGATTGCTGCGCGCCTCCCAGCGGATGCCGGCAATGGTGGTCAGGGCGTGGTCGAGCTGCAGGTCCCCCAGAGCGGCGGCGGCGCGCGCCATCGGGACCTCCGGCCAGTCGAAGAGCAGGCAGCTGCGGGGATGGGCCAGCAGCGTGCTGCCGAGCACGAGCCAGTCCGCCTCTGCGAGCAGGACCCCGTCCCGATCGAGCAGCCGCCAGGCGCCGGAGGGGCCGACCTCCAGATGGCGGATCAGGGTGCCGTAGTGGGCCTGGACGGACGGACCGGCCGCCTCCGCCAGGGTGAGCAGGCCCCGGCAGAGGTGGTCCATGCCGCCACGGCCGGCATAGAGGGCGCCGAGACCGAGGGCGTCGGGACGGCCGATGTGCAGCTTCGACTCCCCTTCCAGCAGGGCCATCAGTCCGGACCAAGGGGTGATCCACTCACCCGCCAGCAGCGGTGCGAGCAGCTCAGGCCCAGCCTCCGCCGTGATGTTGAGCAGCGGCGAGCCGTGATCGATGGCCAGGGCAGGATCCGAGCGGGAGCGGCGGGTGCTGGCCCTGCCGCCGGGCCCGCGGCCCGTCTCCCAGAGGCTGAGCGGGCCCCGGAAGCCGCGCCGGCGCAGCTGGGCGACCAGGGCGCAGCCACCGACACCAGCCCCGATCACGGCAACGGAAGCGGCGCGGGATCGGGGCATCGAAGAAGTTTCCCCCGGCTCCTTCCCCACAGGATGGCAGCCCCCCAGCCGCTGTAGCGTCGGGATCAACGACGGACCCTATGGCGCGGTTTCTGCTGGTTCTCAAACCTGAAGCGCAGATGGAATCGGCCGCGATCCTGGAGGCCCTCACCCCTGTGCTCGGCGGGTTGAACGCCGAGGTCGACCACCGCACCTCCGCCCATCTCGGCGCCATGGTGAAGCACGGTGGCGAGAGCCAGCGGATGCAGCTGTTCGCCGATGTGCAGTCGAAGGCGGACGGGAAGGTGCTGGAGCTGGTGCTGCTGAGTCGCGAAGCCATGGGACTGCGTGCCCCCCAGACCCACCAGACCTTCGAGAAGCTGGTGGAGCTGGTGGAGCGGCACCTGGGGGGGATGCGGTTGCAGTTCCGCTCGGACCGCGATGGCCCCCTTCCTGCCGGCGAGCGCTCCGGAGCCGGGCGGCCATAATGGATGTTGTTTGGCGCCGATGGCCTGCCCCAGATGCGGCTGTCGGATGCTCAGCAAATCAGCTGAGCCGGGCGGCGGACTGGTCTGCAGCCAATGCAGCCAGCCGATGGATGCCCTGCTGCGCAGGGAACGACCGCCATGGAGCTGGAAGGATCTCGGCAGTGTGGTGCTGATCGCGAGCTTCGCCGCCACCGCCGTGCTCCTCACCGTGATCGCCGACCTGGTGCTGCGGCAGGCCACCCCCCAAGGAGAAGCCGGCACCGAAGCGGAGGCGATCCGGATCGAGTCCAGAACCTCCCGGACCGGCTCCCGCGACGAATCCTGAGCGCATCTCGGCTTCGGCGAAGCCCCTGCGGGGAACACTCCTGCCCCCCTGCCGGGAACACTCCTGCCCAAGGAGGCGACGGTCCTGCGGCGGGGATCAGCCCGGAAGGATCACCCGATCGATCACGTGAACCACACCGTTGTCACAGACCACATCGGCGGTCACCACGGTGGCGTTCTTCACCTCAAAGGGCTCGCTGCGCCGAATCGGCACCGGGGCACCCTCCAGGCTGCTCCACTCCGGCTTGAGCACCAGATCGGAGCGGCGATGGCTTCCCGCCAGGACATGGAACTTGAGAATGCGCGCCAACTGGGGGGGGTTGTCCACCAGGGTCTGAACGGTGCCCGGGGGAAGCGCGTCAAAGGCGGCATCCACGGGCGCAAACACGGTGAAGGGCCCGGCGGATTCCAGGGCCGCGCGCAGCCCGGCGGCATCCACCGCGGCGAGCAGGGTCTGGAAACAGCCCGCTGCGGCGGCGGTCTCGAGGATCGTGGCCATGACAGGGAACGGCAGGGTGGGACAGAGCGAGCCGACGGGGGCCCTCAGCGGTAGTCCTGGGTCTGGATCTGCGGCAGCCGGGCCTCCGGCCGCAGGAAGCGGTCCATCTGGGCCTCGAAGAAGCGCCGGTTCGCCATCAGGTGCTCCGGATCGGTGTCGTCGAGCGGATAGAGCAGGGCGCAGCGCAGGGCCTGGATCACCGCCGAGGTCACGTTGTACATCGAGCGCTGGAAGGTGATGCCCAGCTGGATCAGCTGATCGGCCTCGCCGCGTCTGTGCTGCCTGTACATGTCCTGCAGATAGGGGGGCAGGAAATGGAGCATGTCCTGCATCAGCAGGGTCGGCGGGATGCCGGCGGAGCCCACCGGGAACACATCGGCGTAGAGAATCCCGTAGTGGAAGTCGGCCTGATCGCCCGGCACCTGGTAGGCCTGGGCGTTGTAGCTCTTGGTGCCGCGGAACGGTGCCGTGCGGTAGAACACGGCCTCCACGTACGGCAGCGCCGCTTCGTAGAGCCAGGTGAAACCCTCGCTCTTGGGGATGATCTCGAAGCACTCCCCTCTGATGTACACGTGGTGGTAGATCGGCCGCCCCGCCACGGCGAAGATGCCGTTCACCAGGAAGTTCATGGCATCGGGGACGCCCTTGAAACCGCCCTCGTCGTAAATGTCGCTCATCTCGAAGAAGACGGGCGCCATCACCTCCCAGAACAAGCCCAGGTTGGCGTAGTAGCTCATCTTCTTGACCTGCTCCATGAACATCTCGGGGAACAGGCGATACAGCCCCAGCATCAGCGGGTTGCCGCGGAAGTAGGCCTTGATGGCCCGATCCGCATTGGCCCGGTAGGTGTCGCTGTCGAGATAGTCGTAGAAGCGCCCGCCCATGCCCTGGTGCCAGAGCATGGCCTCCATGCACGCTTCGGCGAACTCCATGTTGATCCGGTCGTGCCAGAGGTGATGGAGCAGCTTCGGCATCTTGCCGGTCTCCCCCTTGGCCATGAACTCCAGAAGTTCAGGGTGGGCCTTTTCGCCACCGCGCCAGATGCGCAGCTTCGACTGATCCCCCTGATAAGAGTTGGGCCTGTCCAGATACTCCTGGCTGATGAAGTACTTGAACGCCGGCAGCGGGTCCAGGAACACCTGCTCGGCGATGTAGAGCAGGTCGCGCCAGTAGAAGTCCATCGGCACGGCATAGGCCTTGTAGATGCCGATGATCTGCATCAGGTTCTCCGGGGTGTCCGGCAGCATCGAGCCGCCGGCCTCGAGCCGGTGGATCACATCGGCATAGCGATGGGTGGAGGGGGGGATGAGGGGCTGGGTGACGGTCTCGGGGGCCGTGGCGGTGGGGGGGGTCATGACGACAGCAGGGGCGATGCGGTCAGAGTTGTGGCGGAGGCGATCGCGACGGGTGACCTCTGGGCAGCGGCGAACGCGACGGCTGCCGGATCCACCAGGAATGGCTGGGCCCGCAGGGCCAGGCCGGCCGATTCGGCCTCGCTCCAGCCGGTGAGGGAGCCGGGCCAGAGGCCTGCCGCGATCACCAGCAGGGTGAGGGCCATGGCGGGGGCCCGCTCGCCCCAGCGGGTGTGGGCCCAGTCGGCACGCTCGTTGTCGAGCCGGCCGAAGCCCACCCGGTTGAACAGGCGGATGGCGTACACCGCGGTGATGCCTGAGGCGATCAGGCTCACGAGGGTCGCCCGGGGGAAGGCGGTCCAGCTGCCCTCGAAGACCATCAGCTCGGCAGGGAAGCCGGCCAGGCCGGGAATGCCCGCTGCCGCCATCAGCGCCAGCAGCAGCATGCCCATGGTGAACGGCAGTCCCCGGAGCGGATTCATCAGGCCCGAGAGCTCCGGAATCTGGCTGGTGCCGGTCTTGCGCTCGATCAGCCCCACACAGGCGAACAGCAGCGCGGCGATCATCCCGTGGGCCAGCATCTGGGCAATCGCCCCCTGCAGGCTGAGGGGCGTGGCGGCCGAGAGCGCCAACACCAGCAGACCCATGTGCCCCAGTGAGCTGAACGCCATCAGGCGGCGGATGTCGCTCTGGGCGAGGGCGTTGAGGGCGCCGTAGACCGTGGTGATCGCACCGACGGCCGCGATCCAGGGGGACCAGGCGGCCCAGGCGTCGGGCAGGAAACCGACACCGAAGCGCAGCAGCCCGTAGGCCCCCAGCTTGGAAACCGAACCGGCCAGGAGCATCACCACGGGGATGGACGCCTGGCCGTAGGTGAACGGCTGCCAGCCGTGCAGGGGAACCACCGGAAGCTTCAGGCCGAAGGCGAGCAGCAGCAGCGCCAGGATCCAGCGCTGGGCCGCAGGGGGGAGCTGGGCATTGCGGAGCTCGTCGAACCCGAACGACGGCCCGGCCGGGTTGAACCAGGCGAAGGCGAAAACGGCGATCAGCAGGGCCAGGCCGGACACGGCGCTGTAGAGCAGGAACCGCACCGCGGCCCCGGCCCGGCGCTCACCGCCCCAGATCGCCACCAGCAGGGTGATCGGGATCAGCACCAGTTCGAAGGCCAGCAGGAACAGCAGGGCGTTGCGCGCCAGGAAGGCACCCACCACGCCGAGGTTGGTGGCCAGCATCAGGGCGAAGAAGAGGCGTGGGCGACCCTGGTCGGCCGGGGCCGACAGGACGGCGAGTGTGGTGAGCAGGGCGCTCAGCAGCACCAGGGGCAGGGAGAGCCCATCGAGGCCGAGGCCCAGGGTGAGCCCGATCTTCGGCAGCCAGGGGAGCTGCAGGTCGGCTGGGGGGTGACGCCAGCAGACCAGAGCCAGGAGCAGCTGCAGGGCAGGTGGCAGGGCGGCGAGCGTGCGCACGCGGCAGGAGGCGAGGCCAGCCGGCAGGAGGGGGAGCAGCAGGGTGCCGGCCAGGGGGAGGGCCAGCAGCAGCAGTAGCGGAGTGGGTCCCATCAGCTGAAAGGGCGGACGAGTTCAGGGGCGGCGGCGGGTGTGGCGAGCAGCCAGATGGCCATCAACACCACCCCCAGCACGAGGGTGAGGGCATAGAGCTGGGAGCGGCCCGAGGTGGTGAGGCTGAGGCGACGGGCCCCGGCCATGGCCGCGCTGCCTGAGGCGCCGCTGAAGCCGTCGATCAGCCGGTCATCCGACCAGGCGCTCAGACGGGCCAGGGAGACCACAAGCCAGACCACGGTGCGGTGGTAGAAGCGCTCCGTCTGCATGTCGTGGGCCAGCCAGTCCTGCAGACCTCCGAGGGCGGCCGGCAGGTGGGCCAGGGGGTGGGGGCGCAGGTAGAAGACGGCCGAGAGACCGCCTCCCACCAGGGTGGAGAGCAGCAGCGGCAGCGCCTGCGGTCCCCATCCCGGCAGCGGCGAGAGCGAGAACACGCCGTTGATCACCAGCAGCTGGGGCAGATGCAGCATCAGACCCATCAGCACGAACGTGGGCAGGGCCATCAGCCACAACACCTCCGGGGAGCGCGTCGTGAACACCGACGGACGGCCTGCCCAGATCAGGCCGAACACCCGGATCAGCCCGGCACTGATCAGGGCATTGGTGATCAGCACCACGCCGCCCAGCACCGCCGGACTGGAACTGGCCGCCGTGAGCTCCAGGAGCTCCCGCAGGGCGGCGAAACCGCCGAACGGGGGCAGGGCCATCAGACCGGCCGCGCCGGTGAGGAAGGCCAGGCCCATCAGGGGGCGCTTGCTCCAGAGACCACCCAGCTGGGTGAGGTCCTGGGTGATGTTGGTCAGCACGATCGCGCCGACCGCCATCAGCATCAGGGCCATCGCCAGGGGGTACACGAGCATCAGGTGATCGGCCACGTCGATCCCCCCCAGGCCCACCGCCACGAACAGCAGGCCCAGCCAGCTGCTCACGAGGAACGAGAGGGCCCGCTTGACGTCGATCTGGGCCAAGGCGATCAGGGAACCCACCAGGGCGCTGGTGCCGCCCACGATCACCAGCACGGTCTGCACCAGGGGGCTGAGCTCGATCAGGGGCTCGAGCCGCAGCAGCACCCAGGCACCGCCCACCACCACCACGGAGTTGCGCAGCACGGTGGAGGGCAGCGGACTCTCCATGGCCTCATCGAGCCAGAGGTGAAGGGGGATCTGGGCGCACTTCCCCATCGGGCCGGCGATCAGGGCCAGCAGGATCAGGGTGATCGCCGGCGGCAGGGTGTTGTGGTTGTTGATCTGATCGGCAGCCCAGCCCTGCAGGCCGTGGAAATTCCAGGTGCCGGTGAGCGGCAGCAGGGCGATCACCCCGGCCAGGAGGATGAGGTCGCCGATGCGCTTGGTGAGGAAGGCGTCGCGGGCGCCCTTCACCACCAGGGGCTGGTTGTACCAGGTGCCCACAATCAGGTAGGTGCCGAAGGTGAGCAGCTCGAGAATCACGTAGCTGAAGAACAGCGAATCGGTGAGCACCAGGGCGCACAGGCCCGCCTCGAAGAAGCTCAGCGAACCGAAGAACCGCGGCCATCCCCAGTCCATCTCCAGGTAGGCGATCGAATAGAGCTGCACCAGCACGTGCAGGCCGGTGATCACGGTCATCGCCACCAGGGCCGGTTCGGTGATCAGGCCGTCGAAACCGATCCGTAGCCCGGCGGTGTCCAGCCAGGTCCAGCCGAAGGTGATCGGCCGGTAGAGGGCCTCGGCCCCGGCACGGGCGTTGGTGTGGAGGGCGGTGAGGGCCACGACGCTGTGCACGAAGGCCGCGCTCACCATCAGCAGGTTGAGGTAGCCGCAGGGGCGCGGCCCGGTGCGGGAAATGAGGCCCGGCGACCAGGCCAGCGACAGCAGGGCCGCCAGAAGGGGATAGAGCGGAACCAGCCAGGCCGTCTCCAGCAGCGCGACGGTCATGGAGTCAAAGGATTCCAGGTGGGGCGTGAAACCTAAGCGGCAGTGGGCTCTTTTGAGCGCCGCAGGAAAACAAAAGTCCTATGCCTGCCAGAAGCGTTCGTTATCGCTGCCGAGTCGCCCGGATGACCAGGGCAACCACCCCCACCACGAGGGCCACGATGAGGCCGATTTCAACGGTCTGGGCCAGGGGCCCAAGCCAGCGGGCGACCTGGGCGTAACCCTGGCCCATGGCGCGGCCGGCCAGGGTGAGGGCCACCGTCCAGATCAGGCTGCCGGCGGTCGTCCAGGCCAGGAAGGCCAGCTGGGGCATGCGTTCCAGACCGGCAGGCACGGAAATCAGCGTGCGCACGCCCGGCACCATCCGGCCCCAGAACACCAGGGCCGACCCGTGGGCGGCGAACCAGCGGCGGCTGCGGGCGAGATCCTCGGAGACCAGGCCAAGCCGCGACCCGTGGCGGGCCAGCCAGCGCTCGATCCGCTCTTCGGGCACCAGCCGACCGATGCCGTACCAGAAACAGGCGCCGAGCACCGTGCCGGCCAGGGCCGCCAGCACGGTGGGCAGCAGGGCCAGCTGGCCCCGCGAGACGAGGTAGCCCGCCAGGGGCAGCACCACCTCCGATGGGATCGGCGGAATCACGTTCTCCAGCAGCATCACCAGGGCGATGACGCCGTAGCCGAGCAGGGGATTGGCCTCCACGGCACCGCTGATCAGGCCGGTCAGATCCGTGGGCAAGGCTGCCGGCACAGGCAAGATCCCTTGGGAGCAAAGGGTTTAGGTTAAGAACCCCTGGCCCGGCCGCTGCGGCGATGCCGCCTCCTGACATCCCGCAGACCCTCCAGCCCATGCGGCTGCAGCCCGCCACCTCCGCGTGGAACGCCTTCCAGCGCTGGCGTCACCACCTCACCGTGCCGCAGTTCACGGTCGTCACCGGGGCACTGGTGATCGCGGCCGGCACGGTGGTGCTCTCCAGTCCCCTCTGCTCCACCGAGGACGTGGGCCTCTGGGAAGCGCTGTTCACGGTGACCTCGGCGATCACGGTGACGGGGCTGTCGGTGATCGACATCAGCCGCGATCTCACCCCCTTCGGCCAGGTGACCCTGGCCGGCCTGATCATCACCGGCGGCCTGGGGCTGATGGCCATCACCACCTTTCTGCAGGGCTTCGTGCAGGGCCATGGCGGACTGCGCAACCGCCTGGACAAGGGGCAGTGCCTCGATCAGTTCGGCGTGGGGGGAATCGGCCCCACCTTCAACAGCATCCTGCTGACCGGCAGCTGCGTGATGGGGCTCGGCACGGTGGTCCTCTACAGCTTCGGGTTCACCGACATCGCCAACCCCCTGGAGCGCTTCTGGGCCTCCCTGTTCCACGCGATCAGCGCCTACAACAATGCGGGCTTCGGGCTCTGGAGTGACAGCCTCGAGCGCTACCGCGACAGTGCGGTGGTGAATGGGGTGATCGCCACGATGATCGTGATCGGGGGCATCGGCTGGCGGGTGATCAACGATCTGTGGGCCAACCGTCAGCGGCTGCGGGGCCTGAAGCGCCTGAGCCTCCACTCTCGCCTGGTGCTGCGCTCCACCCTGCTGCTGGTGGTGTTCGGGGCGCTCGGTCTCCTCTTCACGGAACACTTCGCCACCGGCGGGGTGATGGAACCCCTGAGCTGGGCACAGCGAATCCAGGTGACCCTGTTCCAGTCGATCACCTCCCGCACGGCCGGCTTCAACAGCGTGCCCATCTCGGCCGCCACCTTTTCCGATGCCGGGCTGCTGCTGGTGATCGTGCTGATGTTCATCGGCGCCAGCCCCGGGGGGACCGGCGGCGGGATCAAGACGACCACCTTCGCCACCCTGATGGCCGCGACGCGCTCCACCCTGCAGGGGCGCCAGGAGGTGGTGATCCATCGCCGTCAGATTCCCGACAGCGTGGTGCTGCGCGCCATCGGGGTCACCATCGCCTCGCTGATCTTCGTGCTGCTGATGGCGCTGCTGCTCGGGCTGGGTCCCACGGCCGCGGGGGTGCCCAACGGCACGAGCTTCAGCTTTCTGGAGAAGCTCTTCACCTGCATGTCGGCCTTTGCCACCGTCGGGCTCGATGTGGGGGTCACCGCCGAGCTGAACCGCTGGGGTCAGCTGGTGCTGATGGTGGGCATGTTCGTGGGCAGACTTGGGATCCTGCTTCTGCTCACGGCGTTGTATGGCAGCCGTCGCCACTCCCGGGTGGGCTATCCCCGCGAGGAGCTGTTCATCTAGATGGCTCCTGGATGTGGCCCCTGTCGCTTGCTCCTGAATCGCTCGCCCCTGCTCCAAGATCGGTCGGGTCAGGCCCGCCCCCCTCAACCCGGTCGCGTCACGTCCGGCCGCCTCAACCCCCTGCCCATCCGCTTCGCCGTGATGGCCCATGCTTGGACCCACCCCCCTGAACCATGAGCAACTGGTGGCACTGGAATCCCGCTGAGAGCCGCGTCAAGGGCAGCTTCGCGGTGATCGGCGTCGGGCGTTTCGGCTCGGCGGTCTGCATCGAGCTGAGCAGGGCCGGGGCCGATGTGCTGGCGATCGACAATTCCCAGCGGGCGATCGACGAGCTGAACAAGATCGATCCTTCGATCACGGCGCGGGTGCTGGAGAGCACCGATGAGGAGGCCCTGCGGGCGGCCGGGGTGCTCGATGTGACCACCGTGGTGGTGGCGATGAGCGAACCGATCGAGGTGAGCATCACCGCCACCCTGATCGCCAAGGACAGCGAAGGCAGCCGGGTGCAGCAGGTGATCGCGCGGGCCACCAACGACCTTCACATGAAGATGCTGCAGCGGGTGGGGGCGGACCGGGTGATCTTCCCCTCCAAGATGCAGGGACAGCGGCTGGGGCTGGAGCTGGTGCGGCCCAACCTGCTCGACCGGCTGCGGCTCGACGACCGCAACAGCATCGAGGAGATCCGGGTGCCGGGCCCCTTCATCGGCCATTCCCTGCGGGATCTCAACCTCCGCAAGAACTACAACGTGAGCGTGCTGGCCGCCGGTCCGGACAACCAGCTCACGGTGAATCCGCCGGCCTCCCATGTGCTGCAGAAGGGCGAGCTGCTGGTGGTGATGGGGGCCACCGACGACCTGGCGGAGCTGCCGGGCAGCTAGGCCGGCCGCCCCGGGACTCGCCGAGTCGTAAGCCCGATCGACAAACCGTAGATTGGCCGCGCCTGCGGCCCCGGCCCCGATGCCTCTGATGCCGTCCCTGCTCACGCCGGGGGCCCTGATCACCCTGGCGGTGCTGGCCCTCTCGGTGGTGCTGTTCATCAGCGGCTGGCTGGCTCCCGAGGTCACCGGCCTGCTGGCCGTGGGGCTGCTGATGGCCACCGGGGTGCTCAAACCCGCCGAGGCTCTCGAGGGGTTCGGCAGTCCGGCCCTGCTGACCCTGATCGGCCTGTTCGCCCTGGCGGCAGGGCTGTTCCGGTCCGGAGGACTGGACCGGCTGCGCGGCCTGATCGGCTCGGATGCCGTGCGCAGTCCCCGCCGGATGATCCTGCTGCTCTCGGCCGTGGTGGCGCCGGTCTCCGCCTTCGTGCCGAACACGCCGATCGTGGCCTCCCTGCTCCCGGTGGTCGAGGGCTGGTGTCACCGGCGCCGGATCTCCCCCTCCAAGGTGCTGCTGCCCCTCTCCTTCGCCACGGTGCTGGGGGGCACCCTGACCCTGCTGGGCAGTTCGGTGAACCTGCTGGCCAGCGAAGTGAGCAACAAGCTGGGCTACGGCGCCTTCGGCCTGTTCAGCTTCACCGGCATCGGCCTGGGGGTGTGGCTCGGCGGCAGCCTCGGGATGGTGCTGCTGGCCGATCGCTTCCTGCCGGATCGCGGCAGCAATGACGACGACCTGGTGGGCAGCTTCTCGAGGAGCGGCTACCTCACCGAGGTCCAGATTCCACGCGGCTCCGAACTGGTGGGCCAGTCGCTGCACGGCAGCCGGCTGCAGCGGCGCTTTGATGTGGACGTGCTGGAGCTGCACCGCGGCCAGGAGCGGTTCCTGCCGCCGCTGGCCGACCGGCGCCTGATGCTGGGAGACCGGCTGGTGCTGCGCTGCACCCGCGACGATCTGCTGCGGCTGCAGCAGGAACACACCGTGGTGCTGGCCCCCACCCCCGAGGAGGAGCCCGCCCTGGACCCCGCAGACCCCCAGAACGGCCAGCGGATGGTGGAGGTGCTCCTGCCGGCCGGCTCGACCCTGACGGGCGACTGTCTGCGGGATCTGCGCTTCCGCCAGCGGTACAACGCCACGGTGCTGGCCCTGCGGCGCGGCAACGCCGTGCTGCGGGAACGGCTGGGTCAGGCCGTGCTGCGAGAGGGGGACGTGCTGCTGCTGCAGGGCCCGAAGGATGCCATCCGCGGCCTGCAGGCCAACAACGACCTGGTGGTGCTCGAACAGCTGGAGGATGACCTGCCGACGGTGAGCCGCAAGCGGGTGGCAATCGCGATCGCCGTGCTGGCGATCCTGCTGCCGGGCCTGAAGCTGCTGCCCCTCGTGGCGGCCGTGCTGCTGGGCACGGTGGCGATGGTGGCCACGGGCTGCCTGCGGCCCGGCGAGCTGCAGCGTGCCATCCGTCTGGATGTGATCCTGCTGCTGGGCTCCCTGGCCAGCTTCAGCGTGGCGCTGGAGAAGACCGGCCTGGCGGAGATTCTGGCGGCCTCCCTGCTCGGCTCCCTGCGGAACTGGCCCCTGTACTGGGCCCTGGTGGCGGTGTTCCTGTTCACCACCCTGCTCACGGAGGTGATGAGCAACGCCGCCACGGTGGCCATGCTCATCCCGGTGGCCGCCAAGCTCGCCGTCGGCCTGGGCATCCCGCCCATGGCCGGCATCTTCACGGTGCTGTTCGGGGCCAGCCAGAGCTTCCTCAGCCCGGTTGGTTACCAGACGAACCTGATGGTGTTCGGACCCGGGCGCTACAGGTTTCTCGATGTGGCCCGCTATGGCTTTCCCCTCACCCTGATGATGAGCCTGCTGGTGCCCTGGCTGGTGCTGCTGCAGTTCGGCCTGTGACTGGTGGGCCTCGATCCACGCAGCCCCGCGTCTCAGACCCGCGCTTCAGACCCGGCGCTGCGGCAGCCAGCGCAGGGTCTGCCAGACGAGGAACACCAGCACGACGGGCACCACGGCGACCAGGGAGACCAGCCGGAATTCATCACTCAGCGGACTGGTGATGCTGCTGAGCACCTGCTCGGCCAGGTAGAGGCCGTAGAGGAGCACGAGAATCCCACCCTCGAGCCGGGTGATCACCCCCCGGGTCCAGAAGATCGGCAGACAGGCCAGGGTCGTGGCCACCATGATCGGCAGATCGCGGCTCACCATCACGGGGTCCACCGCCAGGCCCCGTCCCCCCGAGAGCAGGGCGCAGGACCCCAGGATCAGGAACTGGTTGAGCAGATTGCTCCCCACCACGTTGCCGATCGCCAGATCGGCCTTGCCGCGGTAGGCGGCCACCACGGAGGTGACCAGCTCGGGCATGGAGGTGCCCGCCGAGACGATCGTCAGACCGATCACCGTCTGGCTGACGCCGAGCGCCACGGCCGCGTCGACCGCCCCCTTGACGAGCAACTGCGATCCCAGCACCAGCAGCACCAGTCCGCCACCGAGACGGAGCGATGCCCCCAGGGGACTGCCCGACTCACTGGCGTCGAACTCACCGACCTCCTCGGGGTTTTCGCCTGCCGTGCGGGCTTCCCACACCAGATTGATCACCAGGCCCACCAGCAGCGCCAGACCCGCCTGCCAGGAGAGGCGGTTGCCCGAGGCCATCCCCCACACCGACATCGACAGGGCCAGGAGCAAGGGCACATCGCGGCGCACCAGCCGGCTCTTCACCCGCAGCGGCACCACCACGGCACTGAGGCCCAGCACCACCAGCACATTGAAGATGTTGCTGCCGACGACATTGCTCACGGCAATGGCATCGTCCCCTCGCAGGGTGGAGATGATGCTCACGAAGAGTTCAGGGGCGCTGGTGCCCAGCGAGACCACGGTCAGGCCGATCACGATCTGGGGGATGCCCAGCAACAGGGCCAGGGCCGTGGCACCGGCCACAAAGAATTCGCCGCCGCCGAACAGCAGCAGAATGCCCACCACGATCAGCAGCAAGCTCGGCAGGAGGGCCATGGGGGCTCTGGGGAGCGAAAGGCGTTGCGCCAGATTCTGCAGGCCAGGAGGCCCCGGAACGGTGCTGAGCAAACCAAGGCCAGCGTTTCCAACCGAAACGCCCTGCCTCAGCCGCCTCTGACCAGGGCACGCGCCATCCCCAGGACGGCCGCCAGGGCGATCAGCCCCGTCACCCCCCAGCCCCCCCGCAGCAGCAGCGCCAGGGCCGCCAGCGCGAGCCCCAGCCCTGCCGGCTGCAAGGTGCCTTCGGGCCACAGCACCGGCCCGGCGAACAGCACCGCGAGGCTGGCGATCACCCCCACCACGGCCGCCGTGATGGCCGTGAGGGGGGCGTCCAGCCGCAGGTCGCCCCGGCTGGCCTCCACCAGCGGGGCCCCCGCCAGGATGAAGCCGAAGGACGGCAGAAAGGTGAACCACACCACCACCAGGGTGGCGGCGACCGCCCCCAGCCACGGCGAGGCCGGAGCGAACAGCCCGCTGCTCCACCCCCCCATGAAGCCCACGAAGGCCACCACCATGATCAGCGGCCCCGGGGTGGTCTCCCCGAGCGCCAGGCCATCGACCATCTGGGCGGCGGAGAGCCAGCCGAACTGCTCCACCGCCGCCTGGGCCACGTAGGGCAACACCGCGTAGGCCCCGCCGAAGCACACCAGAGCCACCTGGGTGAAGAAACGGGCCATGACGGCCAGGAGGCCGTTCCAGCCCCCGATCAGGCTGAGCCCCGCCAGGGGGACGCCGAAGGCCAGCCCCCAGAGCAGCATCACGGCAGCCAGGGAAGCTCCGCTTGCCCGGGCATGGGGTGGCGTGGCGGTGGCGTCGTCATGCAGGGCGGGCGCAGCCTCCACCGGAGAGATCGGGGCCTCCGCCAGCCCCGGGGCCGGCGGATCGGGAAGCACGACCCAGCGCGGCCGCCAGCGACCGGCCAGCCAGCCGGCCAGGGCCGCCAGGACGACCACCAGGGGGTAGGCCATCCCCACCACCGTGAGGCCGAGAAACGACCCCAGGGCCAGCAGGGCCAGAAAGGGGTGATGCAGGGTGCGCCGACCCAGCCGCCAGGCGGCCTGCAGCACGATCGCCAGCACGGCGGGCTTGAGCGCCCAGAACACCGAGGCCAGCAGGGGAAGCGTTCCCCAGAGGGCATAGACGGTGGCCAGGCCGATCAGCAGCCCCAGGGCGGGCAGCAGGAACAGACCCCCGGCCACCAGCCCCCCCATCACCCCATGCATGAGGAACCCGAGGTAGGTGACCAGCTGGGTGGCCTCGGGCCCGGGCAGCACCATGCAGTAATTCAGAGCGTGCAGGAAACGCCGCTCGGAGAGCCAGCGCTGGTCCTCCACCACCTCCCGGTGCAGCAGGGCGATCTGGCCGGCGGGGCCACCGAAGCTGACCAGGCCGAGCCGGAACCAGACGCGGGACGCTGCGGCCAGGGTCACGCCATCGGCCGGGGCCATCGGGATCGCACCACGATCGGGTCAGGGCTCCATCCTGGAGGAAACCCCTGAGGCTGCCGTCTGCCGGAAAAAGTACGCCACCAGGATCGGAGAACGAGGGAAGTGCTGCCCTAGCGACTTCCACATTCCCCACCAGCACGCCGTTGTTTGACTGCCAGAATGGGGTGGTACCGACCCTGCCGATGGCTTTCAGCGCCAAAACCGAGTACGGCCTGGTGGCCCTGATCGAGCTGGCCGGGGTCCATGGCAGCGGAGGCCTGCTCCAGACCGCCGAGATCTGCCGCCGCCATGGCATCCCGGAGCGCTACCTGGAGCAGATGCTGACCAGCCTGCGCAAGGCCGGGATTCTGCGGAGTGTGCGCGGACCACGGGGAGGGTTCCAGCTCAACCGCGCACCGGACACGATCAGCGTCGCCGAGGTGATCGCCTGCCTGGATGGCGATCGGCAGGGCAGTCCGGCCCCGGATCGGGAGGGGCTGGTGTTCCGCGTGCTGGCCTCGCTGGAGAGGAAGGTGGAACAGGCACGGCATCAGGTGCTCAGCACCGTCACCCTGGCCAAGCTGGTGGAAGAACGGGACAGCCAGCTGCAGGCTTCGGCGATGTTCTACATCTGACTGGCGTTCTCCATCTGACTGGAGTCCTCCCCGGCACAGCCGGTTCGGGGCTTTCCGCCCAGGGGCGGGGACATTGGCGAGGATGGGGAGGCCTTGCTCTGCCCCCATGACCAACCTGGCGATTCCAGCGCTGGTGACGATTGCCGCGCTGCTCGTCTACCAGGTGGCCGCCCTGGCCGTGGGCCGGGCCCGGGTTCAGTACAAGGTCAAGCCCCCTGCCATGACGGGGCCAGCCGAGTTCGAACGGGTGGTGCGGGTTCAGCAGAACACCCTGGAGCAGCTGGTCTTCTTCCTGCCCAGCTACTGGCTGGCCAGCCTGCTGGGCAGGGGCAGCGTGGCCGACGTGCTGGGGATTCTCTGGGTCGCCGGCCGCATTGCCTATGCCGTGGGGTACATCCAGGCTCCCGAGAAGCGGGGCCCGGGCTTCGGCATTGCCTTTCTCAGCAGCGCGGCCCTGCTGGTGATGGCCCTGGTCGGGGCGCTCGGGGCGCTCGGCTGAAACCGGCCCGGGGGGGTGCCCGGCGCAGGGAATCAGCGCTGGCCCAGCAGCTCTTCCCAGGTGAGCGGATTGTGCCCCGAGCCGCCCTGGGCCGCGGCACCGCCACGGGAACCGAGCTGAATCGGGCAGCTGGGATAGGTCGGCTTGCCGGCCCGCCCTGGGGCGAGCAACGAGCGCTGAAGCGAGGGGTTGGAGAAGAAACGGTTGGCCATGGACGTGGACGATCGGATATGGATTGCGCACCGGGACAACCGGGACCCTGACCGCAGCAGCGGTGGTTCCGTGAAGCCACATCAGGTCGAGACACGACCTGTGGATCTGCCCCCAGGAAGCGCAGGGAGCGTCTGGTGCTGGATCCGGCCTGCGCAAGCGTTTCAAGCTTGCCGGCTTCTGCCGGACACTTCACCATAACCCCCATCTGCCCCGTGGCCATGGGGTCGGCACAGGTCGAGGGCGGCGAGGGCGCACTGGAGCGAGGGAGCCAGCGGCCGGTGCTGCCGCAACCGCGGACTCCAGAGGCGGCCGCTGCGCAGCTCCTCGAGGCTGGCCAGCACCATGTCCTGGCCCTCCAGGAGCGTCAGCGACGCCAGCGGCACGGGCAGGGAGGCACGGAAGACGTGGGCGATGCGCTGGCTGTTGTGGTGCCAGAACCAGAAGGGCAGGGGGGATGGAGCCCACCAGTTGATCTCCTCCAGCAATTCCCGGCGCACCGCCTGGGCAGCGGTCTCTCCCGGGTCGAGATGGCCCCCGAACAACCCCCAGGCTCCCGGGGCCACGATGCCGGGGATGTCGTCGCGGAGCTGGAGCAGCCAACGCTCCTGACGCTCCAGCACGGCCAGGGCCACTTCCACGGTCATGGTTCTCGCGCTGGCACGCAGCTGATGGCAGACAGGGCACGGGGAGATCCTCAGGCAGCGAAGGCCTGGAGGGCCAGCGGCCGGGACGCGGCGGCGTTCCTAGGTTGAGGCCATCCCAAGGGAGGCACGCGATCCATGCTCCCTGCCCTGCCCCGCCGCTCCTTCCTCACCCTGGCGGCTGCCGCCACCGGGATGGTGCTGATCGGCCGCTCGGGCCTGAGCCGTCCCGGCACGGCTCCCCCGGCCAGGTTGCCCGCACGGCTGCGCTCCGTGGACGGCCGCCTGGAGCTCGATCTGGTCGCTGAGGTGCGGAACCTGCCCATTCCGGGGGTGACAGGGCCCGTGCTCACCTACAACGGCCTGCTGCCCGGTCCGCTGCTGGAGGTGAGACCCGGGGATCGGGTGCGCCTCCAGCTGCACAACCGTCTGGGCCAGCCCACCAACCTGCACTACCACGGGCTGCACATTCCGCCCGATGGCCAGGCCGACAACGTCTTCCTCAGCGTGCCGCCCGGGGGATCCCAGACCTACAGCTTCACGATTCCGCCCGACCATCCGGCCGGCACCTTCTACTACCACCCCCATCGCCACGGCCACGTGGCCGATCAGGTCTTCGGTGGTCTCGGGGGGGTGCTGCTGGTGCGGGGGGGCCTCGACGACCTGCCGGAGCTGGGCGCCGTTCCCGACGAGGTGCTCTTCCTCAAGGACCTTCCCGCCGACGGCCTCACGGCGGCAAGCGGCGGGGGCTTCGGCATGGGGCCCGGCATGGGGCCCGGTATGGGTCGTGGTATGGGTCCCGGCATGAACACCATGCTCGGCCGCGAAGGGTCGGTGCTCACGGTCAACGGGAGCCTCGCGCCGGACCTGGCGATCGCCCGCGGCGGCCTGCTGCGGCTGCGCCTGGTGAACGGCTCCAATGCCCGCATCTGGCGCCTCGCCCTGGAGGGCCACCCCTTCCATCTGATCGCCACCGATGGCGGCGCCCTCGAGGCCCCCGTGGAGCTCGAGGAGCTGCTGCTGGCTCCAGGGGAGCGGGCCGAGGTGCTGGTGCGGGGCGATCGGGAGGGGGGCCGCTTCCGGCTGCTGGACCTTCCCTACGACCGCCTGCAGGGGATGGGAGGGCGCGGCATGGGTGGGGGCGGCATGGGTGGGGGGCCCTGGGGCTGGGGCCATCACGGCGGCATGGGGCGGAGGGGGCCGGGCCGCGGGGACTCCGCGCAGAACCCGGCGGTCCTGGCCACCCTGCGCTACGAGGGATCGGTGGCCCCGATGGCCCTGCCACGGAAGCTGCTGGCGGTCGAGCCCCTGCCGGCCCCCTCACGCACCCGACACTTCAGGCTCAGCCACGCCATGGCACCAGGGCTGGGGATGGCGTTTCTGATCAATGACCGCGCCTACGCCCATGACCGGGTCGACACCACGGTGCGGCTGGGGGAGACCGAAGACTGGGTGATCACCAACGACGGGGTGATGGATCACCCCTTCCACGTGCACATCAACCCCTTCCAGGTGATCAGCCGCCAGGACATCCCCAGTGCCCACTGCGCCTGGAAGGACGTGGTGCTGGTGCGTCCCGGCGAAACCGTGCGGCTGCGGATCCGCTTCCGGGACTTTGCCGGTCGCACCCTGTACCACTGCCACATCTTCGACCACGAGGAGCGCGGGATGATGGGGATCCTGGAGATCGCCTGAGGTCGCCCTCCCCCTGGCTACGGGGCTCACTCCCCCCAGCGGCGCAGCAGGTTGGTGTAGCTGCGGCTGATCAGATCGAACACCTCGCTCTTGCCCTCCTGCCGGAAGAGCGCCCGGCGGGCTGTGTCGAGTTCGAACAGCAGCTCGCGCTGATCCGCATGGCGCACGCGGCTCTGAATCCAACCCACCGCCACCAGGCGCTCTCCCCGGGTCACGGGCTCGACCCGGTGCAGCAGGGTGCTGGGGTACACCAGGGCATGCCCCGCCGGCAACCGCAGGGCCTCCTCCCCGGATGGCGACTCCAGCACTAGCGCTCCCCCCGCGTAGGCGGCCGGATCACTGAGGAACAGGGTGAAGGAGAGGTCACTGCGGCCCTCCGCCATGAAGGCATTGTCCACGTGACGTCCGTAGCCCTCCCCAGGCCCTGAGCGGCTGAACAGCAACCCGTGCACCCTCAGGGGCAGGGCGGCCGACTGGATGAGGGGGTGGTGCAGCAAGGGCTCGAGCACCCGCGGAGCCAGCCGGGCCTGGAGCGCAGAGGTGCGGTCGAGCTGGCGGTTGTGCTTGACGGTGCGCGCATGCCAGCCGGCGGTCTCGGCACCGGGACGCCAGGCGTCGGAATCGGCCAGCAGGGCGCTGCGGAGGTCCTCCAGCTGACGGGCCTCCAGCAGCGGCTCAAGCGTGAAACGCATCGGATGTGACGAAAGGCACCCAGGGGTGTCGCAAAAGCGCAGCTCCCCTGGCGCAGCACCTCCAACAATGGACCAGCCTCAGTGTCATGCCATGGCCCGCCCCAGCCTTGCCCTCTTCCTCGCCACCGCTGGTCTGGTGGCCGCCACCGTGGGCTGCGGCAAGGCACCGGAACCCATGGAGGGCGGTGAACAGGGGGGCAAGCAGATGGAGACGGTCGTTCCCGGCAGCTCACCGGCCGAGCAGAACGCCGAAAAGGACAACGAGGGCGGCGAAGGTGGGGAAGGCGGCGAAGGTGGTGAGAGCTGAGACGGCCTGAGCATCGCGGAGAGCCCGCCAGGCGGCTCAGGGCTCGACGCCCCAGGGTCCCCAGCCCGATTCGCGGAAGATCCGATACGCCACCGTTGAATTGACGATGGGATCCAGGAGCTGCTCGGGGCTGTGGATCCCCATGGCCGCCATCAGCCGGCGGTTGGCGATGTAGTGGATCTGGAACAGGCCGAAACAGTCGCCGGCACAGCCACGGGCTGTTGGCGAGAGGCCACTCTCGAGATGGGCCAAGCGGATGGCGCTGTCGATGTGCTCCTCCGGCCAGACCTGGCGGATCGCCGCGAGGGCATTGGCGCGGGGAGTCTCGTTGGCCAGAACCCGGGACGGGATCGCGGCCCCGAGAAGGCCCAGGCCCGTGAGCAGCAGCAGGGTCAGAGGGCGGCCTAAGGGCCGGAGCAGCAGGGCCATCTCCAGCAGGAGCGATGGACCGGAACGTACCGGGCCCCATGGGTTCAGGCCAGGGGCTGCCTACGATCGAGCCGCCAGAACCGGGTGCCCTGCAAGTGGCGGATTGGTCGAGGATGGTCCTCTCCTGGACGGGCCTGCTGCTGGTGCTGTTCCTGGTGCTGCACCTGGGCGGTGTTGCCCTGGCGGTGGTCGCCCCGGCCCCCTTCGAGCGCTACGCGGCCCACCTCCACCAGGCCCCCTGGCTGCCGGCCGCGGAGCTCGCCCTGCTGGCGGTGGCCCTGGCCCACATCGGCCTGAGCCTGCACAAGGCCTGGGGCAACGCCAGGGCCGGCAACCGCGCGCGCCTGAGCAGCCGTCGGCGGGACCCGCTGGCCGCCTGGGCAGCCCGGTTCCAGGCGGGGGGAGGGGCCGTGCTGCTCGGGTTCCTGGTGGTGCATCTCGTCCAGCTGCGCTGGCCGCGTCCCTCCGCCGGCCTGGAGCTGGCCGCCCTGCAGGAGGTGCTGCGGCAGCCGGCGCTGCTGCTGCTGTACGTCTGCGGCGCACTGGCCGCCGGCCTGCACCTCTTCCATGGCGGCGAGGCCGCCCAGCGGAGTCTGGGGTTGCTGAGCCCGTCGAATGCCCTCGCCATCCGCCTGAGCGGACGGAGCCTGGCCGTGCTCGTCGGCGGCGGCTTTGCGCTGGTGGCTCTGATGCTCGGAATCCCGGCGTGGGTCGGTGTCCAGCCATGAGCGGACTTCCCGATCCCCGCCTGCCGGCCGGACCGCTGGCGGAGGCCTGGCGACGAACCCGGGAATCGCTGCCGCTGATCAGTCCCCTGCGCAAGCGCGGGCTGGACGTGCTGGTGGTGGGCACCGGCCTGGCCGGCGCCTCGGCAGCGGCCACCCTGGCGGAACAGGGCTATCGGGTGAAGGTGCTCACCTTCCACGACAGCCCGCGCCGGGCGCACTCCGTTGCCGCCCAGGGAGGCATCAACGCCGCCCGCCCTCTGGCCGTCGATGGGGACAGTGTCAGCCGCCTGTTCGCCGACACCCTGCGGGGCGGCGACTTCCGGGCCCGGGAGGCCGGCTGTCACCGGCTGGCGGAGATCAGCAGCTCCATCATCGACCAGTGCGTGGCCCAGGGGGTGCCCTTCGCGCGGGAATACGGCGGCACCCTGGCCACCCGCAGCTTCGGCGGCGCCCTGGTCAGTCGCACCTTCTATGCCCGCGGGCAGACCGGCCAGCAGTTGCTGTACGGGGCCTACCAGGCCCTGATGCGCCAGGTGGCGGCTGGGCGGGTCGAACTGCTGCCCCGCCGCGATGTGCTCGATCTGGTCACGGTGGAGGGCGTGGCGCGCGGGGTGGTCTGCCGCCATCTGCTGACCGGCGCGCTGGAGGTGCACACCGCCCAGGCGGTGGTGCTCGCCACCGGCGGCTACAGCAACGTCTATTTCCTCTCCACCAATGCCCTCAAATCCAACGCCAGTGCGATCTGGAGGGCGTATCGCCAGGGAGCCCTGTTCGCCAATCCCTGTTTCACCCAGATCCACCCCACCTGCATTCCCAGCGGCGATGCGTACCAGAGCAAGCTCACATTGATGAGTGAAAGCCTGCGCAACGACGGCCGCGTCTGGCTGCCCTGGCAGAAGGAGGACACCCGTCCGCCGGCAGAGATTCCCGAGACCGAACGGGATTATTTCCTGGAGCGCCAGTATCCGGCCTACGGCAACATGGTTCCGCGGGATGTCGCCTCCCGCCGCGCCCGGGAGCTCTGCAACGCCGGGTATGGCGTGGGTCCGGGAGGACGCTCGGTCTACCTGGATCTGCGCGATGCGATCAGCGATCAGGGGGAGGCGGTGATCACTTCCCGCTACGGCAACCTCCTCGAGATGTACGAGCGCATCACCGGTGACGACCCCTGCACCACCCCGATGCGCATCTACCCGGCGCCCCACTACACGATGGGGGGCCTGTGGGTCGACTACAACCTGATGAGCTCCATCCCCGGACTGTTCGTGCTGGGTGAGGCGAATTTCTCCGAACACGGTGCGAACCGCCTGGGAGCCAGCGCCCTGATGCAGGGCCTGGCGGACGGTTACTTCATCGCCCCCGCCACGGTCACCGCCTGGCTGGCGGGGCATGGCACGTCCGGGGTGGCGGCCGACCACCCCGCCTGCCGTGACGCTCTGGCCCGGGCTCAGGAGCGCATCGCAGGGATGCTGCAGGTGCGGGGATCGACGCCGGTGGATGTGTTCCACCGTGCACTGGGGAGCGTGATGATCGAACGCTGTGGCATCAACCGCGAAGCGGAGGCTCTGACGGCCGGCCTGGCGGAGGTTGCGGCGCTCGAGCGCCGCTTCCATGCCGAGGTGAGCATCCCCGGCAGTGCCGAAGGCCCGAACCCTGAACTGGAGAAGGCCCTGCGGGTGGCGGATTTCCTCGGGCTGGCCCAGCTGATGCTGTTGGATGCCCTGGCACGGGAGGAATCCTGCGGTGCGCACTTCCGCTCGGAGCACCAGACACCGGAAGGCGAGGCACGCCGGGATGACGAGCACTTCGCCCACATCGCCGCATGGGAGTACCGAGAGGCGACGGATCCCATCCGCCACAGCGAGCCGTTGACGTTCACGGCATTGCAACCCAGCACCCGCAGCTACCGATGAGCCGCACCCTCAACCTGAAGCTGCGCATCTGGCGCCAGGAAACCCCCGAGGGCCCCGGGGCCTTCCGCGCGTACGAGCTGGTGGGGCTGTGCGTGGACCTCTCGCTGCTGGAAGCGCTCGATCACCTCAACGAACAGCTGATCGCCGCCGGTGAGCGGCCGGTGCACTTCGACCATGACTGCCGGGAGGGCATCTGCGGCAGCTGCGGCTTCCTGGTGAACGGCCAGGCCCATGGTCCCCAGGCCGCGACCACCGTCTGCCAGCTCTACCTGCGCCAGTTCCGGGATGGGGACTGCCTCACCCTGGAGCCATGGCGGGCCCGGGCGTTCCCGCCGATTCAGGATCTGGTGGTGGACCGCAGCGCCCTGGACCGCCTGATCGCAGCGGGGGGCTACTGCTCGGTCAACACCGGACAGGCCAGCGATGGCAACGCCCTCCTGGTGGGCCGCGACCAGGCGGCCTCGGCCTTCGCGACCGCCGCCTGCATCGGCTGCGGGGCCTGCGTGGCCAGTTGCCGCAATGCCTCAGCCAGCCTGTTCGTGGCCGCGAAGCTGGCCCACCTGGGCCAGCTGCCCCAGGGACAGCCCGAGCGGGCCAGGCGGGCCAGCTCGATGCAGGCCCAGATGGCGGCGGAGGGCTTCGGGAGCTGCAGCAGCAACCTGGAATGCGAGGCCGTCTGCCCCAAACAGATCTCCGCTGACTGGATCAGCTGGATGCACCGGGAGGGCAGGCCCCCCCTGGGCAAGGCCGCTCAGGGTTGATCGAGGAGTCCCGCAGGTGCCGGGGCCGAACCAGCGCGCGGCTGGTTCAGCAGCGCCAGCACCTGATCGTCCCGTAGCTGCTCGAAGTGCTCGTACCAGAGGCCGACGGCGCGGAGATCGTCGACGACGGCCAGGGCCTCGAAGCGATCCACCAGCTGCGCCAGCTCGGAGGCGATGGCGCGGTCGACCACCGGCACGGCGAGCACCAGCGAGGCCGGGGCGAGCCTGCGGAGCGAGAGCAGGGCCGCCTTCACGGTCATGCCGGTGGCGATGCCGTCGTCCACCACGATCAGCGGCCGGCCGCGCAGCTGCTCCCCCGGCGGATCACCGAAGACCTCCTGGCGGCGCCTCAGTTCCTCCTCCTGCTCCCGCAGCCAGCCATGCATCCTGGCCGTGGTGGCCCGGCGGATCGCCCCGTCCCCGTTGCGCCACACCACCACCCCACCG